>ONKY01000144.1 GCA_900318585.1 uncultured Prevotellaceae bacterium
GTCGTTTCCGCGCCATGCATAAGCGGAAGCAATATCTTCATACTCCAACTGGTTACGATACAGTCCCTGCTGGTAAAAGATGGTAGCGGACTGCCCATAGACGCGGCTCAGCTGGGCGAAGTCGCAGTCGGCGGTGGTGGTATCGGCGTGACTGATGGCCTCCTGATAGCAGTGGAGGGCCATGGGTGTCTCGTGCATGTCGGCGTAGCAGCGGCCAAGGAGGTAGTGGGCCAGCATCTGCTCGTTGGAGGAGCCGTGGCGGTCGAACCAGTCGGCCAGCTCCTGTGCCTCGTCACGGTGGGTGGCGGTGAGCACGGTGTCAGCACGGTTGAGCGCATTCAGCACAGAGAGACGCTCACGCATCTCCGCCCGCCTGCCACTACAGCCAGCAAGCAGCGTCACGACCAATAGCACTACTGCCGATTTCCTCATACGTTTTGCAAAGGTACACAATCTGACGCAATTATTACACCTCGCAGCCCTACTTTTACGGATTATTAAAAGATAGATTTCAGCTCGACCTCAGGTCGCATTGACATTGTGTCGCAGCAGTATCCTGTCCATGATGAAGTTCTTTGCTTGCAAAGCGACCAGAGGTCGAATCCATATGACCTCCCAAAAGTCAAATCGCAACAGCTGCATCTGTCGCCATCTGCTATCTGGTTCGTGGATGATTTATTCATTATGGCTGCAAAGATAATGCAAAAAAGTCAATCATCCAAATGAATTGCAAAAAAACGATGATTTGGGAGGGAACGAGATGTCACGGAACAGGGTCATAGCCAGAGCCGCCCCACGGGTTGCATCTCAGGATGCGCCGTATAGCAAGATAGAGGCCCTTGATGGGGCCGTGCTTCCTGAGTGCTTCCTTGGCATACTGTGAACAGGTGGGTGTAAAGCGGCAGGAGGGTGGCGTCAGCGGTGAAATGCATCGCTGGTAGAACACGATAGGCAGGCAGAGCAGCCAGGCAACGCCTACCGACAACCTATGAATTACAGTTCTAAATACGTTCATCCCATTTCCAATAACTATCCCTTATCCACACGTCCACCAATTCTCGAAAGGATTGACTTGACGCTGTGGGTTACACGTGGCGAGGGCTGTGGCACGTTGGAAAGCCAGATGAAGGCAATGGAGAAATGAAGCCTTTGGTCGAGTGTAGGCTGGGAGGAGAGTAGCAGCTGCTTGTTCAGCCTGTAGGCCTCGCGCACTTGTCGCTTTGCACGGTTACGGTCAACGGCATGTTTGAAATGGCGCTTCGGTACACTCACCAGTATCTGTGCCGTAGCTTGATACGGTTCGTCACGGTAGACAGAAGGCGGGCAGGACTCCTCAATCCGAAAGACGGCACGTAACGGAAAAACGGTCAGCGATTGACTGTGACCGTTTTTGAAGAGTTCGTCCATCAGCTTCTTGCTGACAATACGCTCCTGTTTCCTAAATCCTGCCCCTTGCCCCATGCACCTCAATCATCATCCTGCATAATCAGATAATGCTGCAGGGCACCCGTCATCGACGGATATTTCTCAGTGGGAGCTTCCAGTCCTACCGTCAGGCCGGCATCCTTAGCAGTCTTTGCAGTGGAGGGCCCGAAAGTAGCCACTACTGCCTTGCCTTTCTCCTTAAAGTCGGGGAAGTTCTTGATGAGCGACTCTATACCCGAGGGGCTGAAGAAGATCAGCATATCGTAGTCGAAGGCCTTAATCTCCTCTGGTGTGAAGTCGTTGCTCACCGTCTTATACATAACGCACTCCTTGTGCTGCAGTTTCTTGGAGTCAAGCAGGTTCGTGAGGGAGTCGTTGTGGACGTCGCTCATGGGAACCAGATAGCGCTCATTCTTGTGCTTGATCATCGCAGGGAGCAGGTCGTCAACACGTCCTGTGCTGCCGAAGAACACCTTACGCTTGCGATACTGCACGTATTTCTGGATATAGAGGGCGATGGTCTCAGTGACACAGAAATACTTCATGTCCTCGGGAATGTTGATGCGCATCTCCTTGGCCAGCGTGAAGAAGTGGTCAATGGCATGACGTGACGTGAAGACAATTGCCGTATAGTCAAGGATGCTGATTTTCTGGGTACGAAACTCCTTGGCCGACATACCCTCTACTTTAATAAAAGGGCGAAATACCATCTCTACCTCAAATCTTTCGGCAATGTCATAATACGGCGATTTCTCGCTTAATGGTTTGGGTTGTGAAACCAGAATCTTCTTAATCATTTCTGTGTCCTAATAATTTACTTTCAAAACATCGACAATCATGGCCAGTCCTCCTGTCAGGGAAAGCATGGGTATGATTTCGAGGGCACAAAAGTACAAAATATTTTGCAAAAAGAAGCTTTTTTGTCGGAAAAAGATAACCCAGCACTTGTAAAATGTAAGGATTTTAACAAAAATCAGACAAAAAGCAAAATAATATACTACATTTTCTATCTTCAAGTCGAAATAGACGAGCAGCATGGCAGCAGGGAAGAGCAGTACCCCCTCGAAGGAGGTAATGAAGAGGAAGGACTTTAGCCATTGTCCGTTTTTTTTACCAGAAAAGAACACCATGTTCACCCAAGTATAGAGCAGACCCTTCATGAGGAAGTAGGCGGCGAAGATGGCGAAGAAGATGCCCAGTAGCTCATACTCTGACTGAAGTACAAAAGTGTCGGCCACGTAGTTGGTAGTGTAGAAGAAATAGGTGATGGCCATCAGGAGAATGGTCTCCACGACGAAGAAGAACTGGAAGCGCAGTTCGGTGGACGTCTCCGTCATCGAGCTGCTCTCGGAATGTGGCAGGTAGATAAAGTCCTTCACCTGTCGGCCGATGAAGTGCATAGAGTTGGCAAAGGCGATGATGGCCAGGATGAAGCACAAAAGCAGTAGCGTAGTGATGATGTCGTCGTTGCGCAAAGCGTAGGGCACAGGGTCGCCCGCCACGCCGTATCGTCCAGCATTCAGCTCAGGGTGTAGCAGCGAGTCCTTGGAGAAGAAACTTTCGCGGTAGTATTGCGGCAGGTTCACCTCCTTCAGGTTGCGCCCCACGCCGTGTCCTGGCAGGTGGAGCGTGTCTGGACGACTGCTATAGTGAATCTCGCCCGGCTGGAACCATGCTTGGATGGCAGAGTCCTGCTGGGCGGGTGTTGCATCGCGCGGCAACATACGTAGCACCTGATAGGGCGTCTGTGGGCGCAGCGGTTTCTTCGGCGTCAGGTCGATGTTGGTAAACAGGACCTCGCCCTCGTCGACAGGCAAAGACTCCCTGGCACTTACATGAATGGTGTCGGTCAGTATATTGTGCATTGTGCATTAGGGAAAGAACTCCTTGCGGATGTCATCCACGCGGTCGAGCTTTTCCCAGGTGAAGAGTTCCACGTCGATTTCCTTGGTGGGGTGGTAGTGGCTGGTGAAAGTTTTGTGTACCAACTCGCACTTCCGCCCCATGTGGCCGTAGGCAGCCGTTTCCAAGTAGATGGGCTGTCGCAGCTTCAGCGTCTGCTCAATGGCCTTCGGCCGGAGGTCGAACATCTGCTCAATCTTGCGGGCTATCTCGCCGTCACTCATGTTGACGCGGCTCTTGCCGTAGGTGTTCACGTAGATGTTCATGGGCTTTGCCACGCCGATGGCGTAACTCACCTGTACCAGCATCTCGTCGGCCACGCCCGCTGCCACCATGTTCTTTGCGATGTGGCGGGCGGCGTAGGCCGCCGAGCGGTCTACCTTCGACGGGTCTTTGCCTGAGAAGGCACCGCCGCCGTGGGCACCTTTGCCGCCGTAGGTATCGACGATGATTTTGCGGCCCGTCAGTCCTGTGTCGCCGTGGGGGCCGCCGATGACGAATTTGCCCGTGGGGTTGACGTAGTACTTGATATCGAGGCCGAAGAGGTCGAGCACCTTCTGCGAATGTATCTGCTGCTTTACGCGGGGGATGAGGATATTGATGACGTCGTCCTTGATCTTAGCCAGCATCTTCTCGTCCTCGTCGAATTCGTCGTGCTGCGTGCTCACTACGATGGTGTCGATGCGCTCGGGCACACCCTCGTCGCTATACTGCACCGTCACCTGGCTCTTGGCATCCGGGCGGAGGTAGGTCATCTCCTTCCCCTCCTTGCGAATGTCGGCCAGTGTGCGCATGATGAGGTGAGCCAGGTCGAGGGAGACGGGCATGTAGTTTTCCGTCTCGTTGGTGGCGTAGCCGAACATCATGCCCTGGTCGCCGGCGCCTTGCTCAGACTCCTCTTCGCGGCTGACGCCACGGTTGATGTCTTGGCTCTGCTCGTGTATGGCGCTGAGGATGCCGCACGAGTTGCCGTCAAACTGGTATTCGGCCTTTGTGTAACCTATCTTGTTGATGGTGTTGCGGGCAACGGTCTGCAGGTCAATATACACGTCGCTGCTCACCTCGCCCATGATGACCACTTGCCCTGTCGTGACGAAAGTCTCGCAGGCCACGTGCGCCTGAGGGTCGTAGGCCAGGAACTGGTCGAGGATGGCGTCGCTCACCTGGTCAGCCACTTTGTCGGGATGACCTTCCGATACTGATTCTGAAGAAAACAAATATGACATAACTATATATATTTATGAATTACGTATTATGAAGTACGATGCCCTATTGCGGGTGCAAAATTACAGATTTTTCCGCAAATAAGTCGCACTTTTCCGGAAAACTTTCGTTTTCATCATCATATTTGGAGAAATGTCGAACCAAAATGACGGTTGACGGTTCCCTTTTCCCCTCAGGCCCCGTAGGGGTAATAAGAAAAAAACAGGGAGTGCCGATAGGCATTCCCTGTGATAAAAGAGTATTTGTCGGTGCTTCGGCCGTCAGGCCAAGCGCTGAGCCAAGCCCCTCCAGCCTCCCCAACTGGGGGCATTATTTCTTGAAGAGGTGGGGGATGAACTCATGGAGTCCGCGACGCCAGGTAAGGAACTCGTGGGCGGTACCTGCCGATTCGCTGGAATCAACCTTGATGCCCAGCTCGCGCAACTGCTTGACGATGTCGGCACTCTTGATGAAGTCTTCTTCACCCCAGTTCATATACATATAGTGAATCTTCTTGTTGAACTCGTCGGCATTGGCGAATACCCCGTTGTAGGCGGTCTTCACGTCGAGGCCGAAGATGGCGCCGCTGAAGGTGCCTAACCAAGCGAACTTGTCGAGGTTGTTGAGCACGACGTCGAACGTCTGGTGTCCACCCCAAGAAAGGCCTGCCATAGCGCGGTTGTCACGGTCGGTCTTCGTGCGGAAGTTTGCGTCGATATAGGGGATGAGGTCGTTGAGCAGAACGGGATAGAAGGAAGCACCGTAATCGCTCATGCCCTGACGGTTGTTGCCGCCGCCGAAGGGACCCTTGATGTCGCCACTCTCCATGACTACAAGCATCGGCACAGCCTCGCCCGCAGCAATGGCGTTATCCATGATGTGTTGCATCTTGCCCTGGATTGCCCAGCTGGTCTCTCCCTCACCCATACCATGCTGCAGGTAGAGCACGGGATAGCGCTTTTTGATGTTCTGCTTCAGTTCATACTCAGCAGGCGTGTAGACGAGAGCGTGGCGCCACTCACCAAATTTGGAGTTAGGACTATGGTAATAGATACTGCGTACTTGGCCGTGAGCGATACCCTGCTGGGGGCGGTAGTAGTCGCCCTCGGGACCTTCAGGAATCTCGATACCGCCTGACTCGCGGTTGCAGCCGAAGAAGGTCTCGGAGGCGGGATCAACGAAGTTCACGCCGTTGATGTTCATGAAATAATAGTGGAAGCCTACGGGCAGGGGGTCGGTGACGGCTGTGAAGTTGCCCTTGCCGTCAGACTGCATGTCGTACTTCTTATTGCAGATGTCTACAACGACCTTGCGTGCCTGCGGTGCATTGATGCTGAAGTAGGCACGGTGCTCCTTGTCCACCTTGGGGAACTCGTTGCCGGGAATGGTGGTCTCGGCAGTAACGGCGTCGGCAGGCACCTCAAACTTCTTGGGCATCTCGATATGCGGACGCTTGGGCTCGAAGCCGAGGTGACGGGCCACGGCCTCACCGTAGCGGCAGCCCAGCTCACGGTAGCCGGCAGCATCGAAGTGCAGGCGGTCGGGGCCGTTGGTGCAGTCGTCGGAAGAGATAACCTGAGAGGTGTGGATGGTCTGCGGCAGCTCGTCAATCTGCTTTTTGCAGCCGATGCAGACGCCCTGGCCACCAGCCTGAACGATGTTGCCTGCATAGAGGTTCACCTCCTCGGGTTTCAAGTTGAGGTCGCTGCACAGGTTGTCGTACACCTGCTTCACCATGCCAGCCCATTTCGGGTCGCCAGTGTTGGTCTCGCCCTGGTGCATCAGGATACCCTTGATGACACCGTCCTTCTGTGCCTTCTTGGCCAGGGTGACCAAGCGCTCGTAGGGGTTGTTGTCGTAGGCAGCCAGCATACCTTTCATCCAGCCGGGAGCTTTCTTCTCCACGTAGGTAGGAATGCTGTCAGGGAGAAATCCCTTGATGTCGATGCCGCCGATGGCTACATGGATGACACCAATCTTGATGTTCTCGGGCAGCGATGCCACGAGGGTGCGGCCGAACCAGTCGGCAGGGGTAAGACCGGTGTTAGGACGGCAGAGGGGAGCGGAGGCCTCGCACCATTCGCCCATCTTGCGACCCTTCTCAGGGAAGTCGACGGCAGGCATGAGCAGGAATCGTGGACCGGGGCTGGCCAGATCCTGTGCCTCGGGACGTGCATTTCCCTCCATATTCGACTGTCCGAAGCAGAGGAAGATGTAGAAGTTGGGGTCGGCGGGAGTAACTGTCTCCTTTACTTGCTGCTTCTGGCGTGCTTTTTGAGCGCGCTTCTGGGGAGCAGACGGTGATGCTGCCATCATTCCCAACAGCGGCATGACGGCAAATGCTACCGTCAGTAGATTTCTCATCATTGGTTTCATGTTGACATTCATTTTGTTTGGTTGATAATTTCTTAGTAAAAAACTGTCGGCAAAGTTACGACAATTTTCAGAAGAATAGTTTATGATATGTTACATTTTTTATTTCCGCTGATACTGAAAAGCATCAATGTCAACATAACCACCGGCCTTTTTCGTGGCGTAGCAGAAAATACCAAACTTCTGTCCCATGAAGAAACGGCGCCAGTCGAAGCGCATCTTATAGTCCGTCGTACCTATCTTCGTCCATTGCTCACCGTCAAGGCTGTAGAAGAAGTTGGCAGCATCCTTACCGCCACGCTCTCCCGGCTGGAAGTCGGCATCGATGCGTAGCCAGACCTTTGTGGACTTCGGAGAAAGCTTAGTCAGCACGACGCTCTCCACCGTCTTCTCGTCATACTTGGTAACGGCCTTCTCGCGGTCGGACAGCTGTGCCGACAGCTCTTCCATCACTAAGGTCACCGTCTTGCCCGTCTTCTTGACGGTCAGAGCACCCGTGTCGCTGTTGAAGGCGGCAAAGCCGGCGCGGTCGCCATCCTTCATCTTTGAGTAGTCCAGCATGATGGTGCCGCTGCACGTGGGGCCTTCCATGCGCTGCGTCAGGGTGTTCGGTGCCAAGTAGAGGTTCTCCACTACGCGGTTGGTCTTCAGACGGAGGAATCCCGGTCGTTCTGTCAGGCTCCAGGCTTTGTCAACGGGGTTGTGGTTCCACTGCCAGTGCAGGCCGAGCTTCGATGAGGAGAAGTCGTCGGCGCAGACAATGCTGGTGGTCGGCTCTCCACTCTTTAGCGGACGCACGGTGTCGGGCACCTTGCCATTCTCGTCGCCGAGCATAGGCCAGCCGTTGATCCAGCGGCAGGGCATGACGGTAAGCACACGGCCTACGCCGCCACGGTCCTGGAAGATGATGCCGTACCAGTCGCCGTCCTGCGTATCGACGATGGTACCCTGTGCCTCGTAGGAGAAGCCGCCGAACTCACTTTCCAAGATGACCTGCTTCTCCCATGGGCCGTGGATGTCGTCTGCACGGTAGCACACCTCGCGGCGGTGACGGCCGGGGGCATAGACGTGGGAGATCATGAGCAGGTAATATTTGCCGTTGTGCTTGATGACGCGGCTACCCTCCAAGAGGCCTTTCTCGTCCTCCTCGCGCTTGAATATCTGCTGGTGGGTACCTTCGATGACATCGCTCAGGTCGGGCTTCAGCTCCATGAGCTCGCCCGTGCCGTAGATGACGTAGACGCGGCCGTCGTCATCGAAGAAGAGTGAGCAGTCGTGGAAGTGACGCATACGGGAGAGGATGGTCCACGGGCCTTCAGCCTTCTCAGCGGTGAAGATATAGGTGTCGCCCATGGCTCCTTGCTCGTTGGGAGCCAAGAGGGCATAGAATTTCCCGTTATGATACTTCAGCGAGGTGGCCCACTGTCCACGGCCGTAGGCGGTGCCCTCTAACAGGTCGTACTTCGGCGAGTCGGTCAGTCGGTCGAAAATATAGCCTACTGTCTCCCAGTTCTTCAGGTCTTTCGACTTCATGACGGGGGCACCGGGCATGAGGTGCATGGTGGTGGAAACCAGATAAAAAGTATCGTCCACGCGGATAACGTCGGGGTCGGGCACGTCAGCCCACAGCATGGGGTTCTGGATCTTCTCCGTGTGTAGTGTCTCGTAATCGTCGGCCAGCACGCCTGTTGTCGGCAGGCACATCGTGGCTGACAGGAAAAGCATGGAAATAGTCTTTTTCATTTTTACTTTATAGTTTTATGGTGATATTATTTGCACAGCCTGACTTCTGTTATACGTGGAGTCTGTGCGCCCTGTAGTGCCTCTAAGCCGAGGATTACTGTTTCGGACACAGTGGAAGGAAGGGCAAGCTCGGCCTGACCGTTGCGGTCAAAGCGTAAGGTACCTATTTCGCTGCCGCCGATGGTAATGCGAACAGGCTCACGGTCGGCAAAGCCTTTCAGCCGTAGCGTCTTGGCACCAACGGCTTTCATGCGGTAGGTGAACGTGCCACGGGTGCGGCGCCAGTGTATGCCGCCGTCACTACCGTTCCAGCTGCCTTTTGAGGTGAAGAAGTGGTCGCTCTCCGACTGCTGCTCACCGCAGAACACTTTGTCCACCGTCTGGGCTTCCAAGGTCAGTCGGGCCTGCTCCTCGGCGGCTATCTGCTGCTGGCGGGCCGCCCATTCCGTCTCGGAGTAGAGCGGGAAGTAAATTTGGTAGCGGCACTCGTAGAGCTGATAGAACGGTTGGAGTGTCAGCCCCTCAAAGGCAGGGATGGTGACCCCCTTGAGCGTAAACGTCAGCGGCTTGCCTTCGACGGGTTGCAGATGAGTGAGTATCTCATCGGGAGAACCGATGAGGGCGGGCATCTGGCTCAGCGGTATTTGCGGGCCGTTGGCAATGTGGCCGCCGCGGCTGTCGTCGGCGAAGAGTCCGTCCTGACGGTCAGTGCCTGTCTTGGCAGCCAGTACGATGGGACCGTAGAGGAAGGAGTACTGGGGCTTGCCGTCAGGAGTGGTGATGGCGGTCAGGTGCATGGGCATCTCCATGCGTATACGGTCGCCGTCTTTCCACGTGCGGCTGATGACGAGGTAGCCGTCTTTCTCCTTGTGGTCAACGGTTCCCCCGTTGACTGTCACCTTCATTCCTTCCGTCCACCAAGGCTGCCGTATCTTCACGCTGAACTTCTTGCTCTTCTTCAGGTGGAGTGTCAGGTCGGTTGACGGCTCCTGCGGGAAGCTGTTTTCCTGAACGACGGTCAGGTCGTTCCACGTCAGTGTAGAGGGGATGAAGAGATTCACAATCAGGTCGCTGCCCTCGTGGGCGTAGATCATCTCGCCGTAGCGGGCAGGATTCTCCAAGCCAGTGCCCACGCAACACCACATAGAGGTCTGTGGCTGCGAATAGACGCGGTAATGACCGGAGCGCATAGGAGTGAAATAGACAAAACCACCCTGCACAGGATTGAAGATGGACAGGATGTGGTTGTAAAGCGCCCGCTCGTAGTAGTCCATGTAGTTCTTGTCGGCGCTGGTCTGGTAGAGCATCTTCGTCAGGCGCA
>ONKY01000143.1 GCA_900318585.1 uncultured Prevotellaceae bacterium
CAGCGAAGAGGACTTCCGCAAGATTGTCATCGCCTACGAGCCCATCTGGGCCATCGGTACCGGCAAGACCGCTACCGCTGAGCAGGCAGAGGAGATTCACGCCTACATCCGTAGCATCATTGCCGAGAAGTACGGCCAGGCCGTAGCCGACGACACCACCATCCTCTACGGTGGCTCGTGCAAGGCTTCTAACGCCCCTGAGCTGTTTGCCAAGCCTGACATCGACGGTGGACTCATCGGCGGTGCATCGCTGAAGGCTGCCGACTTCAAGGGCATCATTGTGGCTTTCGACTAAGGGCTCAAGCCTAAAGATAAATGATAAATGATGAATGGAAAACTTTAAAGCAATGAACAGAACAATCATAGTTTCAAAGAGAAAATGGTGGCTGATAAGTTTATCATTTATCATTTGTCATTTATCATTTTGCCCCGCAGGAGCGCAGACCACTTTTACTCAGCGCATCCAACAGGACACGAAGTATGGTGGCAAGCTGACCGTCACACATAGCAAAGTCATCGACAGCTTGGTAAACGGACGGAGCAGCGAGGGCCGTCAAACTCGTTTGGACGGCCGAGTCGTGACGGACGAAAGCAAAGCTAACGGACGGAGCAGCGGGGTGGAGCAGAAAGAAGCAAAGCCAGTGACCACCTCCACACAGCAGAAGCAGACGGCAGAAAAGCCTGTCGTGAACGCCACGCTGAAGCAGGAAGAGGCAAAGCTGCAGACGCCGCCCGCAACAATATCCCATCGCACGGATCCTGTCATTACCGACACCGCCATTCTCCTGCCACCCTCAGAACCCAAGAAGAAAGTGATGGTGGGCAGTTACAAAGTGAATGGATACCGTGTGCAGGCCTTTGCAGGAGGCAACCAGCGGAAAGACCGCTTGAAAGCGGAGCAGACGGCGGCCAAAATCAAGGCCAATTTCCCAGACGAGCCCGTCTACACCCATTTCTACTCGCCGCGCTGGATCTGTCGCGTAGGCAACTACCGCACGCTCGAAGAGGCTAACGAGATGCTCATTGCCATCCGCAAGCTGGGCTACCCGTCGGCCACTATCGTTAAAGGAAAAATAACCGTACAGAAAACAGAATGAATCCGGAAACAGAATGCCGCGAAGGACTGGAAGAGCTGGCCGCACACTACAGACAGGTGCTCAGCCTCATAGGTGAAGACCCTGACCGCGAGGGGCTGCAGAAGACTCCCATGCGCGTGGCCAAGGCCATGCAGGTGCTGACACGCGGCTATGACATGGATGCCCACAAGGTGCTCACCGATGCCCTCTTTCAGGAGAACTATTCCCAGATGGTCATCGTCAAGGACATCGACTTCTTCTCGCTCTGCGAACACCACATGCTGCCGTTCTACGGAAAAGTTCACGTAGCCTATATCCCCAACGGCTACATCACAGGACTGTCGAAGATAGCACGCGTGGTGGACATCTACTCACACCGCCTACAGGTACAGGAACGCATGACGCTCCAGATCAAGGAGTGCATCGAACAGACGCTGAAGCCCTTAGGCGTGATGGTTGTCGTGGAGGCGCGCCACATGTGCATGCAGATGCGGGGCGTCGAGAAGCAGAACAGCATCACCACTACCAGTGACTTCAGCGGAGCCTTCAACCAGGCAAAAACCCGCCAGGAGTTCATGAACCTGATTTCACATTAAATTCTTCAAAAACCAAATTCACTTCTTATCATGGATCAAACAGACAGAGGTAATTACCAAAACCACGAATCGTTTTTACACGAATTTACCCACAGCTGCCTGGGCCGTCTAATCATCTCAGGCGTTGTGATTGCCGCGCTGCTCATCATCGCCTACTATACGGCTCCCACCGAGGAGACGATGTACACGGAGATGATGGACAACATTGCACAATGTATCACCGAGAACGACAGCCTCAAGACTGATGAGTTGGACGATGCCGTCAACAACGTGGGCTTCATCTTCACTACCGCAGACTCTGCGAAAATCAAGAAGAGCGAGATGGAGGCTTTCCACAAGTATAACCGGTTAGAGTGCTATCAGCACACCTTCTACAGCACTGCCCGTCTCTGCACCAACTTCCGTCCGGAAGGCATCCGCGTAGGTGTCGGATTATTCGGCATGGTCATCCCGACCCTGAATTACAAGGACATCATCCTTTATGTAGGTCCCATGCACAAAGGCTACAACCAGAAGCCTGGCCGCCGTTTCTCCAAGGAGCCGGATCTTGGTTCTTCACCTGACATACAGGAGTACCACTACAAACGAAGCCGGGAAGATTAGAAATACTATAGCTACTCAATATGCGAAGAGGGTATGTCTGCTTTCAGACATACCCTCTTTGCTTGAATGATATCAGGAGAATTATCCTCCGAAATTATCGTACATGATGGACTCGGGATCGACACCGAGGGAGTCGAGCATGGAGACCACGGCAGCCGACATGGGGCCAGGGCCGCACATGTAGTACTCCACGTCCTCGGGAGCCTCGTGGTCCTTCAGATAGGTGTTGAGCATAACCTGATGGACGAAGCCCGGGGTATACTTCACGCCAGCGGCATCGGCTGCGGGATCGGGACGGTCGAGCGCCAGGTGGAAGTGGAAGTTGGGATACTCCTTCTCCAGGCCGAGGAAGTCGTCGAGATAGAACACTTCGTTTAGTGCGCGTGCGCCATAGAAGTAGTGCATCTCGCGATCAGTAGTGTGTAGCGTCTTCGTCATGTGCATGATCTGTGCGCGCAGCGGAGCCATACCGGCACCACCACCAACCCAAATCATCTCCTTCTTCGAGTCGAAG
>ONKY01000141.1 GCA_900318585.1 uncultured Prevotellaceae bacterium
CGAACCATTTTTCCAAAAAATTGCGATTTCGGATGCAAAATTACAAAAAAAGCGTGGCTAAATCAAGATTTATCCGTAATTTTGCACGTTAAACCACATTAAAATGAATTTAAAACAGATAATTTGGCTGTCTTTGTGTGCTTTTTTGCCCCTGACAGCCGTTTCACAGAACGAAATTCCGACGGTGTCGCCCACCGCCTCCTACACAGATGCTGATGGAACACTTCAGGAAGTCACGAGCATCAGCGACGGCGAGGCACCGTTAGAAGTAACCTTCCGCGCCAACCCCAAGAACATGGGAAACCACACGCCTGCCTACGAATGGCACTTCCGCAAGCAGAACGATCAGGAGCATCAAGGCGACCTCTTCGTCCGCTACGAGGAAGAGACGACCTACCGCTTTGTCGAGTCTGGTACGTTCGACGTGTCACTCGTCTGCCGTCTTACCGACACGGGCGACCTGGTAGACTCCACTACTATTGTTGTCGCTATCAGTGAAAGCAGGTTAGAGTTCCCCAACGCTTTCTCGCCCAACGACGACAACATCAACGATGTCTACGGCGCCAAGGGCGTGGCCAATCCCAACAGCACGGAACACTGGAAGAGTATCGTGGATTTCCACGCCTATATATTTAATAGGTGGGGACAGAAGCTCTACGAGTGGCACGACGTAGCCGGCTCATGGGACGGCACCTACAATGGGAAGCCCGTAAAGGAAGGTGTCTACTTCGTCCTGGTGAAGGCCAAGGGAGCCGACGGCCGCGAGTATAACATACGCAAGGACGTGAACCTGTTGCGCGGTTACACCGAAGGCCGATCTACCAACAATGACTAACCCTCGAGCCGCCCTGCCATGAAGGAAACAAGTAAGATCAATGTCTACGGTGCCCGCGTCCACAACCTCAAGAACATTGACGTGGAGATTCCCCGCCAGTCACTCACTGTCATTACAGGCCTGAGCGGCTCGGGAAAGTCATCGCTGGCCTTCGATACCATCTTCGCCGAGGGGCAGCGGCGCTACATCGAGACGTTCTCGGCATACGCCCGCAACTTCCTTGGCGGTCTGGAGCGCCCCGACGTGGACAAGATTACCGGCCTGTCGCCCGTCATCAGCATCGAGCAGAAGACCACCAACAAGAACCCGCGCTCCACCGTAGGCACCACGACTGAGATTTACGACTACCTGCGACTGCTCTATGCCCGTGCAGGCAAAGCCTACAGCTACAAGACGGGAGAGCCAATGGTGAAATACACCGAAGAGAAAGTGCTCGACATGATCCAGCACGACTATGCCGGCAAGAAGATTTTCATACTTGCCCCTGTGGTCAGGAACCGTAAGGGCCACTACCGCGAGCTGTTTGAGCAGATGCGGCGGAAGGGGTACCTCACCATGCGGGTGGACGGTGAGCTGCAGGAAATAATACGCGGCATGAAGGTGGACCGCTACAAGTATCACGACATTGAAGTGGTGATAGATAAGCTAAACCTCCCCCCTGCCTCCTACGAAGGAGGGGAAGTTGAGAACTCCGAGCGTTTGAAGAGAAGCGTTTCCATCGCTATGAAACAGGGCGAGGGTCTCATCATGATACTCGACAAGGATACGGGAGGGCTAAAGCATTTCTCCCGCCGGCTCATGTGCCCCACGACAGGCATCAGCTACAGCGACCCTGCCCCCAACAATTTCTCCTTCAACTCGCCGCAGGGAGCCTGCCCCCATTGCAAAGGGTTGGGCTTCATCAACGAGATTGACATGGAGAAGGTCATCCCCAACCGTAAGCAAAGCATCTACAACGGTGCAATCATCCCTTTAGGGAAATACAAGAACCAGATGATTTTCTGGCAGATAGACGCCATACTGAAGAAGAATGACTGCGATCTTCACACTCCTGTCCACGACATTCCCGAGGAAGCCATGCGCGAGATTCTCTACGGTACGTTTGAAAACGTGCGCATCGACAAGGAACTGGTCCACACCTCCAGCGACTATTTCGTCTCCTTCGACGGTATTATCAAATACCTTCGACAGGTGATGGAGAACGACGAGTCCACCAGCGGCCAGAAGTGGGCAGGACAGTTCCTTGCTGAAGTGCCCTGTCCGGAGTGCCACGGGCAACGGCTGAACCGTGAAGCCCTCTCCTACCGCATCTGGGACAAGAACATTGCCGAGCTGGCCGACATGGACATCAGCGAACTGCGCCAGTGGCTCGACGAGGCAGAAAACCATCTGGAGTCACAGCAGCGGCAGATAGCCACTGAGATACTGAAGGAGATACGCACCCGACTGGACTTCCTTCTGGAAGTGGGGCTCGACTACTTAGCCCTGAACCGCCCGTCGTCCTCACTCTCCGGCGGAGAGAGCCAGCGCATACGTTTGGCTACACAGATAGGCTCGCAGCTGGTCAACGTGCTATATATCCTCGACGAACCGAGCATCGGCCTGCACCAGCGCGACAACGAACGGCTCATCCACTCACTCAAGGAACTTCGCGACCTGGGGAATACGGTCATCGTGGTGGAACACGACCGCGACATGATGCTCGCCGCCGACTGGATTATCGACATCGGTCCCCGTGCCGGACGCAAAGGTGGCGAAGTGGTGTTCCAAGGCACGCCAAAGGAACTGTTGAAGGCCGATACGCTGACAGCGAAATACTTAGCCCCCTTTTCTTGCCATCCTTTGGTAGAAAGCGACCTGAGGTCGAGCACGTCCCCCGAGGGGGTCACAACAGTCTCTGCCGATAAAACTAATGAAGCCCCCTCGGGGGCCGTAGGGGGGGCTTTAGTTTTACGCGGCTGCCGCGGCAACAACCTGAAACACGTCGACGCAGTGTTCCCGTTAGGAAAGCTCATCCTCGTCACAGGCGTCAGTGGCAGCGGCAAGTCCACGCTCATCAATGAGACACTACAGCCCATCCTCAGCCAGCACTTCTACCGCTCACTGAAAGCGCCCATGCCCTACGACAGTATTGAGGGAATGGAACTGATAGACAAGGTGGTGAACGTAGACCAAAGCCCCATCGGCCGCACACCACGCTCCAACCCCGCCACCTACACAGGCGTCTTTGCCGACATCCGCTCACTCTTCGTAGGACTGCCCGAGGCCAAGATACGAGGCTACAAGCCCGGCCGTTTCTCGTTCAACGTGAAGGGCGGACGATGTGAGACCTGTGGCGGCAATGGCTACAAGACCATCGAGATGAACTTCCTGCCCGACATTCAGGTACCCTGTGAAGAGTGTCACGGAAAACGCTACAACCGCGAGACTTTAGAGGTGCGCTACAAAGGCAAGTCCATTGCCGACGTGCTCGACATGACCATCAACCAGGCCGTAGAGTTCTTCGAGAACGTACCCGACATCCTCCGAAAAATCAAAACCATCCAGGATGTGGGCCTTGGCTACATCAAGCTCGGGCAGCCCTCCACCACCCTCTCCGGCGGAGAGAGCCAGCGCGTAAAACTCGCTACAGAGCTGTCGAAACGCGACACGGGCAAGACCGTCTACATCCTCGACGAACCGACCACAGGCCTCCACTTCGAGGATATCCGCATCCTGATGCAGGTGCTGAAGAAGCTGGTAGCACGCGGCAACACCGTCATCGTCATAGAGCACAACCTCGACGTCATCCGCGAGGCCGACTGGATCATTGACATGGGACCAGAGGGCGGACGCCGGGGCGGCGAAATCCTCACTACGGGAACGCCCGAAGAGGTGGCCCGCAGCCAGAAAGGCTACACTCCGCGCTTCCTCAAGCAGGAGCTGGGGCTCTAACATCCCCGCCCACTGACTACGAAAACGTTTACATAACTTTTCTTGCAAAAAATGGTACAGCATTGGCGGATAATGCTTAACTTTGCATCCGAAAAGATGAATCTACTAAAACAAATCAGAAAAGTATGAGCAAGAAATTCGTCATTGGAGACCGCCTGAAGGACGAGTGGATCTCCGTACTGGACACCGAGAACAAGAAACTGGAGTTCACCAATCATCTGGCCAGTGCCAAGGAGTTCATGGCAGAGGACACTGCCAAGGCCCAGCTTAAGGAGCTTCAGACGACAGGCTATTTCAGCGATCTTCAGGTGTACATGAAAGAGGATAACAAAGCTTACAAACCTGACGAGCGTGACTCGTTCCAGTAAAAAACAAACTACTTAAACTACTAAATTCGTTATACGGACTGCCTGCAGCGGTCCATATAATTTGTTTATGGTTTTCTGTTAAGCTACCATAAATATTTTACGCGTATCAAGCGAATTTCATAATTATTCCGTACCTTTGCAGCCGATTATTGTAACAATATGAAAGCGAAGAGACATTTTATCTTGCTGACCTTGGCCCTAACGTTGGTACTTCATGCACCTGCCGTGTGGGCTCAGGCACAAAAAGATTCCGCACAGACTGAAACGGTTCAGCCACAGACAGTACCGGATGCCACAGACACACTGGCAGAAGAAGAGATGCCGCTGCCCGAAGACATCACCGACCTCGACGGCGAGGAGTTCAGCTTAGGGTTCCACCAGCAGCTGAAGCAGAAGTTTATTGACGGCACACCACTGTTCATGTCGTTAGTAGCACTTACATTGGTGCTGGGCCTGGCTGTATGTATTGAACGCATCATCTACCTGACACTATCGGAGGTGAACACCCGCAAGTTGCTGCAGGACGTGGACGCACGCGTGGCAGCAGGCGACGTGGAAGGTGCCCGTAAAATGTGTCAGGACACGCGAGGTCCCGTAGCCTCAATCTGCTACCAGGGGCTGCTACACGCCGACGAGCCTGCCGACGACATTGAGCGCAGCATGGTAACCTATGGCTCCGTGCTGACGGCTAACTTAGAGAAGGGCTGCACGTGGATCAAGCTGTTCATCGCCATGGCACCGTCATTGGGATTCCTTGGCACGGTGATCGGCATGGTGATGGCCTTCGACCAGATACAGACGGCGGGCGACATCAGTCCCACTATCGTGGCCTCAGGCATGAAGGTGGCGCTCATCACCACTATCTTCGGTATCATCGTGGCCCTCATCCTGCAACTGTTCTATAGCTACATCACCGCAAGAATCGACCACCTGACCACACAGATGGAAGAAGCTTCCGTGACGTTGCTCGACACGCTGGCGAAGAGGAAATGAAAGGTTATTAATATGTGATACTGATATGACCTACGTAGACATTGTCCTTTGGCTGACATACCTGCTGATCGTCGCTGCCATCGTCACGACCATTTGGTCCATTGTGCGCGGATGGCAGAGAAGGGAGCGCCAGTCGCCAGCCTTAGAGGTTCGTCACGCCGACAAGACGGGTTACCTGACAACAGGACTACTGGTAGTGACACTGGCCGTCACCTTCCTCGCAGGTTCCTCAGAACCGCTGCCCGTCAACGGAAAACTGTTCACAGACACGTTCTGGCTGAAAGCCACCGACATGTTCATCTTTACGTCAACTATACTTATCATTATATGTTCCGTCGTCATCACCGCAACGAGATTCCGTCGCTAAACACCACCTCAACGGCTGACATCTCGTTCATGCTGCTGATCTTCTTCCTCGTCACATCGTCGATGGACACCGACAAGGGACTGCGTCGCCAGCTACCGCCGCTGTCGGAGGAGAGCCAGCAGATGATGGACGTGAACCGTGAGCATCTGCTTACCATCGGCCTGGACGCTGACGACCAGCTGACTGTTGACAGCCAGACGGTCACGCTGCCACAGTTGCAGCAACACGTGGAGCAGCACATCAGACGCATTCACGAAGAGCATATCCTCTCACTCAACGTGAGCCGTACTGCCTCCTACGATGCTTACTTCCAAATGCAGAATACCATCGTGGCGGCCTACAATCAGCTACGCAACGAATACGCCATGAAGAAGTACGGGAAACCCTTCCGCCAGTGCAGCTACCTGGAACGCGAGGAAGTGGCGAAGTACTACCCGCAGCGCATCAGCGAGTTGGTGGAGGAAAAGGAGCAGGGGACAGGAAATAAGGAGCAAGAAACAGAGAAACTATGATACGTCGCATACGCCGCAGGGAACACGAACTGCCACAGCTGAACATGGCCTCGCTGCCTGACCTGATCTTCACTGTGCTGTTCTTCTTCATGATCGTCACGCACATGCGCGATGTGACGCTGAAGGTGAACTACAAGGTACCGCAGGGCACGGAACTGGAAAAGCTCGTGAGGAAGCAGGCCGTCAGCTATATCTACATCGGCCCGCCCGCCTTAGAGCTACAAGACCGACTTGGCAAGGATACCCACATCCAGCTAAACGATAAACTATCCGAAGTCAGCGACATAGAGAACTATATTAAAGAGGAACGCAAGCGCATGTCGTCTGAAGACGCCCAGCGTATGACGGTCAGCATTAAGGCCGACGAGAAGACGGACGTGGGTATTATCAGCGACGTAAAGATGGCCCTGCGACGGGCTGGTGCCTACGTTATCAATTATTCTTCGACTCAAAAGAACAGGAAAAAACAATAGAAGCTTATGGCAAATCCCAAGTTAGACAAACTCGACAGAGAAATCCTGAAACTCATTGCTGCCGACGCCCGCATTCCCTTCCTTGAAGTGGCGCGCGTCTGCAATGTCAGCGGCGCTGCCATTCACCAGCGCATACAGAAACTGACCAGCTTAGGCATCCTGAAAGGCTCACAGTTTATCATCGACCCCGAGAAGATTGGCTACGAGACCTGTGCCTTCATCGGACTGAACCTAAAGCACCCTGAGCAATTCGACCGGGTAGTGGAACAACTGAAGGAGATTCCTGAAGTGGTGGAATGCCACTACACGACAGGCGATTTTGACCTGTTCATCAAAATCTACGCCCTGAACAACCACCACCTGCTCAACACCATCCACGACAAACTGCAGCCCTTAGGACTGGCACGCAGCGAGACCATCATCTCGTTCAATACGGCCATCGAGCGCCAGCTGCCCATCAGTGAGCTACTCGCCGACGACGTTGAGTAGTATGCTGAGCAGCGTGGTCAGCTCAGTAAGCAGGCAGACGGCTCCGCAGCAGTCGCCTGTATAGCCGTGCAGACGACGCCAGATAAGCAGGTAGAGGAAATACATGACGAAACACGGTGCAAACACCACGGTGGTCCACTCTATCTGACTACGCATCAAGTAGAGAAACACGGCCATGGGCAGCATCCCCTGCACAGCCAGCCCCACGCCAGCTGCCGTTGTCGGCCGGCGATACACCGTGCGGTTCTTCGCAGTCTCTGCCGTCCGCGCGTAGGGCATCATAATAACGAGCTGCGAACTGATCATCTTGGCGAACGGGTCAACGGCTATCACCGCGAGGGCTGCTAGTTGGGGAGGCATGGAGTACAGTGTAAAGAACAGCAAGAGGAAATAGAACAGCAGGCTGATGACCCCATAGGTACCGATGTGGGAGTCCTTCATGATGTCAAGGATGCGTTGGCGGTCAGAGCCTCCACCGCCGAAGCCGTCGAAGAAATCAGCCAGTCCGTCCTCATGCAGCGCCCCCGTCAGCAGCAGGCGCACCACGATAGCCGTCAGTACCACTAAAGGCCACGGCATCACCCACGCCCCCACATAGAGCACGACAGCCATGATACCACCTGTGAGCCAGCCCACCAACGGCCAGTGTTCCACGGCACGCGCATAGCACTCCTTCGGCGGCTGGCGTAAGCGCCAGAAGGGCAGACGGGTAAAGAGAATAAACGATGCCAGCAGGCGGTCAACGTAACGGGTTTTGTCAATCGGTAGTTCCATTTTGTTGAGGGTTAAGGTGGTGAGCGTTAGAAGTATTTGGTAATCTTCGCATTCTGGAAGTTATTCATTTCGTTGACCATGCGCACGGCGGAGTCAAGCAGGGGAAAGGCACAGAGCGCACCCGTTCCCTCACCAAGACGAAGACCTAACGACAGTAGCGGACGTGCATCCATCAGCTGGAGCATCCGGCGGTGGCCGCTCTCGTCGCCACAGTGGGTGAACACCAGATAGTCCTTCACTTCCGGCTGCAAGCGTACGGCACCCAGGGCGCAGGCCGTCATGATAAAACCATCAACTAGCACAATCAAACGCAGCTCCGCAGCACGGAGCATGGCCCCGATAGCAGTAATCATCTCAAAGCCGCCGAAATAGCGAAGCACCTCACGTACATTATTCATATCTATTGAGGATTCTGAATGATGCAACGCCTGTGAGAGCACCTGCCGCTTGTGATGAATGCCGGGAGAGTCAAGGCCAGCGCCGGCACCGATACAATCATCCAAAGGAATACCGCCCAACACACTCATCCAGATGCTTGAAGGTGACGTGTTGCCAATGCCCATCTCGCCAACAGAGAGCACCTGGCAGCCCTCGGCAGCGCAGTCGTCAGCCAAGTCAGAGCCCGTTTGAATGGCACTGTCGAATTCTGCCTCGGTCATAGCTGGCTCATAGAGGAAGTTCCGTGTACCATGACAGATCTTCCTATCTATGATACCCGGCACGCCGCTCAGGTCATGATCTACACCCACGTCCACCACGCGCAGCTTGAAGCCGTGCTGGCGGCAGAACATGTTCACGCCGCCGCCGCCACGGGTGAAGTTGACCATCTGCTGCCACGTCACGTCGCGCGGGCTGACACTCACGCCTTCCCGCTCGATACCGTGGTCAGCGCCGAGCAACAGATGACAGGGATGTCGGAGCGACGGAGACAATGTCTGCTGAATGAGACAGACCTGCAGGGCCAACTCCTCCAAGCGTCCCAAGGAGCCTTTCGGCTTGTTCAGGTTGTCTATCTTCTCCTGAATGGCCACCTCCATTGAACGGTCCACTGGTTGTATATCAAAAGCTCTCATCTTCTCCTATTTGATTTTTACGGGTATGCCACTTACCATGAGTATCACCTCATCCGCCTTGCTGGCCACATACTGGTTCATCCAGCCCTGTAAGTCGGTGAAACGTCGCTGCACTGCGTCAGGGCTGACACCGCCAAGACCTATCTCGTTCGTCACGAAGATCAGTGTAGCATCCTGATTCGTGAAGCGGTCAAACTCTTCCTTCAGAGCATTCAGTGCCTCGTCCACGGAAGGCTGCTCGTCATCGCCCTTCCCACTGTCGAAGAAGAAGTTGGTACACCAGAGGGTCACGCAGTCAATGACGGCCACGCGTCCCGTCAGGTCGTGACGGCTCAGCCATCGTTCCTCCTCGATGTTCGTCCACTGCGGCCCGCGCCGCTGCTGGTGACGGCGCACCCGCTCACGGAATTCCTCATCCCAGACATGGGCCGTGGCCACATACACGGGCTGGCGGCTTAAGGTCAGCGCCAACCGTTCTGCCTCCTGGCTCTTGCCGGAACGCTGTCCTCCGGTAATCAGAATGATGTGCGGTTTCATTTTCCTATGATAAAATTTCTGTGCAAAGATATAAAATAAATAAGAATTAAGAATTAAGAATTAAGAAATATTTTGTACCTTTGCACAGAAATATCTAAAATCTAAAAATTATGTTCAGCAAAGACACATACGTTCGGCGTCGCGCCGAACTGAAAAAGCTGGTGGGAGAAGGCGTCATCGTGCTCTTCGGCAACAACGAGGCACCTGCCAACTATCCGGCCAACGGCTATGCCCCCTTCCGTCAGGACTCTACGTTCCTCTATTACTTCGGCCAGCACCGCGACGGGCTGGTGGGAGTCATCGACGTGGACAACGACGAGGACATCCTCCTTGGCGACGACATTGACATCGAGGACATCGTATGGATGGGCTTCGTTCCCTCCGTCGCCGACCTCGCCGCCGAGGTGGGCATCACAAAGACCGCCCCGCTTGCCGCCCTCTCTCAGGTATGTTGCGACTCAGTCGCAACAAACGGCAAAACGACCAAAAGGCCCCTCCACTTCCTGCCGCCCTACCGCTTCGACACGAAGATCCAGATCATGGACCTCACGGGCATCCACCCCTCCAAGCAGAAGGAGGAAGCCTCGCTGAAGCTCATCCAGGCCGTTGTGAAGATGCGCGCTACGAAGAGCGCCGAGGAGATTGCCTATATCGAGGCAGCCTGCGACGTGGGTTATGTCATGCACACCACGGCTCAACTGCTCGTCAAGCCCAGCATCACGGAGCGTTTCGTCGCAGGACAGGTGGACGGCATCGCCCGTTCCTTAGCCAGCGGCAACAGTTTCGGTACCATCTTCTCGCAACACGGCGAAATCATGCACGGCTCACCCTCCGACAGTCTTTTGGAGGACGGTCGCTTGGTATTGTGCGACGCCGGCTGCGAGCTGAACGACTACTGCTCTGACCACACTCGCACAATGCCCGTCAACGGCAAGTTCTCCCAACGCCAGTTAGAGATCTACAGCATCGTTGAGGCCTGTCACGACTACGTCTTAGAGGTAGCCAAGCCTGGCGTGAAGTATCAGGACGTCCACTTCGCCGTATGCCGTCTGATGACGGAGCGGCTGAAGGAGCTGGGGCTGATGAAGGGCGACGTGGACGAGGCTGTTCGTGCCGGTGCCCACGCCATGTTCCTGCCCCACGGCCTTGGCCACATGATGGGCATGGACGTACACGACATGGAGGGCCTTGGACAAATCTACGTAGGCTTCGACGACGAGACGCGTCCCAACCTGGAGCAGTTCGGCACCAACTGCCTGCGCATGGGCCGCCGCCTGGAGGAGGGTTTCGTCGTGACCGACGAACCGGGTATCTACTTCATTCCCCACCTCATCGACCTCTGGCGCAAGGAAGGCCACTGCAAGGAGTTCCTCAACTTCGACAAGCTTGAGACCTACAAGGACTTCGGCGGTATCCGCATTGAGGACGACCTGCTGATTACCAGCGACGGCTGCCGCTTCCTCGGCTCGAAGCGCATCCCCTACCACCCCGCAGAACTCGAAGAATTCATGAAAACCGACAAATAAACAAAGCGTATGAAAAAGATTTTGACTTTTGCACTCATGGCCATGATGGCCCTCAGTGCATCGGCAGCCAAGAAGAAGGCTCCCGCAAAAGACACGAACAAGCCCGTATTCACCACCATCAAGGAGATTCCCGTTACCTCGATGAAAGACCAGAACAGGTCAGGCACCTGCTGGGACTACTCTACCCTCTCCTATTTTGAGGCAGAGATCGTGAAGGCCACCGGCAAGAAGTACGACCTCTGCGAGAGCTTCATTGCCAATAAGACCTATTTGGAACGCGCCATCCAGGTGGTACGCTACCACGGTGACTGCCAGTTCGCTCAGGGCGGCTCGGCTGAGGACGTGCTCGCCACGCTGAAGACCCACGGCATCTGCCCCGAGGGCGCCATGCCCTTCCCCGGCTCCCTCTATGGCGACTCGCTGAACAACTTCAACGAGTTCTTCTCCATCCTTGAGCCCTACGTGGAGGCCGTGGCCAAGAACAAAGCCAAGAAAATCAGCAACCAGTGGAAGGTCGGTATGCAGGGCATCCTCGACGCATACCTCGGCAAGTGTCCGGAGAAGTTCACCTACGAAGGCAAGGAATACACGCCGAAGAGCTTCATGGCTTCCTTAGGCATCGACCTCGACGACTATGTTAGCATCACCAGCTACACCCATCACCCCTTCTACACCGCCTTTGCTGTGGAGGTGCAGGACAACTGGCGCTTCCCGCTGAGCTACAATGTGCCGATGGACGAGATGATGCAGATCATCGACAATGCCCTTGAGCAGGGCTACACCATCGCCTGGGGCGGCGATGTCTCTGAGGACGGCTTTACCCGCAAAGGTCTGGCCTACGCCATCGACGCCAAGGCCGCACAGAGCCTCGCCGGCAGTGACATGGCCCGCTGGCTGAAACTTGAGACCACGAAGAAGCGCAGCATCATCGACTCCCTCGGCTGCAAAGTTCCCGAGATCATCCCCACCCAGGAGATGCGCCAGGAGCGCTTCGACAACTGGGAGCTGACCGACGACCACGGTATGCATATCTACGGCTTGGCCAAGGACCAGAACGGCAAGGAGTACTACATGGTCAAGAACTCTTGGGGCGAGAGCGGTGACTACAAGGGCACGTGGTACATGACCAAGGCCTTCATTGCCGCCAACACCATGGACTACCTCGTCAACAAGAAGGCCATCCCCGAGGAGATCCGCAAGAAGTTAGGTATCAAATAGAAGATGAAGAGGATTCTGTTCATGTCCGCTATTGCTATTGGGCTGTCGTTCACAGCGACAGCCCGTAGCATTATTTACTGTCCCACCATCAAGACGCTACAGGTAATGGTGAACGATAACTGGCTGGAACCTCCCATCATGCAAATGGGCAGGGGCGACGTGCTCAACGTAGGCTTCGACGAGCTGTCGCACACTTTCCACCGCTACATCGTCCACATGGAACGGTGCGAGGCGGACTGGACACCCTCCGACGGAATCTTTGAAAGCGACTGGTTAGAAGGATTTAACGACAACCCCATTGAGGACTACGAGAACTCCATCAACACGACGGTGCTCTATACCCACTACCAGCTACAGATACCCAACGACCGCTGCAGGCTCAGGATGAGCGGCAACTACAGGCTGCACATACTGGACGAGGAGCAGGACGGCGAGGAGGTGCTGACGGTGGAGTTCAGGGTGGTGGAATCGTTGATGAACGTCGGCATCGGCGTGACAACCAACACTGACATCGACCACAACGAATCCCACCAGCAGGTGAGTATGACCGTCAGGTACAACGGGCTCAACGTCACCAACCCTGACGAGCAAATCTGCACGGTGGTCATGCAGAACGGTAGGGAGGACAACTCACGCTGGAACGTCCGCCCGAACTTCATTCAGCCCACCCAACTGCGGTGGGAGCACAACCGGGAGCTCATCTTCGATGCCGGCAACGAGTACCACAAGTTCGAGATGCTGGACATGAGCCACCCGACGATGGGCATCGACCGCATCCGTTGGGACGGTGAGCACTACCACGTACTCCCCTTTATCAACGAGCCGCGCCGCAACTACCTGTACGACGTGGATGCCGACGGCGCCTTCATCATCCGCAACAGCGACAACATCGAGAACGACCGTGCCAGCGATTACGGCTACGTCCACTTCAGGCTTATCAATGCCGACCGTCAGGCAGATGAGGTATATGTGGACGGAAGATGGGCAACGGAGGCCGACGAGACCTACCGCATGACCTACGACGAGAACGACCGCAGCTACAACGCCGTCGTGCTGCTGAAGCAGGGCTACTACTCCTACCAGTACGTGACACGTGACGACGAAGGGCTTGTAAAACTGCTGCCGGAGGAAGGCTCGTTCTTTGAAACAGAGAACCGCTACCAGGCCTTGGTATACTACAAGGGAACGGGCGAGCGAACGTGGAGACTTGTTGGTTTCCAAGCAATTGTCGTCAAATAGTCAATTGATTATTTAACGATTCTTCTTCCGATATTCCGTGGGTGTCTTCTTATAGACGTGATAGAAGCTGGCAATGAAATAGTTGGGCGACATGAAGTTACAGTCGTTAGCTATTTCCTCTACTGTTCTGTCCGTCTCAATCAGCATCTCCGCCGCCTCCTGCACCTTCAACGTACGGGCCAGCAAGCGCGGGCTCTTATAGATATTGGTAGAGACAAGGCCATAGAGCTGTTGGAAGTTCAGGCCCGTCACGTCGCACAGGTTCCTCATGGAGAAGCTGCGTCCGTCCAACTGATGGACGTAAGGCACGATACTGGTCATGGCGTTGACAAACTCGTCGGCCAGTTCCGACTGTGAGTCATAGCTGTCGCCGAACAGCTCATCCTGCGTCTGTACGAACTGGTTGTCGGAATAGCTGTCGCAACGCTCCACAAAGCTCTTGATACGCCTGATCACGTCGCCTTCCTCATTGCTCCGCTGTATCTTCAGCCGCGTATTGCGATTATACAGGATGAAGTTGACAATGGCCAGCACAAGCAGGATGACACCCAAGAGAGCTAACATACCAGAGGTGCGCCACCAAGGCTCGTTGACATGAATCACCCACCGGAACGGCTCCACTTCCCACTGGTCAGGGAAGAACGAGGCTTGCACATACACCTCATAGGTGCCCGGCTTCAACGAGGTGAGCGGCAAGTGCAGCTGACCCCTGCTGTCAATCTTTCCGTCACTGTTGGCGTATGACAGCACCTGCCAGTCATCATACAAGCCCTTTACGCGGACGCGGTAGTATGTCTGCAGGGGCCGCAGGTAGTTCAGGCCGGAGAACGTCATCGAGATGGTGTTCTGGTTATAGTTGACGTTGATCTCACTCAGTCGCGTCACGGCCTTGTCCAAGATGACGCTGCCGTCCACCTCCATACCCGGCTCCACAAAGGTGCCATTCACCAACAGCTTCGTCAGCTTCGGGTAGAGTTTGAAGTAGCGGCGGCTCTTGAGCATCGTAAAGTTCTTCGGATTGAACGTCACCACATGGTCTAATGCCTGCATGACAATGGTTCCGTCCTCCAGCTTCATGGTACGCCCGTTGACAAACGTCTCGTTGGGCACGTTGTCAAGGTTCGTATAGCTCATCACATAGCGCAGGGTGTCAGCATCGAAGAGCACGCACGAGATACCCCAGCTGGTAGCCACCCACACGTTGTGCAAATCATCCTCAATGATGGAGTGGATGACATTGTTCATCAGTCCGTTTCTCCGAGTGATGAGCACAGGATCGGCCTGGGGCGTCTTATATAGCCGCAGACCCGTGGTCGTGCCGATCCATGTCCAGTCGCGGCTGTCAATATACATGACCGTAGCCTTCTTGCCGTTGAACTCCGGAATCAGCTTGTCCGTCTCTGTGTTGTTTGCCTCCATCTCGTCCATCATGGCAGAATACTTCACCGCCAACGGATCCTCCCATGTCAGGGACTTGAACGGGGAAGAGATGGCACGGGAATAGAGTAGTCCGCGCTTCTCCGTACCAAGCCACATGCCTCCCTGCTTGTCAAACTCTATGTCGTTGATGTCAGTAAGGATCTTGCGTCCGTTGCTGAGTCTGAGCTCACGCACATGGGTAGTCTCTCCAGTCTTGGTGTCGAATGTCAGGTAGCCATAGGCAGAGGCTATGTAGAGCATATCGTCATGCACCACCATGTTGTTCAGGTGAAAGTCTGGGCGTATCACGGTCGTCCACTTGTGGGTCTTCAGGTCTAAGTGCAGCAGGATGGCGTCGTCGGAGCCGTTGCGAATAATATAGTATCCATTTCCGTGCTTCAACATCACACCCGACTTGTTGTAGCGGGCCACGTCTTCCTCGCCGTAGATTCTTCCTCGGTAGAGCACCTTGTCCGTCTTCACGTCGAACTCCATCAGCTCGCCGTTGTCATAGAAGAGCATCAGGCGCCGGCCGTCCACGACATCTAAGTCCTGAAGGTTGGCTCCAGCCAGGATGGGGAACCGCTTGTCGTAGTACTGCCCCCAAACGTAGTTCTTACCCACTAACCACAGGTGTCCGTCGATGTCCACAAACATATCCATCACCTTGTCCATCATGCCGATTTCCTGGAACACGGAGTCAACGTTCAGGATGAATCGCTCCGTCATCAGGTCCACGCAGTTCACGCCGCTACTACTCTTCATCCAGAGGTGGTGCATGAGGTCGAAGTAGAGGTGATAGTGGCCGTGGTAATAAGGCAGCGGGTAGGCATTTTCGAGCTCGGAGTTGATATGGGAGAACTGCACACCGTCATAGAAATTGATGTTTCCTATGGTCGTCACCACCATGCGTCCGGTCTTGGTACACCTGATGGTCTGCGCGCTGTTGTCGGCCAGTCCGTTGGCAGAGTTAATCTCAAAGAACATGCGCCCGTCGTCAGCCGCCGCCCGGGTGCATACTGTCAGTGCCAGTAGTAAGATGCTATATAGTTTATAGGTCGAGCTCATTAGATGCAAAATTACATCTTATTTCCGGTATTCAGATTATTTGCTGCGAAAAATTAAAGTTTATTATGATTCTGTCGGCTTTGAGTTACTGTTTCACACTGATTAAGGGCGGCTTAAGCCGCCGAAGCGGCAGAAAGATCAGTGATGATCATTCACCCCCGCCCCGTCAGTGTCCGATATATCATTCGCAGAATAGTAACGCCTTAGAAGGAGTAGTTAAAGCCGATGCTCGTGTACTCTTTGAACTGCCAATAGCCCAGGTCCTCGTCGCGGGCGTTCGAGTCGTCGAAGCGCGGATAGAGGAAGATGTTGGCGGTGATGTACTTCGACACCTGGAGCACGAAGGTATTCTCCCACTCTATCTCAGCACGCTTATAGCTGGTAAAGGCGTAGAAGCGCGACTTCCACTTCACCGTCTCCGACAGCTTCCACTCCAGATCGGCCGTCACCTGCGAACCGAAGTCCAACAAATAGTGCTTGCCGTTGTCAATACCGTAGCGCGAGGGGAACCATTCCACCTCGTCATCTTTAACGGGATTAGACAACGGCGCGTTCTTCTTGGGGAACATCGTGCGGTCTACGTAGCGATAGTTCAGGGCGAAGGGCGAGAGGTTGACCGTTCCCGTCAGCTTCTTGTCGAAAGCCTCCACCTTGTAGTCCATACCGAGACCGAGGTTTAGGTTGAACGGCGACAGAAAATCAGAGAACGTGCGCAGGTCGTTCGACTTCAGACCACGTGCAAACTGCGTGTAGCCGATGAACTGCAGCGTATAGTACCAGCGTTTCGTTGCCTGAAGACCCACCTTCGACGTGAGACGCAGCAGGTCCTCGTTGGTCTTGAACTTATGGAGCGAGTCACTTCGCGAGGTGAGGAAGCCGAGCTTTGCCTCCAACTTATTGTCCCACTTCCACTTCGACTTGTTGTCGTAGTTAGCCTCTAACGTGAGGTTACCCATCAGCGAGTAGTTCGACTCACCACCCTTGTACCAGTTGCCACTGACGTAGTTCTGCATGAACTGCAGGAAGCCGTCGCCCTTTTTCGTCCAGAACTTCGGCTTCGTCACCATCAATTCCGTAGGTGCCACCTCCGGCTCGTCGGGCATGGGCTCAGCCTGCTCCACGAAAGCCATCTCCTGAACGATGGGCTGGTCGATGTCGTCGCGCAGGGTGCCACTCTCCTCCAACTCAGTATCTGTGCTTTCCACCAGGTCAGGGCGGTTCAGGTATACATTGAGCAGGGCTTTGTCCACTGCACTCTCCACAGCGTCGGCCTCGTCGGAGACCAACGACAGCTGGCTGGATGCAACACTATGATAGAACGTGACAGGTGCGAACAGTCTGTAATACTGTCCGTTCAGGCTGTCAACTGGCTGCGCGGCGCTGGCGCTGAGCGCACAGGCTGCCGCAAATACAATTGCAACTTTTCTCATAACTGCCTGCAAAGGTACGAATAAGTGAGCGAAAAGCAAAAGAAAATCTTGTTTTTTTAACTTCAACACCCATACTCGCGCACATGCGAATATACAAAAACGGAAAAACACCCGCACGTGTCGCACGTCCCGCACCTAATTTCTTTGTACACTACCTACCGAACAGCAGGCGCACTGTCATCCTGTCGATTCCATCGTGGCACTTTACGACTCTAAAGCATGACGATAGAATAAATTCTCTCGAGAATTTGATGCTAAAGCACCGATTTACGATCCTAAAGCACTGCTTTACAATCCTAAAGTACTGGTTTACGATCCTAAAGTACTGGTTTACGATCCTAAAGTACTGGTTTACGATCCTAAAGTACTGCTTTACGATTGTTTCGTGGCGGTTTAGAATTGTTTCGCCCGCTGAAACAAACTGTTTCAGGCACTTCCGACTGCTGAAACTGCGTCCTGCAATTTCTGAACGAATATGTTGAAAGAAATTAGGTGCGGGACGTGCGACACGTGCGGGTGTTTTTCCGTTTTTGTATATACGCATGTGCGCGAGTATGGGTGTTGAAGTTAAAAAAACAAGATTTTCTTTTGCTTTTCGCTCGTTTTTTCGTATCTTTGCACCTTGATTTCAAAAAAACAACTATAAACGAAGATATGAACAGAGACACTATTATCGGATTCGTACTGATTGCTGTGGTACTTTTCGGCTTCAGCTGGTGGAACCAGCCGTCTGCTGAGCAGATAGAGGCACAGCGCAAGGAGGACAGCGTACGTGCTGTCATGAAGGATAACGAGGCCAAGAAGCTGATGGCTGAGCAGGCTGCGCGCCAGGCGCAGGCCGAAGCCGCCGCAGAGGGCGACTCCTCGGCACTATTCTTCTCTGCACTCAACGGCACGAACAGCCCGGTGGTGCTGAAGAACGGAAAGGTGGAGCTGACGCTCAACACCAAGGGCGGCACACTGGCCAAGGCCGTCGTGAAAGGCTTTGAGGACAAGGACGGCAACCCCGACGTGACGCTCTTCACCGAGAAAGACCAGCAGATGAACTTCCTGCTGAGCGGCAAGACGGAGAACATCGTGACGCAAGATCTGTACTTCACCCCGTCGAACGTGAGTGACACAACCGTCACCATGACGGCGCAGGCGAATAACGGGGGCAGCATCGTGATGGACTACCGCTTAGGACCAGACCACATGCTCCACTTCTCGCTGCAGGCCGTCGGCATGAGCGGCATCTTCGCACCCACGTATAAGGAAATGGATATGGAATGGGCCGACCACACGCGCCAGCAGGAGAAGGGCTTCTACTTCGAGAACCGCTACACGGGCCTGTTCTACAAAGAGGCCAACGGCGGAGGCACGGACAATCTGTCGGAGACCTCCGATAAGACAGAGACCATCGAGGAGACACTTGACTGGGTGGCATTCCGTAACCAGTTCTTCAGCATAGCCCTCATCGCGAAGGACAACTTCGTCGGCGGTTCAACGCTCAGCAGCGTGCAGGATGAGAAGAACTCAGGCTACCTGAAGCAGTTCAACGCCAAGCTCCGCACAGCTTTTGACCCTACGGGAGCAAAGCCCTCAGAGTTTGAAATGTACGTCGGCCCCAACGACTTCCGTCTCATCCAGAGCGTAGAGGAGCAGAGCCAGTTCGGTAAGGACCTCGACTTAGAGCAGTTGGTGAACTTGGGCTGGTGGCTCTTCCGCCTGATCAATCGCTGGTTCACACTCTACGTCTTCGACTGGTTAGCCTCGTGGGGCTTCTCAATGGGCGTGGTGCTGATACTGATCACTCTGATACTCAAGGCCATCACGTTCCCGATGGTGAAGAAGAGCTACATGTCAAGCGCCAAGATGCGCGTGCTGAAGCCGAAGTTGGAGGAGGCCACAAAAGAATACGACAAACCCGAGGACCAGATGAAGAAGCAGCAGGCCATGATGCAGATGTACTCGCAGTACGGCGTCTCGCCACTCAGCGGCTGTCTGCCCATGCTGATACAGATGCCTATCTGGATTGCGATGTTCTGGTTCGTGCCCAATGCCATCCAGCTACGCGGAGAGTCGTTCCTCTGGATGCAGGACCTGGCCACCTACGACCCCATTGTGTCGTGGAACAGCCATATCTGGGGCATCGGCGACCACCTGTCGCTCTCCTGCCTTCTGTTCTGCGGCTCCAACATCCTCTACTCCTGGTTCACCATGCGCCAGCAGAAGGACCAGATGGTGGGTCAGCAGGCTGAGCAGATGAAGATGATGCAGTGGATGATGTACTTAATGCCGCTCATGTTCTTCTTCATGTTCAACGACTACAGCTCCGGCCTGAACTTCTACTACTTCATCTCGCTGGCCTTCTCGAGCATCATCATGTATACGCTCCGCAAGACCACCAACGACGAGAAGCTCCTCGCCATCCTGGAAGCCCGCTACAAGGAGAACAAGGCCAACCCGAAGAAAAAGACCAGCGGACTGGCAGCCCGACTCGAAGCCATGCAGAAGCAAGCCGAGGAGTTGCAAAAGCAGAGACAGAACGGATATAAGAAGTAATTGGAGCGTCATAATATGAAAATAGGATTCGACAACGATAAATATCTCAAAATCCAGTCGGAGCACATCCGTGAGCGTATTGCACAGTTCGATGGGAAACTATACATGGAACTGGGCGGCAAACTTTTCGACGACCATCACGCCTCGCGTGTGCTGCCTGGTTTCAAGCCTGACTCGAAACTGAGGATGCTGGCACAGCTGCGCGACAGCATCGAGATACTGATCGTCATTAGCGCCGAGGACATTGAGAAGAACAAAGTACGCGCCGACCTGGGCATCACCTACGACGAAGACGTGCTGCGCCTGCGCGACGAGTTCATGAACCGACAGTTCATGGTGGGCTCAGTGGTGATTACCCACTACAACGGCCAGAAGGCCGCCGACCAGTTCCGTCACCGACTGGAACGCGAGGGCATCAAATCCTATATCCACTACCCCATCGACGGCTACCCACACAACGTTGAGCTTATAGCCAGCGACGAGGGCTTCGGCAAGAACGACTACGTGGAGACCTCGCGCGAGCTGGTCATCGTCACCGCTCCCGGCCCCGGCAGCGGCAAGATGGCCACCTGCCTCTCGCAGCTCTACAATGAGAACAAGCGCGGCATACGTGCCGGCTACGCTAAGTTCGAGACCTTCCCCGTGTGGAACCTGCCGCTGAAGCACCCCGTGAACATTGCCTACGAGGCAGCCACCGCCGACCTCAACGACGTGAACATGATTGATCCGTTCCACCTCGAGGCCTACGGCAAGACGGCCATCAACTACAACCGCGACGTGGAAATATTCCCCGTGCTCAACGCACTCTTCGAGGGCATCTACGGCGAGAACCCCTACAAGTCGCCCACGGACATGGGCGTCAACATGGTGGGTTTCTGCATCTGCGACGACGAGGTGTGCTGCAAGGCATCGAAGGACGAAATCATACGCCGTTACTATACAGCCACCAACAAACTGGCTGAAGGCACGGACAACGAAAGCGAGGTGAGCAAAATCCGCCTGCTCTTCAACCAGGCAAAGATCACCACTGCCACGCGACCCGTCACCACTGCCGCATACGAGAAGAAGATTGAGACAGGCCATCCGGCTGCCGCCATAGAGCTGGAGGACGGCACCATCATTACCGCCAAGTCATCGCCGCTGTTAGGCTGCAGCGCCGCCCTGCTGCTCAACGTGATGAAGCACTTAGCCGGCATCGACCACGAGGCGAAGCTCATACCGCAGAGCCTCATAGAGCCGGTGCAGAAGACGAAGATAGAATACTTAGGCGGCAAGAACCCACGCCTGCACACCGACGAGGTGCTTGTGGCGCTCAGCGTCCTCTCGCAGAGCGACGAGCGTTGCCGACGCGCGCTGGAGCAACTGCCACAGCTGCGCGACTGCCAGGTACACACCACCGTAATGCTCTCAGAGGTAGACCGCAAAATCTTCAAGAAGCTGGGCTGCGGACTGACTTGCGACCCAGTGAGAAAGAATTAGAAACACTAATCAGAAACAAGGATGAATAGACTACTAACCCTGGTTGCCGCCGTACTGCTGATGGTACCCGGCAGCATGAACGCACAACAGAACGAAGAAGTGAAAATCGGTAAGCAGAACATCAAGCTCCAAAGCAAACTGATGACGCCAGAGGCGCTATGGGCTATGGGGCGCATTGGCAGTTGCAGCGCTTCACCCGACGGCAAACGGATTGTCTATCAGGTGGGCTACTACAGCGTCAAGGCCAACAAGAGCCAGCAGAAGATAGCCGTCATGAACGCCGACGGCACAGCCAACATCACCCTAACTACAGGCAGCAAGAGCGAAACCGACGCCACCTGGCTCGACAACGAGACCATCGCCTTCATCACGGGCGGCGAGGTGTGGGCCATGAAGGCCGACGGCTCGGACCGCAAGCAACTGTCGAAGACCGACGGCAAGGTAGAGGGATTCCTCTTCTCGCCCGACCGACAGAAGGTCATCATCCTGAAGTCCATACCCTTCCACGAGATCATCAAGCAGAATCCCAGCGACCTGCCGAAAGCCACCGGCCGGCTGGTCACCGACCTGATGTACCGCCACTGGGATCACTACGTGGAGACCATCCAACACCCCTTTCTCTGCTCCGTAAGCGGCTATACCATAGCCGCCGATGAGACGGACATCCTCGACGGCGAGCCCTACGAGTGCCCGATGGAGCCGTTCGGCGGTATTGAGCAGATAGACTGGAGCCCCGACTCAAAGACTATTGCCTACACCTGCCGCAAGAAAATCGGCCTGGAATACTCCATCTCCACCGATTCCGACATCTTTTTATATTATATAGGTACGCGCGAGACGAAGAACCTCTGCAAGCCGGCCAACTACGTAGCACCGAAGGTAGACCCCACTACGACGCTGAGAGTGCAGGCCGTAAACAGTCCCGAGAACCTGACGAACAACGTGGGCTACGATCAGAACCCGAAGTTCTCACCCGACGGTAAGTACGTCGCCTGGCTCTCGATGGAGCGCGACGGCTACGAGGCAGACCTCAACCGCCTGTGCATTTACGACCTGGGAACCGGCAACAAGCGCTACATCAACTGGAAGAGTGATGTGGAAGCATTCTGCTGGGCACCCGCCAGCGGCAAGAAGGTAAAGGCTTCCGACCCACAGCTCTATTTCCTCAGTGTCTGGCACGGATGCTGCAACATGTATTATGCCAGCCAAAAGGGAGAGGTGACACAGCTGACTGAGACGTGGGATGACTGGACCGGTCTGCAAATGGCAAACAACGGACAAAAGATATTGGCTACCCGCCAGAGCCTGAGCCATCCCACTGATATCTACATGGTGACGCCACCAGTGAAGAAACAGGCCACGAAGATAGAGCAGATTACCCGCGAGAACGATCATATCCTCTCGCAGCTGACGCTCGGCAAGATGCAACAGTACTGGGTACCAACGACCGACGGCAAGAAGGAACTGGTATGGGTGATGCTGCCTGCCAACTACGAGGAAGGTAAGAAATACCCCACCCTGCTCTTCTGCGAGGGAGGCCCGCAAAGCCCCGTTTCCCAGTTCTGGAGCTACCGCTGGAACTTCCAGATGATGGCAGCTAACGGCTACGTCGTCGTTGCCCCGAACCGTCACGGACTGCCTGGATTTGGTCAGGAGTGGAAAGAGCAAATCTCTGGCGACTGGACAGGTCAGAGTATGCAAGACTATCTGAGTGCTATCGACTTCGCCGCTGACTCACTGCCTTTCGTTGACCGTAACCGTCTGGCAGCTGTCGGAGCGTCGTTCGGTGGTTTCAGCGTCTACTATCTCGCCGGCATTCACGAGAAACGCTTCAAGGCATTCATCGCCCACGACGGTGCTTTCAACCTGGCAGCCATGTATTTAGAGACGGAGGAGAACTGGTTCTCGAACTGGGAGTACGACGAGGCCTACTGGCACCGCCCGCAGATGCCCAACGCCAAGAAGACTTACCACGACTCACCGCACAAGATGGTAGAGAATTGGGACACGCCCATCCTCTGCATCCACGGCGAGAAGGACTACCGCATCAATTATACCCAAGGTATGTCGGCTTTCAATGCAGCCCGCATGAAAGGCATTCCTGCAGAGTTGCTTATCTTCCCCGACGAGAACCACTGGGTGCTGAAGCCACAGAACGGAGTCCTCTGGCAGCGCACATTCTTCAACTGGCTTGACCGCTGGCTGAAGTAAGAAACATCAAGCTTTTGGATAACGAGCAATGGACTGCGCTACGGTGTAGGCCGTAGTCCATGCTGCCTGGAAGTTAAAGCCACCGGTGATGCCGTCGATATCAAGGACCTCACCGGCAAAGAAGAGTCGCGGCACTTGGCGGCTTTCTAACGTGGAAGGCTGCACGGCTGTCAGGGAGATGCCGCCGCAAGTCACAAACTCATCCTTGAACGCGGCACGACCAGCCACTTGGTATAGGTCGCCACCACTGAGCAGGTTGACAAGGCGGTTCTTCTCTTTCTTGTTCAAGGAGTCCCATCGCCCGTTGGCACGACCGCCCAAGGTCTTGGTGAGCAGGTACGCCCAGAGTCGAATGGGCAGCGAGAAAGGCCTGAAGCTCTGCAACTGCTTAGAGGAATGCCTCACGATAATCTCATCAAGCTCAGCCTGTACTTCCGCCTCAGAGCGCCCCGTCCAGTTGACGGCCAACGGCGACAGGTACTGCTTCTCTGCCAGCGCGCGCGCGGCATAGCTCGACAGTTTCAGGATGGCCGGGCCACTCATTCCCCAATGGGTAATCAGCAACGGTCCCTCCGCCCGAAACTTCGTGCCGGGGATGTATGCAACGGCATTGCTGACCACCGTGCCCGTCAAGGCCTGGAGGTCGGCGTCGTCAATGCAGAAGGTGAACAGGGAAGGAACAGGCTCGGCTATCTCATGACCCAACGAGGCCAGCCACTGCAAACCGTCGGCACGCGGAGAGCCGCCCGTGGTCACGGTAACGAAATCGAAATCCTGCATTTCGTCGAAGGAGGAGATTCTGCTGCCCGTGCGTATCTCCACACCACGGTGCCGTGCTTCATGCAGAAAACAATTGATGATGGTGTGCGAGTCCTGCGAGGCAGGAAACACGCAACCATCATCCTGTATTGTAAGCCTGACACCGTGACGTTCAAACCACTGGTAGGCATCCAGCTGGCTGAACGACTTCATTAGGCGTTTCATCAGCCGATGACCACGGGGATAGGCCTCCGACAAATCCCTGATATAGGCAAAGGAGTTAGTGCAATTGCACCGCCCTCCCCCACTGATTTCGACCTTGGTCAAAACACGTTGCTGCCGCTCGAAGAGAATAACATCCATCTCCGGCATCATCTCCTTCAGATTGACTGCCAGGAAAAAACCCGCAGCACCGCCCCCGACAATGGCCGTTCTCATATTACTGCTTCAGCAGGAAGCGCTCGGCCTCGATGGCTGCCTGACAGCCACTACCGGCAGCCGAAATAGCCTGACGATAGACAGGGTCGGCGCAGTCGCCGGCAACGAACACACCTGGAATAGCTGTTCGCGGTGTGCCGTCAATCTTCTTCAGGTAACCTGTCTCGTCAGTGGCCAGCCACTCTTTGAATATGTCCGTATTGGGCTTATGGCCGATGGCGAGGAAGAAGCCGTCAATGGCAATGTCCACCAATTGCTCGTCGGGCTCACCCTTACGCTTCACCAAGTGGGCACCCTCCACGCCGTTCTCGCCAAAGAGACCCAGCGTGTTGTGCTCAAAGAGGATCTCAATGTTTTCCGTCTCACGCACACGCTGCTGCATCACCTGCGAGGCACGGAGGAAGGGCTTGCGCACGATGAGATACACCTTCTTGGCCAGTCCGCTAAGGTAGAGGGCATCCTCACAGGCGGTGTCGCCACCACCCACCACAGCAACTGTCTTCTTACGATAGAAGAAGCCGTCACAGGTAGCACAGGCCGACACACCCTGACCGTTATACTTTCGCTCATCGTCAAGACCTAAGTATTTGGCAGAAGCTCCGGTGGCAATAATCACAGTGTCGGCAGCAATCTCCGTGCCGTCGTCAGCGGTGCAGACGTATGGAGCCTTCGAGAAGTCCACCCGAACAATCTCACCGTCGCGGATGTCGGTACCGAAGCGCTCTGCCTGTTCGCGCAAGTCCATCATCATCTGATTGCCGTCCACGCCCTGCGGATAGCCGGGGAAATTCTCCACCTCAGTGGTCTGCGTCAGCTGTCCGCCTGGCTGCATACCGCAATACTCCACGGGCTGCAGGTTGGCGCGACTGGCATAGATGGCTGCCGTATATCCAGCCGGGCCACTGCCGATGATTAAGCACTTAGTATGTTCCATCACTCAGAAGTTAAAAAATTGAGAAATTAAGAGAAGGAGAAATTATGAGAGCAGTTCTTCTATCTGCTTAGCGATATTCTCAATCTTCTCCGTAGGTTCGAAGCGGGCTACCACCTGTCCCTTCTTGTTGATGAGGAACTTGGTGAAATTCCATTTGATGTCCGGCTTCTGCTTGTAGTCAGGATCTTCCTTTGAAAGCATATCGTCGAGGATATGGGCAATAGGATGCTCCATGTCCCATCCGGCAAAACCTTTCTGCTCCTTGAGGAACTGGAAGAGGGGCTCAGCGTCCGGGCCGTTCACCTTGATTTTCTTGAAACGAGGGAATTCCGTGCCGAAGTTCAGCTTGCAGAACTCATGAATGCTCTCGTCAGTACCGGGAGCCTGCTGTCCGAACTGGTTGCAGGGGAAGTCCAATATCTCGAACCCCTGAGAATGATATCTCTCATAGAGTTTCTCCAGTTCGTCGTATTGCGGGGTGAAACCACACTTTGTAGCCGTGTTGACAATCAGCAAGACCTCGTTTGCGTATGCTTTGACGGCAACATCCTTTCCTTTTCTGTCTTTGACAGTGAAATCATAAACTGTTTTCATGTTGCTTATAGGTTGGTAAATGTACTCTAAATGGTGAAAAAGGTGCGGCCATGGCATATGCAACTACCGTGGACGCACCTTTCATGTTTGTCTGTGTCAGTAAATATCTTATTTCTTCGCAGCCTTACCGTAGCGGCTCATGAACTTGTCAACACGTCCAGCCGTGTCAACGAGCTTGCTCTTACCCGTATAGAAGGGGTGAGAGGTGTTGGAGATTTCAACTTTTACCACAGGGTAAGTTTCGCCTTCGAATTCTACTGTGTCATTCGTCTTTGCCGTAGACTTCGAGAGGAACATATCGCCGTTGGACATGTCCTTGAACACGACGGGGCGATAGTTTTC
>ONKY01000139.1 GCA_900318585.1 uncultured Prevotellaceae bacterium
ATGAAGCGGCAGATGTTGCTGGGGCAGCAGGCACAGCCGAACCATGCCTGGCGCTGGTGCTGGCCCATCGACTCCAAGGGGTTGGGGTAGAAAAAGCCGTCACCGTTGAGCGAGACGCCGGAAATCAGACCATTATACAAGGTACGCTCCAGCACGTCATAGTACTTCGACTCACCGTGGAGCAGGAACAGGCGGTGGTTCACGTAGACATTGCCGATGGCAGCGCAGGTCTCGCAGTAGGCACTCATGTTGGGCAGTTCGTAGTTCTTGCCGAAGGCCTCGCCGCTGGCTGTAGCACCGATGCCGCCGGTGATATAGAGCTTCTTCTGGACAATGTTGTCCCAGATGCGTCCGATGGCCTTGATATAGGCTTCGTCACCTGTCAGCGCAGCCACGTCGGCCATTCCGGCATACATATAGGCGGCGCGAACGGCATGGCCCACCGCCTCATCCTGGTCGATTACGGGTTTGTGGCTCTGCGAGTACTCGCTCTTTATCTGTGTCTTGCCGCGATAGTCGAGCAGGAACTTGGCAAAATCCAAATACCTCTTCTGACCTGTGGCTAAATAGAGGCGAGCCATGGCCATCTCGGCTATCTGGTGTCCTGGGACGACACACATCTGACCGGCATTGGGTCCGACTTCCTTGCAGGCCACATCGGCATAGCGACAGGCAATGTCAAGAAACTTGCGCTTGCCGGTAGCCTGCCAATAGGCAACTGCACCTTCGACCATGTGTCCGAGGTTGTATAACTCGTGGCTCAGGTCTTCCTCCTTCACCCAACGGCGATCACCTGCCCAGTGGTGAGGGTCGGCAGGATTCTGTGTGCGGGCCGTATAGAGGTACCCGTCAGGCTCCTGAGCCGTAGCAATGATGTCAATGACGGAGTCGCAGTAAGCCTCCAACTGCTTATCGGGATAAGTCTGTAGGATGTAGGCGGCACCTTCCAGCGTCTTGTACGGGTCAGTGTCATCGAAAGAATAGCCCACGCCGTTCACCTTGAACACCTTCGACGGATCTTTCAAGTGCTGGGCAGCGTTCGAGAAGTTAGTGTAACGCCCTGTCTCCTCGCACTTTGAAAAAGCCAGCGGGATAGTCACGTCGCGACTTGCCTGCAGGCGCTGCCCCCAGAACGTGCCGGGAGTGACCTTTACTGATGTAAAGGGAACAGGAGTGATGGGATAGCCGTTCTTCGCAAGCGAAGCTTCCCCTTGGGCCGAGCGCGACTGCTGCCGGGCACCCAATGCAGGGAGGAGCGCCACAGTACCCAAAGCCAAGAAAATAGTCAGTAGTTTCTTCATTAGATTACACGTTTTTGGTTTCTGCCTGCAAAGGTACGAAATAATTATGAATTACGAATTACGAATTACGAGTTTTTGTTGGCAGCAGCAAATTCTTGCGTCCCCAATCCCGCTATCGCGCCTACCCGTAGCCTTTCGGTAGCAAGCGACCAGAGGTCGAGCGCTTCACTCTTCACTTTTCACTTTTTATTGTACCTTTGGCCTTCGGCCTTAGGTATTTTCGTTCGGAAATGAAAAGAAAAACGAGCTTTCTCTTTGCATTTCGCTCACTTATTCGTACCTTTCAGGCGGAATTTGCAAGATACCGAACACACATATCAACAACAATGTACTATTACCAAATGCACATGAAAAGGTTTTTCGTATTATTTATCCTTGTGCTGGCCACGACGGCGACTATGGCACAAAAGACCGTGTATATCCCCGACGAGTGGAAGCACCCCTGGCCAAGCGACTCGCTGCTCTACAAGGAGAGTGACCCTGACAACAAATACACATGGTCGAAGACACGCTCCGTGGAGAGCGACAACGTCATCGTGTTCTGGGACAAGGGCTACGGCTCCACGCTGCCATCAAAATCGCCTGCTGCCTACCGCGTGGACGAGCAGGACCTGCTGAAGAAATGTGAGGCGTTCTACGACCTGGAGATCAACCGTCTGGGGTTCGTAGACCAGGCGAAGACCAACTTGCGCAACTATAAGGTGATGGTACTGCTGAACCACACCACGGGCTGGGTGTGTTATGGCGGCGGCTACGACTTCGAGGTGTCGGCCCTGTGGGTCGGACCCTCTGCGTGCAAACCCGTCGGCCATAGCGTGGCACACGAGGTGGGACACTCCTTCCAATACATGTGCTACGCTGACGCTTCAGGCAACAGCCACAACTCCTCGCCGACCATCAACACCGGCTTCCACCTGGCTTGCGGCAACGGCCAGGCCATCTGGGAGCAGACAGCACAGTGGCAGGCTGCACAGTCCTATCCCGAGCTGATGTACGAGCAGAGCATCAGCGTGTTCCGCAAGTCACACAACTATGCCTTCAGCCATGAGTGGCACCGCTATCAGTCCTACTGGTTCCACTTTTTCCTCTCTGACTACTACGACGACATCACGACCGTAGGACAGGTGTGGCGGCAGCCCATGACCGGCCAGACAGACCATAACGCCACCGACTTCAACCAGGCACTGATGAAGCTCAAGGGGCTGACCACGGCCGACCTCTACCGGCTGTACTACGACTATGCCGCTCGCTGCGCCACCTGGGACTTCAAAGCCTGCGCGCCCTACCGCGACACGTACGTCGGCGACTTCGAGTACCGGTGCGTGCAGACAGCTCCACAAACGTATCAGGTGGCCCTTGCCTCCACGCCGCAGTCCACGGGTTTCAACGTCATTCCCCTCCGCGTGCCTGAGGCTGGCACCACAGTCACCACCCATTTCACCGCCCTCGCGGCCGAAGCGAAGCTGGCCGCCGGCGACCCTGCTGAGATGATGAACGGGGAGACACAGTGGGGCAAGACCAACCGCACTACCTATATCCGCCCCTCCAACGCCCCCTACCGCGGTTTCCGGCTGGGCTACGTGGCACTGATGAACGACGGCACACGCCAGTACTTCCATGCCGACTCCGTCTACTGCACGGGCAGCGCCGAGAAGACCGAGAGCGTCAGCCTGACCGTGCCCGAGGATGTCAGCCGCCTGTGGCTTATCGTCTCACCCGCACCCAAGGGTTCCTATATCCAGCACAAGTGGACGGAGAAGGCCAACAACGCCGAGCACTGGCCCTACCGCTTCCAGCTTGACGGCACCGACCTTGCTCCGCAGGCCACGGTCTACATGGAACCCGTCCTTGACGGACGTGACGTCAGCGACATCACAATAACCTACGACGTATGGTTTCCCGCCACTACCGGCGGCAATTATACCGGCAGCAGCCTGACCGTCTCCGGTCAGGCTGCCGCTCTACTGGGTACCGCCTTTCAGATGAAGCCAGCCGACATAGCCGGCAAGATGCAGGCCTACAGCGCCAACGGCCCCTCGGCAGGCAAGGTAATGTTCTACCCCTGCAACCCCACGACGGGCGCCCTCGTGAAGCGCGGCTCCACGGCTAACGGCTACGGTCACTGGTTCAATGCCTCAGGCTCGGTGTGCGACTACGGCGGCACCAGCTATGTATACAGCGAGTTCACGCCCTCGTCGCTCACCTTCAACCTCGGTCCCTACCCCGACCGCGCTCGCAATGGCAGCACCTACACCGTATCGCAGGCACTTGTCTACCGGAAGAGTGCCACCGAACAAGCCATCGCCCGTTTCATCTTCCGCATCCACCTCATAGCCAACAAACGCACCGTGGAACTGGCCGACATCAGCTACAACGACCCCACTGCAACGTCCATTATTCTGCTCGGCCCGCAGGGACGCTTGCCAGAACAAGAACGTTCAACGTTATGGTACGACCTGCACGGCCGCAAGGTCTCTGTGTCCTCTGCTGTCTCTGTGCCCTCTGAACTCCAGAAGGGAATATATATCATCAACGGCAAAAAAATCATTCTATGAAACACTTGACAACCATCCTGCTGCTCACCACACTCCTGACCATCGCAGCCCATACACCGCTACAGGCGCAAAAGCAAATCTACATCCCTGAGGACTTGCGCGGGATAAACCTACAGAGCGACACTGCCCAATGGTCTTTCAAGCGTTCAGCACAAACCGACGATGTTGCATTTTTCTGGGAACGTGGCTTTGGAAACGACCTACTGAATCCTCCCGTCCTGAACGGGCAGCCCATGACGTTCTCACTGCCCACCCTGATGCAGCAAGTACAGAAGTTCTACACCTTCTTCCACGACACCCTCGGCTTTGTACGTGGAGCATCCAAGGCCGACCGTTACAAGATGATGGTCATGGTGCAATATTCGCTCGACGGCACAGCATACGGCGGTACCTACGATAACTATATCGGCGCACTCTGGGTGGCCCCCAATCGTATTCAAGACACTACGATGAACTGTATGGCACACGAGCTGGGTCACTCTTTCCAGTTGCAGATTCCTGCCGACAGTGCCGGCGAGGCATGGGGTGGCAGTGGCTTCTATGAGATGACGTCGCAATGGATGCTCTGGCAAGTGAACCCCTGGTGGCTGCGCGACGAGAACTACCATTTCGAGGCGTTCAAGACGCTCACCCACAAAGCTTTCCTCCACATGGACAACATCTACCACTCGCCTTACGTCATCCAGTGGTGGAGCGACCTGCGCGGCCGTACGTCCATTGCCGAGCTCTATCGTCAGGGGCGGCGAGGTGAAGACCCTGTCATCACCTACAAGCGCATGTACAGTCTGAGCCAGCAAGCGTTCTGCGATGAGATGCTGCGTGGCTACCAGCACTTGGTGAACTTCGATTTCCATCATGCCCGGCAAGAGACACGTCCATACGCCTGCACCTTGACTACTGACCTTGACACCCTTGCCGGGGGCTGGCTCCAGCCAAAGAACCTGCCTGAGGAGTACGGCTTCAACGCCATTCCCTTGCGCGTACCCCGCCCTGGACAGACCGTCAGCTTGCGCTTGCGTGGCGATGAGTTACGCTACGGCTTTGTGGGTGTAACAGCCGATGGGCGGGAGGTCTACAGCCCCGTCAATGCCACCTCCTTCCAGGTTCCCGCCGACACGCCGCTTCTCCATCTCTATCTCGTTGTCATGGGAGCTCCCATCCGTCACGAGCAGTTGTATGCACATCGCGAAGCAAGCGAACCTCGTCGGTTCGCCTATCAGTTTCACATAGACATGGGGTCTTAAACACGTGGATACCCAACATGGGGAATTTCTGAAATATCACAATGAATTTTGTCAGTAGCTAAACACCGATTGTAGCAAAGGTGTCACATATAACATATCAAAATTCCTACATTTTTCATATTAAATCGGTGAAAAAGGCAAAAATAATGGATTCATGTGTTAGATATTTAAGGAAATTGTGTATCTTTGCAGTGTTCGAATGAAGAACAAATAAGTAAAAGCTCGCCTCCTAAAGCACAGGAAGAATAACCCGTGCAGCACCCAGAGATACCGCTCAATAATTAACTCACAAAATATCTATTGCATTATGAAAAAAACAGCTTTGACACTTTTTGCAGCCACGACACTGTTGCTGTCGAGTTGCATGACAACGGGAATCGGAACTACATCTACCAACAATTCATCCGGCGATGTGCTGGGTAGTGTGCTTGGCGCGGTATTGAGTAATGTGTTGTTCGGTGGATCGCTTTTTGATCAGTCGAGTATGCTTGGCAACTGGAACTACAGTGCTCCAAGTGCAGCCTTTACTACTGAAAAGACTCTGACAAACGCCGGTGGTACTACTGCCATTGCCAACATGAATACGTCATTGGCAAGTAACTACAACAACATCGGTATCACTCGTAACAACACTTCTTTCTCGTTCCTTGCTGGTAACAAGTTCTCGGCTAAGGTGAATGGTATCCCCTTCAGCGGAACATATACTTACAACCCCCAGAACGGTGAAATCTCCCTCAAGACGTCTACTGAGACCATTAAGGGCAACGTCATAAAAACTGCGAAAGGAATGGGCCTGATGTTTGACTCCACGCAGATGGCTAATATCCTTCAGAAAGAAGGAAAGGTTAGCAACACTACTGCTGTTCAGGCAGTCAGCCAGCTCGCCAAGAGTGCCGATGGTGCCCGTGTAGGCTTTGAGCTTACAAGATAAGAGAACATAGGTTTTCTTCGGGCGCCACTTTCTGTTTTTGTTCGCAAGTACGCGCACATACGTATATACAAAACGGAAAAATGGTCGCACGTCCCGCACGTCTCGCACGTAAATTTTTTCTTAAATGACCGCTCGACCTCTGGTCGCTTGATTTTTAAACGACAACATAAACAACTTGGACCGCTCGATCTTGGTCGCTTGCCGCTCGGCGACAACAGGAGACGCTTGCCAGAGCAAGAAGGCAAGAACTATTTATAGCAACCCATGGTTGCTTTCGGTTCAAGGTATTGCGGCTGGATTCCGTAGACGGCAGTTGCCGTCGTAGGCAGTTGTCCTTGTTGTCCAAGTTCTTTCTATGAAAGCGACCAAGGTCGAGCGGTCGTTAAAATAGAATACGTGAAACAATTGTAAAGTACGAGTATTGATTAAATTCTCGAGAGAATTTGATGCTAAACCAGTGGTTTACGATTCCAAACCACCGATTTACGAGTCTAAACCACCGATTTACGATGCTAAATCACTGGTTTACGAGTCTAAAGCACTGGTTTAGAATTATTCCACAGGCTGGAATAATTTGTTTCAAGGCAGAGGTCGAGCGGTTTATGAAAAAATTTACGTGCGGGACGTGCGACACGTGCGGGTGTTTTTCTGTTTTTGCATATATGTGGTTACAACAGAGCGGGCACTCACACCCATCATTCAAAATGTGTGGTTATCTTACAGAACGTGTGGTATTCTAATGAAGTGAGCGCCCGAAAGGATTCGGGCGCTCACTTCGTTTGGGGGTCGTTAGCCTACCTGGCTGCCGGGCTTGACGTCGCGGGTGGTGGTGACCACACTGAGGCTCTCGTCGCTGTCGACGGCAGAGAGGATCATGCCCTGACTCTCGATACCCATCATCTTGCGCGGAGCGAAGTTGGCCACGAAGAGAATGCGCTTACCGATGAGTTCTGCAGGGTTCTCATAGAACTGGGCTATGCCCGAGCAGATGGTGCGATCCTGGCCTGTGCCGTCGTCGATGGTGAACTGGAGCAGCTTTTTCGACTTCTTCACGGCCTGACAGTCCTTCACCAGACCCACGCGGATGTCGAGTTTCTCGAAGTCCTCGAAACTCACGGTATCCTTGATGGCAGCGGGCTGCCACTGGGCTGCCTCATTAGCCTTCTTGGTTGCTTCCAGCTTGTCGAGCTGCTTCTGGATGGTCTCATCGTCAATCTTCTCGAAGAGCAACTGTGGCTCATTCAGCTGATGTCCGGCAGACAGCAGGTCGATGGAGCCCAACTGCTCCCAATCCAGATACTGCTCATTGATGAGCGAGCGCAGACGATTGCTGCTGAAGGGCAGGAACGGGCCAAAGGCTATCGACAGGTTAGCCACAAGCTGGAGGCAAACATTGAGCACCGTCTCGCAACGCTTCGGGTCAGTCTTCCACACCTTCCACGGCTCACACTCTGTGATATAGCGGTTACCTATACGGGCGAGATTCATGGCTTCGAACTGTGCATCACGGAACTTGAACTGTTCCAGCAGCGTCTCCACCTTCTCCTTCACATCCTTGAATTCTTCAATCGCTGCCTTGTCAACGTCGGTGAGCTCACCACGCTGGGGCACTACACCCTCCCAGTATTTCCAAGTGAGCTGTAGGGCACGGTTTACGAAGTTGCCGTAGACAGCCACGAGCTCGTTGTTGTTACGATCCTGGAAGTCCTTCCATGTGAAGTTATTGTCCTTGGTCTCGGGCGCGTTAGCGGTCAGCACATAGCGCAGCACATCCTGCTTGCCAGGGAAGTCCTCCAGATACTCATGGAGCCACACAGCCCAGTTGCGTGAGGTGGAAATCTTGTCGTTCTCGAGATTGAGGAACTCGTTGGCCGGCACGTTGTCGGGCATGATATACTTTCCGTGGGCCTTCATCATCACGGGGAAGATGATGCAGTGGAAGACGATGTTGTCCTTGCCGATGAAGTGGACGAGGCGCGTATCCTCATCCTGCCACCACTGCTGCCACGTGCCCCAGCGTTCGGGGTCGCGCTCACAGAGTTCCTTGGTGTTCGACACATAGCCAATAGGGGCATCGAACCACACGTAGAGCACTTTTCCTTCCGCTCCCTCCACGGGCACGGGGATGCCCCAGTCGAGGTCGCGGGTCATGGCGCGGGGCTGCAAGTCCATGTCAAGCCACGACTTGCACTGTCCGTAGACGTTGGAACGCCACTCTTTGTGCTCCTCCAGAATCCACTTCTTCAGCCAGTCCTGATACTCGTTGAGCGGCAGGTACCAGTTCTTCGTCTCCTTCAGCACAGGCGTAGAGCCGCTGATGGTGGACTTGGGGTTGATGAGCTCCGTGGGCGACAGGTCGCGTCCACACTTCTCGCACTGATCGCCATAGGCGCCTTGGTTGTGGCAGTGGGGGCACTCGCCAGTGACGTAGCGGTCGGCCAGGAACTGGTGGGCCTCCTCGTCGTAGAGCTGGGTGGTGGTCTCCTCGGTCAGCTTACCCTCGTCGTAGAGCTTGCGGAACCACTCTGCAGCAAACTGATGGTGTGTCTTGCTCGTAGTGCGACTATAGACATCGAAGCTGATGCCGAATTCCTCGAACGAGTTCTTGATCATCTCATGGTAGCGGTTTACCACGTCCTGCGGGGTAATGCCCTCCTTACGCGCACGTATAGTAATAGGTACGCCATGCTCGTCGCTGCCGCCGACGAACAGGACATCGCGCTTCTTCATGCGGAGGTAACGTACATAGATGTCGGCGGGAACATAGACGCCAGCGAGGTGGCCGATGTGTACGCCACCGTTGGCGTAGGGCAGTGCCGACGTGACCGTCGTGCGCTTGTATTGCTTGTTTTCCATTTGGTTTCTCTCTTTTTGATTGTTGAAACAACACAGGCAGGAGTCTGAAAACCCCTGCCTGTGTGTGGTATAACCCCTTCAGGGGATTATCTTACTTATAGACGATTACTTCTTTACCGGGGCGGTCTCCTCGTCGGTCTCACGGATGGTCTTACCCATGGTGAGGTAAGCCACAGGAGCAGCGATGAAGAGCGACGACAACGTACCGAAGATAACACCCAGAATCATGGCGAACGAGAAGCTGCGGATGCTGTCACCACCGAGGATGAAGATACAGAGCAGCACGATGAGCGTCGTGACGGAGGTGTTGATGGTACGAGCCAGCGTCTGGTTCAGCGAGTCGTTGAACAGGGTCTGGCGGTCACGCTTCTTGAAGAGACTGAAGTTCTCACGCACACGGTCGAACACCACCACCTTATCGTTGATGGAGTAACCGATCACGGTCAGGATAGCACCGATGAACGTCTGGTCGATCTCAAGCGACATGGGCACCCAACCCCAGAGCACAGAGTAGAAGCCGATCACGATGAGGGCGTCGAGTGCCAGGGCTACGATAGAACCCACGGAGAAGGCCACGTTGCGGAAGCGGACGAGGATGTAGATGAAGATGGCCACCAGAGCGATGAGCACGGAGATGATGGCACCATAGGTGATGTCCTTAGCCACCGACGGACCTACCTTTGCAGAGCTGATGATGGAACCGCCTTCGCGGACATCAGGATTCTTGAAGGCAGCCATATCGGCCTGGTTGATGAGGCCAGCCTTCTTCAGGGCGTTGTAGAGAATGGTCTCAGCCTTGTCGTCCACCTCAGGATTGTTCGACTCGATATCCCAGTTGGTAGAGATACGCACGGTCTTGCCTTCAGTACCGAGGGCTATGACGCTGGTGTTAGCCTCCTGGTTGGCCTTCTCGCCAATGGTATTGACAAAGACGCCAGAGAGTGCGGCACGCACATCCTCCACATGAGTCTCCTTGTCGAGCTGCACCACGTAGTTACGACCACCGGTGAAGTCGATGCTCTGGCTCAAGCCGCGGACGGCGAAGCTGATGCAGAAGATGATGGCAGCGGCACCCCAGATGATGAACGTCTTCCTATAGGCAGCCATGAAGTTGAACTTCGTGTTCTGCATCATGTTCTTGGAGTAGGCGGTCACGAAGGTGAGGTTCGTCCACTTGTCCTTCTTCAGCATGTACTCATAGACCAGACGGGTCAGGAATACGGCGGTGAAGAACGAGCAGAAGATACCGATGATCCAGGTGGTAGCGAAGCCCTTCACAGGACCTGTACCGAAGAACAGCAGGATGAAACCGGTAATGAGTGACGTCACGTTCGAGTCGAAGATAGCCGAGAAGGCGTTGGAGTAACCCTTGTTCAGGGCTTCCTTCACGTTCAGGCCCTTGCGCAGCTCTTCCTTCGTGCGTTCATAAATAAGCACGTTGGCATCCACAGCCGTACCGAGGGTCAGCACGATACCGGCAATACCCGGCATGGTCAGGGCTGCCTGGAACGAGGTCAGGATACCGAGGGTGAAGAACAGGTTGAACAGCAGGGCGCAGTCAGCCATGATACCAGGAACAACTCCATAGAGCATGATCATGTAGATCATCAGCAGCACGAAGGCCACGATGAAGGAGATGATACCCTGCTTGATGGACTGAGCACCGAGAGACGGACCAACGACCTCTTCCTGGACGATGCGGGTAGGAGCCGGCATCTTACCAGAATTCAGCGTGTTAGCCAAGTCCTTGGTATCCTCGATGGTGAAGTTACCCGTAATCTGCGAGTTACCACCGTCAATCTCCTGGTTTACGCGGGGAGCGCTATAGACAGCATCGTCAAGGACGATGGCCACGGCCTTACCCACATTCTGCTTGGTGAGCTGAGCCCAGCGGCGTGCGCCGTCGGAGTTCATCTGCATGGACACGTCGGGGTGACCCATCTGGTCGAAGCCGTCGCTGGCGCTGACAATGACGTCGCCCTCTAACGGAGCACGGCCGTTGGCCTCGGTCATCTTCAGTGCATACAACTCAAAGATATCTGCGTGAGCCTCGCTGGAACCGAAGTCGGCGGGCTTGGCACCCCACAGCAGCTTCAAGTCGCTGGGCAGTATCTGACGGGCAATGTCAGAATAAATCACCTTGTTCACGTCGGCTGTATCACGAGCCAGTGCATAACCCACCACGGCAAGGCTGTTACCCTGCGTGGGCTGGAACACAGCAAACAGCGGATTCTGCTTCTTAGCCTCAGCCTGTGCCTTGGCGTCGTCGGCCTTGGCATCCTTCTTACCTAACTTGGCAGCGAGATCGCTGGCTGCAGTCTTTGCAGTGTCGGCAGCAGCCTCGGCCACCTCAGCAGCCACAGCTGTCGTATCGGCAGCTACGCTGTCAGTACCAAGATCACCATGCGTAGCAAAACGCTGGTTGAGCTGTGCCAGCAGCGGAGTAATCTCCTGAGAGTTGTAGGTCTCCCAGAACTCCAGGTTTGCAGAGCCCTGCAGCAGCTTACGCACACGCTCCGGCTCCTTCACACCAGGCATCTCCACCATGATGCGGCCCGACTGGCCTTCCAGCTTCTGGATATTCGGCTGTACGACGCCGAACTTATCGATACGGTTACGGACCACGTTGAACGAATTGTCAACGGCCGACTGTACCTCAGCTCTCAGGGCGCTCTCCACCTCGTCATCGGTCGACGACGTGCTCACCTTGCCCTTCATCTGCTGAGTGGCAAAGATGGCGGCCAAGGGACGGCCCTGCGAATTCTGCTTCCAATACTTGACGAAGAGCGAGATGAAATCATCCTGACTGGTCTCTTCTTCCTTCTTGGCCTGCTCCATCGACTTGCGATAGGCAGCGTCCTGCTTGTGGTCGGCCAGCACGTCAACCACGTCGGGTACTGACACCTCAAGAATCACATTCATACCGCCCTTCAGGTCAAGACCAAGGCCAATCTCCATCTCGCGGCACTGCTTGAACGAATAGATGCCGCAGTACACTTTCTCATTCATGATGGAGTCGAGGTACTCCTGACCAGCCTCTTCGCCCAGTGCAGCTGCCTTGTTTTCGTGGTAGCGGGTAACGAACGAGAAGGAGAGGTAGAAGATACACACCAAGATGAGAATCAGTGCGATAAATTTTACAATTCCTTTGTTTTGCATTTTGTTTATTATATTATTTTTTAATTATTATATCACGTTCACGCAGAATTTGAGCGTGCAAATATAGTGAATTTTTTACATTACGAAAAATTTATTAGCATTTTTCGCACATTTTTTAAGGTTTATCACTCATTTTTAGCCAACAAA
>ONKY01000138.1 GCA_900318585.1 uncultured Prevotellaceae bacterium
AGAGGTGGCGGAATTGGTAGACGCGCTACTTTGAGGGGGTAGTGTCAATTGCGACGTGGGAGTTCGAGTCTCCTCCTCTTCACCAAATACTTTGCAATGCGGAAATAGCTCAGTTGGTAGAGCACAACCTTGCCAAGGTTGGGGTCGCGGGTCCGAGTCCCGTTTTCCGCTCTTATACCACCCAAAACACCAGATTTTTATTTTTTCTTTCTATTCCGCGGAAATAGAAAAACAAGCAATTTCAACACGAATGAACCTGTATTTGCGATATTTTGACCAAGAGACACTTGTCTCAACTGTTGACGAGGCCATTGATTTCCTCGCCGCTATTGACCAGATAGGCATGAATGCTGAGTTGGAAGCATCCATTCGTGACTATGTGTCGAGCGATGTCTTTTATCCCAAGCGTTATAAGATACGCCCTCGCGTGTACTTTATTATTATTAAGACCGAGGCAGCCACCATGCAGGACTTCAAGGAGAAGAAAGCCTTGCACGCCACCTCTGCTTCCGACGGGCGTGAGCGTAACACTGTCCCTGCTATCCAGAAATTGAATGAGTTCAACTCCGGATGGTATGAGGGTGAGATTGACTTCAAGCGCGTGCTGCTTGTTCCTACGACTGGAAAATATCAGTATCGTGATACGCATTTCGTGGCTCAGGTAAAGGCCGATTCAGGCATGGACTGCTATAACCGCATTGTAGAACACCTGCGCGAGCGTGTTGACGAGCGTAGCCAGTTCCCTTCTGCCAAGGGCAAGAACTTCAAATTCCGTTTTTTGGGCAAGGCAATCGTATAGGTCTGCATGAACAAGGTAATGCTCATAGGCAATGTGGGACAGGACCCTGAGGTACGCTATGTAGATCAGGGCGTGGCTGTGGCGCGTATTCGTCTGGCAACGACGGAACGGGGCTATACCCTTCAGAACGGCACCCAGGTGCCTGATCGTACCGACTGGCACAACATCATCCTGTGGCGCCGCTTGGCTGAGATTGTGGAACAATACGTTCACAAGGGCGACAAGCTCTTTATCGAGGGGCGTATCCGTTATACTTCCTATGACGACAAGCAGGGTAAACGCCAGTACCAGACGGAGATTTGGGCGGAGAACATGGAGCTGCTGACGCCTAAAACAGAAAAGAACGGCTGATGGACTACCTGTCACAATTATTCAGCGAAGTGCATCCGATGGTTCCCACCTTTGGGGCTGTCGTCTCTATTATACTTGCCTGCCTGCTGCTCTTCTTGTCGGCGATGGCTTCTGGTTCGGAGATTGCCTTTTTCTCGCTCTCTCCCAATGACCTGAACGAGATAGAGGAAAGCGATGATGAGTGCGACAAGCGCATCATGGCACTACGCGCCGAGTCGGAGCGCACGTTGGCTACCATTCTGATTACCAACAATCTGGTGAATGTGACCATCATCATGCTGTGCAACTACTTCTTCGCCCATGTCGTGGACTTCGGCGGAGCCGTGTGGCTGCAGTTCCTCGTGATCACCGTTCTGCTGACTTTCATCTTGCTGCTCTTTGGCGAAATTATGCCGAAAGTCTACTGTCAGCAGCACGCACTCTCTGTCTGCCGTTCGCTCTCGGGTGCCCTGACAGGCCTTCGCAGCCTTTTCTATCCCTTGGCCAGCGTGCTCATCCGCTCTGGAATCCTGGCAGAGAAGGTGGTGGAGAAAGAGGCACATGTCCTCAGCGTTGACGACCTGGAGCAGGCGCTGGAGCTGACCGACAAGGAGGAGTTGAAGGATGAACAGAACATGCTGGAGGGAATCGTCCGCTTTGGTGACGAGACAGCCAAGGAAATTATGACCAGCCGTCAGGATGTGGTTGACCTGGACTTCCGCTCGTCGTTTGCCGACGTCATCAAATGTATTGTGGAGAACAATTACTCTCGCATACCTGTCTATCAGAATTCTATAGACAATATCCGCGGAATCCTCTATATCAAGGACTTGCTGCCTCACCTTCACAAGCCTTCCAGCTTCCGTTGGCAGTCGCTTATCCGTCCGCCGTATTTCGTGCCAGAGACAAAGAAGATTGATGACTTGCTCCGCGACTTCCAGGAAAACAAGGTTCACATTGCTATTGTTGTGGACGAGTTTGGAGGTACCAGCGGCATTGTCACCTTAGAGGACATCCTGGAGGAAATTGTCGGCGAGATCAACGACGAGTATGACGAGGAGGAGCAGAGCTTCGTCCGGCTGAATGCCAATACTTACCTGTTTGAGGGTAAGACCCTCCTGAGCGACTTTTATCGCATCCTCCACATTGACGACGAGACTTTCGAGGAGGTACAGGGCGATGCCGACACCTTGGCAGGCCTCATGCTGGAGCTGAAGGGCGACTTCCCTCAGGTGAACGAGCGCATTGACTACAACAACTTCTCGTTTGAGGCGGCAGAAGTGGATGGACACCGCATTGCCAAAGTGAAGGTCGTGGTACACGAATAGCGAATCAGGCTCGTTGCTTTAAGCGAATCAGGCTCGTTGCTTTAGAACCGCAATTCGACTCCTATTGGTATTTCTCTATCAGGTCTTTGGCTTGTGTATCGCCGAGTTCAAGGGCTTTCTGCAGGTTTTTGATGCCTTCTGCCTTTTCTCCTTTCAGACATTGCGACAGGCCGAGGAACAAGTAGCCGTCAGAGTATTCAGGGTCAATGCGTATAATCTCCTGGGCAGTTGCCTTGGCGTCATCGTAGAGGCCTACGCGTACTTGTAGCGATGCGCGCTCTGCCAGATAGTAGCCATTGTCAGGCTCCATGTCTATGCAGCGGTTAATATCGTTGAGTGCCTGCTGGAAGAGTCGTCCTCCAATCTCTGCCTGATGGCGCAGGTGGTAGAAGTTGGCATTCACGGTAGCCTGCATCAGCTGCTCATAATCGTTCAGGTCATTCACGGCGTCACGATACTTCCCTGCGTTGAGACGTATCTGGGCACGGGCGAGAAGATAGGGCGCGGCCTCTTTCAAGTAGGGACGGCTGAAGGTGGCTACGCAGGAGTCGAGCAGCGAGAGCTGGGCGACGGTGTCACGAAGCATCTCCTGACAGCGTGCTGCCTCATAGAATAGTTCTGCACTACGTATCTCAGAGTTGAAGAGGGTAGTATAAGCCTGATAAGCCTCTTGGTATTTCTTCTGTGCGTAGAGGATGGTGGCTTCCTGATGACGGTAGACGGCTAAGGGATTGATACTCGACGCCTCCCTGGCCTCTGCAAGCGCCTTGTCAAGCGACCAGCCGTCGTATGGCGTCTCATTGAGGTAAACCTCCTTTCCGAAAATGAGCTTCGAGTAGGCAAAATGTGCATCGTCCTTCTTCGTGGCTACGCGGATGGCCTGCTCCATGTCGCGTGCTGCAGCGTCAAACTGATGGGCCTGTGTCTCTTGCTCAGCGCGGTACTGGTAGCCGTCAGGAGCGTCAGGGTACTGCTGAATGAAGTCGTCGACGAGTGAAGCGAAGGCTGCAGAGTCGAGCGAGGAGGCTGCCACATAGAGGGTGAGCACAGCCTGGTTGATGTCGCTGGGGAGCGCTTTCTTGATGCCGATGGCTTTCAGGGCAGGGTCGTTGATGCTGAGTCCGCTGATGCGCAGGGAGTCGGCATAGCGTGCGCTGACAGCATAGCTTAGGGTGTCGCCTGCATTCCATGAGGTCTGCATGATGCCAATCACCTCGCCGTTCTCGTCCATCAGCGGGCAGCCAGCGCTGCCTTCAGGAGCCGTGAGTGCCAGGGTGAGGTATTCATAGCCGTCGCGGAAGGTCTCTGTCTTGCGGATGGTGCCTACAGGACAGTCTTTGGTCTCACGATAGGGCAGCAGCCATACGCTGGCGCCTGTTTGAACGTTGGCAGCGCTGACTGTCAGGGGAGTACTCTTCTTGATGTCAACGCGGAACTTGGCAATGTCATAGGTATCATCGGCACCAAGCATCGCTACGACAGGCAGCTCTTTGCCTGAGGCATCAATCACTACGGCGCTGTATGCTCCCTTGAACGGCGTGTAGCTGCTGACGGCCTCGCCGCCAGTGCCCATAAAGAATCCGCTGGCACTCCCCAAGAGGGTGCCTTGCTCGTTGAATGTCTTCAGCGTAAATACGGACTTCGCGGCTTTCTTTGTCCAGCTCGGCTGTGCCAAGACGTTGAGGGACGAAAGGCATGCTGTGAGAAGTACCAGAAGTATTGTCTTTTTCATGTGTGTGTTTATTGCTTTAATAGTTGTTTCGCATTGAGTATGGCGGCCTCCGTGATGTTGCTGCCGCTGAGCATGGCTGCTATCTCCGTAACGCGCTCCTCAGAAGTGAGTTCCTGCATACGGCTGACGGTGCCCTGAGGCGTTTCCTGCTTTGTCACCTTGTAGTGGGCTGTGCCGAGGGCTGCTATCTGCGGCAGGTGCGTAATGCTGATGACCTGGCGGCCGTGGCTGCCCATGTCTTGCATCATCTCTGCCATCTTCTCAGCAATCTTTCCGCTGACGCCTGTGTCAATCTCGTCGAAGATGATTGTTGGAAGCTTCACTACGCCGCTGATCATAGCCTTGAGCGAGAGCATCACACGGGCGGTCTCGCCGCCTGATGCCACTTGGGAGATTGGCTGGAGTGGGGTAGAGGTGTTGGCAGAGAAGAGGAACGACACCCTGTCCTGTCCGTTGCTGTTGAGTTCTATTGGCTCAACGGTTACTTCAAACCGTACATTGGGCATACCTAAGGGCACCAGCTTTTGCTGCATCTCCTTCTCTATCTTCCTGGCTGCCAGCGTGCGCTCCTTCGTCAGTTTGTCAGCAAGGCTTTTACATTGGGCTTCCAGACGGTCGTGCGCTGCCTGCAGCTCTTGCAGGGCCTCGTCGCTGTTCTCTATGGCAGCAAGCTGCTGTTTCAGCTCGTCGCGCTGGCTGATGAGCTGCCCAACCGTATCGGCGTGGTATTTCTTTTGCAAGTCGTAGAGACGGTCAATACGACTGTTGATGATGTCAAGCTCTGCAGGGTCGAAGTCAATGTTCTCCATGCGACTCCCCACCTCCTGAGCAATGTCCTTCAGCTCAATATAGCAGGAGTCCAAACGGCTGGCCAGCTCGTCGGCTCCAGGATAGACCTTGACAATGCCATGAAGTGCGGCGGCGGCTGTTCGCAGCTGTCCCACAATGCCCTGCCCGTCAGCCGTCAGCGCGTTGTCTGCTGTGTAGAGTGCGCTCTTGATGTCCTCGGAGTGGGTCATCGTGTCGCTTTTCTGTTCCAGCTCCTCCAACTCGCCCTCTGTCAGGTTGGCGGCAGAGAGCTCTTCATATTGGAACTGCAGGAAGTCGGCCTGCTGGCGGCTCTGCTCTATGCTGTCCTGCATCGCAGCCAGACGTCGGCCTGCCTGTTGCATCTGTTCGTAGTACTGGTGATAATCGTCTGTCAGCTGCTGGTCGTTTGCGATAACGTCCACAACATTGAGCTGGAAGTCGTGCTTCTGCAACAGCAGGTTCTGGTGCTGCGAGTGGATGTCCACCAGTTGCTCACCCAGTTCTTTCAGCAGCGAGAGCGATACTGGCGTGTCGTTGATAAAGGCACGGCTCTTGCCCGAGGCTGACAGTTCGCGGCGGATGATGGTCTCGTGGGCATCATATTCTATGTCGTTCTCGTTGAAGAAAGTCTCCAGCTGATAGCGGCTAAGGTCGAACTGCGCCTCGATGACGCACTTGTCTGCGCCTGACATAACAGACTTCGCATCAGCTCGCTGACCTAAGAGCAGGCCGATGGCTCCGAGAATGATACTCTTGCCGGCGCCCGTCTCACCAGTCATTACGGAAAATCCCTCGTGCAGGTCGATGTCGAGCACGTCAATGAGTGTGAAGTTCTTGATATAGAGGTGCTTTAGCATAATTGTCCACTCGGTTTTCTTGCGTCTCTTCGGTAGTAAGCGACCAGAGGTTAAGCGGCCGCTTTGCTTGCAAAGAATTACTAATTGTCAATTATTGTTTGATTTTGTCCCACGTGTTGCTCTGGGAGGCATTCATGCCCATCAGTAGCTCATAGACTGTCTCCTTTTCCTTTTGTGTGCCTTTACCCTTGTAGATATTAGCCAGCTCATCCTTCTTGTAGTCCGTCCAAATCTGGGGCAACAAGCTGAGAGGCTTGTCCTCGTGTGCTTTCTTGAGGTTCTGTTCCAAAGCTGTCGTCACGTTGGTGCGTCCGCGTTCCACGTTCTGTGCCATTTCGTCGAGTCCCTGGCGGTAGTAGTCATACTGCAACTGTCGGAAGGGCTTCATGGCTTCGTCCAAGTAGTCGTTGATGATGGCAAAGCGGTTGCGTGAGTCTTCAAACGACTTCCAGCCAGGGAATCCAAGGTCCTGGCAGTTGTTGACAAGATACATACAACGCTGCAGGACGTCTGAGCCGCCCAAGGGTGAGAAACTGTCAAGGTCAAGACCGATAATGAGGTAGGCATAGTAGGCAAAGAGCGCCGTCAACTGGTTGTCCACCATCTCGTCGTTGAAGTTCAGCTGGTCAAACTGTGCAAAGTCGAAGTTGAAGTTCTTGTCCGTATTGTTATATAAGGTAGTGGTGTACGAGGCGTTGTAGACGGGGCGGTTTGCCTGGATGATGGCTGAGCACTCGAAGCGGTTGTCCGACTGAACGTACTTGTTTACGGTGATACTGAAACTGCAGACGATACGCTCATTCTCCTGGAACTGCAGCTCCGTCCACTGGCGTTCGTTGACAAACTGTTCCAGCGTCTGCTTCAGGTTCTCAAACACGGAGGCATCCGTGCCCTGCACCTTGGAGTGGTTGATGTTGATCTTGGCCTGAAGCTCCTGTGCGTTTATAGGTAAAACAGAAAAGAGGTAAAAAGGTAATAGAATCAATGAGCGATGCAGGGGAATCCATCCAATGCATCGGATAGTTTTGGCTATAATACTCATCTCCATTTTGTTTACTCTTTTTACCCTTTTACCTTTTTTACTTAAGCGCTTGAGCCTCACGCAGCCGTATGCGGGTGAGCACCTGCTTGGTGTTGTAGGTGAAGTCGCCGCCCAATATCCAGCTGTAATAGCCTGGATCTGTACGCAGCACTTCGGCTACCGGCTTGCCCTTGTGTTTGCCGAAGTTGAACACCTCCGTGTGCTGTCCGTTGACCTCTGCCCAGACGATACGTCCAGCAAAGTCCACGTTGTCGTTCATCTTCGAGAAGTCTGCCAGCATCTGCATGTCGTTCTGTAACACCTTCTCAGGGTCTTCATCCACGCCAGGCGCATAGCGGTCGAGCTCTCCCATGAGCACGCGATAGGTAGCCTCGGTGTCCTGGTCGGCACGATGGGCCTCGAAGTCCTCCTCCATCTTGCGCCCGCAGTAGAACCTGTAGGCGGCAGCCAAGTTACGGCGCTCCATCTTGTGGAAGATGGTCTGCGCGTCAATAAGACGGCATTTGGAGAAGTCGAAGTCTATCCCAGCACGAAGAAACTCCTCCGCCAGCAGGGGAATGTCAAAGTGGTTCGAGTTGAATCCGGCAAAGTCACAGCCCGTAAAGGCTGCACTCAATTTGGCTGCCAGCTGCTTGAAGGTTGGCTTATCCTGCACGTCGCTGTTCTTGATTCCTGTCAGTTGCTCCACCAGTTCAGGTATCTTGCACTCAGGATTGATCAGCTCATTGCCGCGCTCCTCCTTTCCGTCAGGGTAAACCTTAATGTATGATATCTGTATGACCCGGTCTTTCACCAAGTCCAAGCCGGTAGTCTCCAAGTCAAAGATAACCAACGGCTTCTGCAAATTCAGTTTCATCGCTTCCCTTTAATCATTAATCAGCATAGGCATCATCAGCATCAGCACGTCCTGGTTCTCAGGCTGTTCAGAAGGCAGTACAAGACCTGCACGGCTGGGATCAGCCAGCTGGATGACAACTTCAGGACAGCTGAAGTTCCCTAATATCTCAATAAACGACGAACCTTTGAAACCAATGCTCATGGGCTGACCGTTGTATTCGCACGACATGCGCTCTGTTGCCGTCTTTGAGAAGTCGTAGTCCTCGGCGTTGAGCTGCAGCGTACCGTCCTCCACATGGAAGCGGATAAGGTTGCTGGAGTCGTTGGCAAAGGGCTGCACGCGGCGAAGGGCTGAAAGCAGTCCCATGCGGTCTACGGTGAGCTGGTTGGGATTGTTCTGGGGAATGACGGAGTTGTAGTTGGGATAGCGTCCCTCAATGAGCCGGCACTGGATGATGCCGTCGCCGTAGTTTACCTCGGCGTTGCGCTCATCGAAGCGGATAATGACATCGCCACCATCCTTGCCCAGCAGGTTCTTCAGAAGCGTTGCGGGCTTCTTGGGAAGGATGAAAGCAGCGGGCTGGTCACTTTTCACAGTGTAGATTTTATTGCGTACCAGCTTGTGTCCGTCACTGGCTACGACTGCAAGGCAGTCAGGGGTTAGGTCGAAGTAGATTCCGTTCATCACGGGGCGCAGCTCGTCCTGTGCAGTAGCGAAGAGCGAACGGTTGATGTTGTCGCTGAGCATCTGGTTGGAGATGGCGATGGTTGTAGCCTGTTCGCTCACCTGCTGTGCAACGGGGAATTCGTCGGCATTCTCCACAGGAAGAGAGAACATACCGTTCTGATAGCTGATTTTCACAATGTTCTGCTGCAGGTCAACATCGAACGTGATGGGCTGCTCGGAGAATCCCTTCACGGCTTCCAGCAGGTCGTGGTTGCCAATAGCGAAGCGTCCGCTGCCGTCGCAATCCGTCAGTTCCATGCTGGTATACATGGTGTTCTCACTGTCGGATGCAGTCAGGTGTAGCTGGTTGTCGTTCACGTCGAAAAGGAAGTCGCCCAGAATGGGGAGGGCGTTCTTACTGTTGATGACTCTTGACAGAGCCGTGAGCTTTGCGCTCAGTGCGGTGCTTGAAACTGTAAATCTCATTGTATTTTTCTTTTTAGTTATTTTCAAAATTGACTACAAAGTTACGCTTTTTTTGCGGGATTAGAAAAAATTATAGGTAAAATTTTTTGTTTTCAAACTATTTTTAGTAATTTCGCACTCGCAAAACGCATAAAACAACATTTTAATACATTATATTATATGGATTTAACAGGTAGAATAATTGCTGTATTACCAGCACAGAGTGGCACCTCTGCCCGCACGGGCAATCCTTGGATGTCTCAGGATTATGTAATCGAAGTTCCAGGACAGTATCCTAAGCGTTGCGTATTCCGCGTATTTGGAGAGGATCGCATCCGTCAGTTCAACATTCAGAATGGTGAGGATCTGACCGTACAATTTGATATTGATGCCCATGAGTTTAATGGCCGCTGGTTCAATGATGTCCGTGCTTTCAACGTGCTCCACGGTGTTGCAGCACCCGTTGCCGGCGCTCCCGTTGCTGATGCCGCTCCCGTTGGTGCTACTCCGTTCCCGCCTCAGCAGCCCACACCTGCCGCTGCTCCGCAGGCCGCCGCTCCATTCCCGCCTGCACAGGAACCTGCCGAAGAAGGAAGTGCCAACGACCTGCCGTTCTGATGGTAAAGTTACGGGTAGCGTAGCTTTCCACCCGAAATGAGATATTTTATTACATTCAGTTACGATGGGAGCCGCTATCATGGGTGGCAGATACAACCCAACGGGGACTCCGTGCAAGCACAGTTGCAACGGGGGCTTTCCCTTCTGCTCCGTCAGGAAATAATCGTGACAGGAGCAGGGCGGACGGATGCTGGCGTACATGCCCGCATGATGGTGGCTCATTTCGATTTCCCTACAGAGATTGACGGCCCTCAGCTGGCCTATAAGTTGAACAAGCTGCTGCCTGGCGACATTTCTGTGTCGAAGGTGGAACGTGTGGCAGACGACCTTCATGCACGTTTCTCGGCTACCAGTCGTATGTACCGTTATTATCTTCATACGGCAAAGGATCCGTTCTTAAGGAATACTTCATGCGAAATTCATTACTCATTGGATTTCAGAGAAATGAATCGAGCAGCTCGGCTATTGCTTGAGTATGACGACTTTGGCGCTTTCTGCAAGTCTCATGCCGATGTGAAGACGACGCTTTGCAAAGTGACGACAGCCGAGTGGCATCAGACGAGCCCCACTACCTGGTACTTTGAAATCCGTGCCAACCGCTTCTTGCGCAACATGGTAAGAGCGGTGGTGGGCACCCTTGTTGAGGTGGGGAGGGGACGGCTGACGATAGAGGAGTTTCAGCGTGTTGTGGAAGGAAAAAAACGGACAGAAGCAGGAGAGTCAATGCCCGCCCACGCACTCTTCCTGGAAGATATTACTTATTAGGCCGCATTTCTCCGCGATAGGACGCAATATCACTTTTTTCTGCAAAGAATCCATAAAAATGGAAAAGAGTGTGGCTTTTTGCATTTTTTTTTGTAATTTTGCGCCCGATTTCTAATAAAATGATTTGCTCAAGCATTATAAACTGTCAAAAATAATATTACGAGATGAATATTTCCTATAAATGGCTGAAGGATTACGTTGACTTCGACCTCACACCGCAACAGGTGTGCGACGCGCTGACGTCAACAGGACTGGAGGTAGATGCACTGGAGGAGGTGCAGAGTGTCAAGGGCGGACTCAAAGGCCTCTACGTAGGCAAGGTGCTTACGTGTGAGGCTCATCCTAACAGTGATCACTTGCACGTAACGACGGTAGACCTGGGTAAGGGCGAGCCGTCGCAGATTGTATGCGGCGCTCCTAACGTTGCTGCTGGACAGAAGGTGATTGTGGCTGACCTGGGCTGTGTGCTCTACGACGGCGACAAAGAGTTTCAGATTAAGAAGTCCAAGTTGCGTGGCGTGGAGTCCTGTGGCATGATTTGCGCGGAGGACGAGATAGGCGTGGGCACGAGTCACGATGGCATCATCGTGTTGCCTGAGGATGCCGTGGTAGGTATGCCTGCCGCAGAATATTATCACTTGGAAAGCGACTGGCTCATTGAGATTGACATTACTGCCAATCGTGCCGACGCACTCTCTCACTGGGGCGTCGCGCGCGAGCTGTATGCATGGCTCCGTCAGAACGGCTATGAGAGCAGCCTGCACCGTCCTGATGCTGACGCTTTCTCCGTGGACAACAACGCCCTCCCCATCGACGTGGTGATTGAGAACAAGGAGGCCTGCAAGCGCTACGCCTGTGTTAGTATTACGGGCTGCGAAGTAAAGGAGTCGCCCGAATGGTTGAAGACCAGGCTCACTACTGTTGGCCTGCGCCCCATCAACAATATCGTGGACATCACAAACTACGTGATGATGGCATACGGCCAGCCGCTACATACCTTCGATGCCGACATGGTGAAGGGACACAAGATTGTGGTAAAGACGATGCCCGAAGGAACCCCGTTTGTCACGCTCGACGGTGAGGAACACAAGCTCTCTGACCGCGATCTGGCAATCTGCAACGTCGAGGACGCGATGTGTATTGCCGGTGTGTTCGGTGGCAAGGGCAGCGGAACATACGAGACGACAAAGGACGTCGTGCTGGAATCGGCCTATTTCCACCCCACGTGGATTCGCAAGTCGGCACGCCGTCACGGCCTGAGTACCGATGCGTCTTTCCGCTTTGAGCGCGGCATCGATCCCAATGGAGTCATCTACGCCTTGAAGCAGGCTGCCATCCTGTGTAAGGAGCTGACAGGCGGTAAGGTGTCCATGGAGATATGTGACGTCTATCCTGAGCCTATCAAAAACGCACAGGTGTCGCTCCAGTACGATTATGTCCATACGCTCATCGGCAAGGAGATTCCCGTCGAGACCATCAAGGCCATCTGTGAGTCACTTGAGATGAAGGTGCTCTCCGAGAGTGCACAGGGTCTGCTCTTGGAGGTGCCCGCCTACCGCGTGGACGTCCAGCGCCCATGCGACGTGGTGGAGGATATCCTGCGCATATACGGATATAATAATGTGGAGATACCTACACAGCTGAAGTCGAGCCTCGTCATCAAGGGTGAGGAGGATCGCAAGCACAAGCTACAGAACCTGGTCAGCGAGCAGCTCGTCGGTGAGGGCTTCAACGAGATTCTGAATAACTCATTAAGCAAATCATCGTATTACGATGATACACAGGAAAACAGTCTGGTCAGGATAATGAACCCGCTGTCCAGCGACCTTAACGTGATGCGCTTGACCCTGCTTTACGGCGGTCTGGAGAGCATTCAGCACAATGCCAACCGCAAGCAGCAGAATCTGCGCTTCTTCGAGTTTGGTAACATCTATACCTATTCAGTCGAGAAGAAGAACGACGAGAATCCCATGCAGGCCTATCACGAGGAGCAGCACGCCGCACTATGGGTGACTGGCAAGCGCGTGGAAGGCTCTTGGGCCCACAAGGACGAGCAGTCGTCGTTCTACGAGCTGAGCGCATACGTCGAGAACATTTTCCGGCGCATCGGCCTCAAACCCGGCTTGACCGTCCGCAAGAAATCGGCCAACCCCGTGTTCTCTGCTGCCATCACTATTGAAAACAGGGGCGGCAAGGTGCTGGCCGAGATGGGCATCCTCACGAAGAAGCTCCAGAAGCAGTTCTCGCTTGACAATCCTGTCTACTACGCAGAGCTGAACTGGACACAACTGATGAAGGTGACGAAGAAGAATGAGGTACTCTTCCAGGAGGTGCCCAAGTATCCCGCCGTCAGCCGCGACCTCGCCCTGTTGGTCGACAACGCCGTTGAGTTCGCACAGATTGAGCAGATTGCCCGCCAAACGGAGAAGAAACTATTGAAGCAGGTGGAGCTCTTCGATGTCTACGAAGGCGACAAGCTTCCCGCCGGCAAGAAGTCCTATGCCGTCAACTTCATCCTTCAGGACGAGACCCAGACCATGGGTGACAAGCAGATTGACGCTATCATGCAGAAGCTGATTGCCAACCTGAAGAAACAGCTCAACGCAGAGCTCCGATAATTATCCATTATTAAGTGTAAATTCTAAATAATTAAATAGTATGGGAAGAGCATTTGAATACCGTAAAGCAGCTAAGCTGAAGAGATGGGGCCACATGGCCAAGACATTTACCAAGATTGGCAAGCAGATTGCCATTGCCGTGAAGGCTGGAGGCCCGGAGCCCGACATGAACCCTGCACTCCGTGCCTGCATTGCCAACGCTAAGCGCGAGAACATGCCGAAGGACAACATTGAGCGTGCCATCAAGAACGCTATGGGCAAGGACCAGAGCGACTATAAGGAAGTGACCTACGAGGGCTATGGCCCCCACGGCATTGCCATCTTTGTGGAGACGCTCACCGACAACACTACGCGTACCGTAGGCGACGTGCGCTCAGTGTTCAACAAGTTTAACGGCAACCTCGGAACACAGGGGTCGCTCTCTTTCCTCTTCGACCATAAGTCTGTTTTCACCTTCAAGAAGAAGGATGGATTAGACATGGACGAGCTGATCCTCGATCTGATTGACTATGGCGTGGAAGACGAGTTTGACGAGGACGAGGAGACAGGCGAAATCACCATCTATGGAGACCCCTCATCATTTGGAGCCATCCAGAAGCACCTCGAGGCCGAAGGCTTTGAAGTGACGGGAGCAGAGTTTACCCGCATCCCCAACGACCTGAAGGATGTCACCGCCGAACAGCGTGAGACTATTGACAAAATGGTGGAGCGCCTTGAGGACTTCGACGATGTCCAGACTGTCTACACGAACATGAAGCCCGAAGAGGAATAGGAAGGGAGAACTCCCGAGGTCTCTCAAAATCCATCCCCTTTCCCTCCCGGAGATATCCCGGGGGAAAGGGGATTCTATTGTTTTGGACTATTTGGGAGTTTTGCAGAAATACCCTATTTCCCCTGAGTCAAAGGAAGGCTGATTTCTCCGCGAATGTTCTGAGTCATGTAGTGTCGTACCTGTTCTGAATCGTCGTATAGTGCCTGAAGGTACATGAGCTTGGTGACTGCCGACTCGACGGTGGAGTCGTAGCCGCTGATTACTCCAGCCTCTTGCAGGTGGTAGCCGCAGTCATAGCGTGACATCTCCACGGCTCCCTGCATACACTGGCTGATGTTGACGATGACCTTGCCGTTGGCTGTTCCCTCCTTGAGAGCTCTCAGGAGCCAGGGCGACTGGGGGGCGTTGCCGCTGCCGAAGGTGCGCATGACGATGGCGCGGAGGTTGGGTGTATAGATGATGTGGCGGATGAGGTCTTCGCGTATTCCTGGGAAGAGGCTGAAGATAATGACATTGTTGTCTAACAGGAAATGAGGCGTCATAGCCTTTCCGAAGTCGGGCTTCAGAATGCGGTCGCGATGGTAGATCATATTGACGCCTGCATCTACGAGGTGGGGATAGTTGAACGATTCGAAGGCGTTGAACTCCTCGGCGCTTTGTTTGGTGGTGCGGTTGCCGCGCAACAGGTGACCGCCAAAGTAGATGCCAACTTCGGGTACCAGGGCGTGACCGTCGCTGTCTTTTGCGGAGGCTATCTCAATACTGGTTATCAGGTTTTCCTTACCGTCTGTCCGCAGTTGGCCGATAGGCAGCTGGCTTCCTGTGAAAACTACGGGCTTGGTGAGGTTTTCCAGCATGTAGCTCACGGCGGAGGCGGTATAGGCCATCGTGTCTGTTCCGTGTAAGACGACAAAACCGTCGTACTGGTCATAGCTGTTAGCAATCACATGGACGAGGTCTGTCCACCGCTGGGGTGACATGTCGCTGGAGTCGATGGGGGGCTGAAACTGGTAGGGGTCTATTTGGGTGTCGAACTGGGAGAGTTCCGGCACGCGTAGGAGCAGGTGTTCGAAGTTGAAGGGTTCAAGGGCTCCTGTCTGCGGGTTGCGGTTCATGCCAATGGTTCCGCCTGTGTAGATGAGTAGGACTTTCGATGTCATATTAGGTAATGAATGGTTCGTTGTTTAGAAAGGGTAGCCGATGGCGAAGTGGAGCGTATGGGCGTCACGGAAGTGGTTGATGTTGAAGTAGCCAGAGGTGCCCGTGTCGTAGGGTGCATGGAGGGCTATACCCCAATCAATGCGAATGACGAGGAATCCGAGGTCGTAGCGCAGGCCTGCACCGGTGCCGAGAGCCAGCTGACGGAGGAATGTGCGCGTGTGGAAACGAGTGTCGGTGAACCATGTGTTGTAGATGTCATTTGTGTTATCGTCAGGCTCATCATTCGCTTCGTCGGTGTCAATCTGTATGTCTTTCCAATTCCACACGTTACCCATGTCGAGGAATACGGCACCGTTGAGGCTGCCGAAGAGGCGGGTACGGTATTCCAGGTTGGCTACGAACTTGATGTTGCCGTTCTGGATGACGTATGAGAACTGCCGGTTGCCGGAGATGCCGCTGAAGGAGCCGGGGCCGATGCTGCGGACTGTGAAGGCGCGTATGCTGTTGGCGCCGCCAGCGTAGAACTTCTCACTATAAGGCGTGTCGTCCTCGCTGGTGTTGCCGTATGGGCGGAGCACACCGGCGTTGATATGTCCCACGAGCGACGAGTGGGGAGTGAGCGTCCAAGTCTTTGTGAAGTCGGTCTCTAAGCGCAGGAACTGTGCGTAGGGGTTCTTGAAGAGAGTCTTCTCCTTCTGGTTCCAAGCGTGCCCGCCAGCTAAATCCCAAAGGGCGGTGACATTGCCCGACTCCTCGAGGGTAATCTCCCAGCGGATGGGGTTGCGGTAGTTGCTGGGCGAGGTGTAGACGTATGTGTAGCGCATCTTGGGGATGAAGTAGTCGCTCATGCTTGCCATGAGGAACGGGTTCATGCTCAGGATGGAATCGAGTTTCTCGGTACGGGTGTTCATATACTGGTATTTGACAGTAATGGGCGAGAACTCATGTCGGCTCTGCAGTGAAGACTCCCAACGATAAGTCCACTCGCCAGCGGCGATGTGCATCTTGTAGTAGCCAGGTCGGCGCACAATATCGGTAGAAGCCTTGAGAAGCGTGGAGCGTTGGAGCTGGGAAGTTAGTGAGGGAAGGGCAGCGGGCTGCGTCTTCTCGCCCGGTATGGGGAGTGGCCTGCGCGGCCGCTTCTTGGTCAGTGCCCACGGCAAGACGATACGTGGGAACTCTACTGACGCGTCGGCACCATACTGGTAACTGTTGGAGGATGAGCCCCCGTTCTTCTGCCATTCGTAGGAGCCGTGCAGGTTGATGTCAAGTTTCTCTGCTCCCCGGAAGGCATTGCGACGGGTGACACCCATGCGTATCTCTGGGCCGTAGCGGCCTATGGTGCGGCCTATCAGCGAACTCTCTATGTAGAAGTCGTATGGCTTGTCAAACGTGCAGCTCAGGGTCAGGTCAAGGCTGTCGGTTAGCGGGCGGGGCGTGAACTGAAAGTCTACGGACGAGAAGACGTTGTTGGCAGACAGGCGGCTCGCGGATTGCAGGTAGTCATCGTAGCTGAACAATTGTCGCGGACGCAACCGCAGGTCTTTCAGGATGACACGTGTGCGGATGGGGGAACGCTTACCGCTATAGTAGACGTGCAGATGACGGCGTACGGTGCTGTCGGTCAACTGTTCGCGCATCGTGCGGCGCAGCCGTATGCTGGTATTGCCGATGTACCACTGGCGTAGCGCTTCATTAGGCGTCTCGTCAGCCAGTTGAAGTCGGAGCAGTGCCTTCCCCGGTGTGGCGAGGGTGTCAGCAAGGAAGGTCAGGTAGCTGGAGTTGAAGAAATAATAGCCGTTGTTACGCAGCAGATGTGTGATATTGTTGCGTTCGGTCTCAAGGGCTGTAGCTGTAAAGGGTTTGGAGTAGTCCTTGTCCTCTTGCGAGTGTCCCTCTTGCGTCCCGCCGGTAGCAGGCGACGTTAGGTCGGACGCTGCTGAATGAAGATGCAGGGTGGTTGCAGAGTCAATCAGTTGGCGGATGGATGCCGGGAAGCCTACATAAGCTATGGAGTCGTAGGTGAAGAGGGAGTCAAGGTGAACCGTATAGCTAATCTTGCTCTTGCGGGGATTTTTCTGCTGCACGATGTCGTATGTGACGTCTCCTCGGAAATATCCGTTGCTTTTCAGGACGGAACGGGCTACTGAGGCCCGTAGGGCAGGATTCACCTGACTGATAAGTACCGGCTGCCTGCCGAACGATTTTGTCATCCAGCGGGCAAAGACCGATTTTTTCTGTGAATAGGCATTCCATATCCACAGCCCGACGGGGAAGGGCGACCTGTAGTATGGAGAGCCGAAGAGCGCACCATTCGGAGTCGTGGAGAGTGCTATTTCCAGCTCTTCCTTTAAGTCCGCGGCATGTTGGGAACCGTCATCATCAGGATAGTTAATGGGTGAAAGGCCCGTGAAGAGCTGGTCGTCCTCAGGGATGTTGCTGGTAGTGGAACAGGCAGCCAGAAAGACGGTGATGGTGAGCAGGAGCGATATTCTTTTCATGGGCTTACTGTTCTTAGAGTGTTCGTACGCAGGCTGTCACGCCTGATGGGTATAGGCTGTAGCGGCTCTTCTTTCTTGAAGAAGCTGAAGATTTCCTTGAGGGAATCCATTTTACGGCGCCAGACGAAGCCTGCGCCGTATTCACCGGTATAGCCTTCGAGCCAGTCATAGACGTTCTGCTTGTAGAAAAGCCTGATGTTCTTCTGGGCGCTCTGATCCAGGCGGTATTCCATCGTCACATTGTCGAAGAACGACTGCTGCTGCCCCATCGCGTCGTTGCTGCCCGTAGACACTTTTCCGCCTAACTGGATGCTGAGCCGGTTGTTCCAAAGACGCTTGGAGAACCTGAAGGAATAGTCGGTGTGCATCTGTCCGGAGGCATCGGTCGTGTTGTCGAGTCCCACTTGCACATCAAGGGTCTTCAGCGCTGAGCCGGTAATCTGGTTGATTTCACCCTGTAAGAAGGAACTGAGGGCTGCGTTCATAGAGAATCCGTTCGTATTGCCGTCAGCCAGGTACATACCGGTGGTCAGCATGGTGACAGCCAGCTTACCGCGCTCTTCGGTCGACATAGATTGCAGTTCGCTGCTGATGGTCATGTCCTCAGGGGCGGAGATAATGAACTGCAGGCCCATGTCGGAGAGTGTCTTGGTGATGATGACGCCGCAGTCAAAGCTGACAGGACGGCTCTGACCATTCTGGTCGCTGACGGTAGCACGTGTACGCTCTGTAGCGGTGATATTAAGCCTGGGGTTCATGGGGTCACCCGTGAACTCTACGTAGCTGCCCTCCTGAATGGTGAAGGTCTTTAGCGGGATGATGGGCAGCGAGTATTTCATCAGGCCGTTGTTGAGCGTGTACCTACCCGTGAGGGAGAGTCCTTCCTGATTGTAGCGCATACGCAGGTCGCCGCCGCCCATCAGGTCAAGGTAGTTGGTCTGCTCATCATTCAGGTTGCAGACAATATGGGCACCTCGTGATACGCTGACGGTAAGGTCGGCGTCAAGTCCTTTGGGGACGGGACGGGTAACGACGGTCTGTGTGGTGTCGCTGAAGTCGGTGAATTTCACCAGCTCGTCCATACGGTTGTCAGTGGAAAGCGGTGAGTCAAGCAGCATGTAGGTGAGGTCTGTGGAGCCGAGCACGTCCAGCCTGCCTCGCATACGGAGTGCTTCAATCGGTCCTTGGAGCCGGGAATAGAAGTTGACGTACGCTTTTCCAAAAGCCAGCGACTTGGGCGTCTGCCGGGCATTGATGAGCAAGAGGTTGGTGGCTCTCATGCGCATGTCGATGCTGATATGGTCCAGGTCGCTGAAGTCTATGTCGCCCATCATGTTCAGGGGCTCGTCGTTGTAGGCGTAGAGTCCGAAGTTCTCAATCAGCAGGTGGGAGCCGACAATGCGTACGGGGTCGTTGTCGAATCTCATGCGGATATTGTAGGGCAGGCTGACAAGGTAGGCGGAGTCAAGTAGCACCTCACCGTCAACGATGGGCTTCTCCGTAGTTCCCTTGATAGTGAGCGTACCCTCTGCATAGCCGTCAAGACCGACAAGCTGGTCAGGTACAAAACCGTTGACGATGGACAGCGGCAGCCGTGTCATCGTGAACGTGGCATCCAACCGTCCTGCCGGTGTCTGCTTCCTGTTCCAGTAGCTTCCGCTCAGGAGTCCGAACTCTTCGTCGTCGAGCATCAGCCTCGCTTCAATGGCGTGGCCTTCATCCTCGCGCTGAAGATACACCAGTTCTGTGCAGAGGTTACCAATAGGTGAGCCTTCGTAGTACATTTTCTGGATGGCCAAGTCGGAAACTACAGAGATTCTCTCCTTCTCATCCAGCACAATATGGAAGTCGCCGTTCATCAGTCCCGATACGCGCGGCATATACGGTATGACCGATGTCAGCTCCTCAAGGTTGAACCTGTTGACAGACACTGTAAGGTCTTGTAGCAGAGTGGAATCTTGTGATTCCGTGGTGTAAAGCTTAATGCCCGTTCCGTCGTCAGCAATGAGGTCAACCTTAGCCGTCAACTGCCGGTCTCTGCCCAGGAAGATATAGTTGTCCTTGTTCAGCTGGAACACTTTATATCCTATGGTAGGACGTTCAGGCATGAGGTGGAAACGCAGCCCGTCAGGCTCCATAGAGGCCGATGCTCCCAAGCGGATTCCCATGTGCCCCTGATCGTCAAAATAGCGCAGGCCAGCCAAAGCACCGTGCTCAGTGAAATGTCCGTCGAGCAGAGCGTTGAACACAAACTGCGGGTTCTTACGATTGTTGGTCACCTGAGCCTGATAGGAGAGCCGTTCGCCCTTCTGAGTGAGGTGGAGGTTGATGGTATCGATTCGGATGCTGTCGTAGACCAGCTGGCGGAGGTGAGCCTGACCGTTGACTCCAGTCAGCGGCGAGAGGGTCATGTTGACAAAAGCTTCTTGGAAACTTATTTCCTTGGTGTGGAGCAGATTAGCCAGCGGATTATCGCTCCTGCACTCAGCATAGACGCGCAGCGTGGGCAGCAGGGCCTTGATACGCGGCTGGTCGATGACTCGGTTGGCAAACTGGGTACTAATGGCGTCGGACAAGTCTGACAGCTGGCTGAGAATACGCTCATAGCCGCCGCTGCCGTCAATCTTGACAATCAGGTCGCCGCTCTGGGCACGGATCAGGGTTGTGTCGCGGTTGGTCTTGAGATGCAGTCCAATGTCCTCCGGTCGGTAGGTTTTCTCCGCATCGGTCAGGTAGAGGTCACCTATCAGTCCGCTCACATAGTGGCTTTGCTTCATGTCGCTGTTCACGTCAATATGCCCGCAGAAGCCGACAGTCAGTTCGTCATTACCGCTGATTCTCAGCCGATAGAGGTCTGCCTTGTGGATGTCGGCGCTTACTGTGGCTTGCAGCATCTTGGTGTTGAGCAGGGCATCTATGCGGGCAGTACCTTCAAGCAAGGGGCTGTTACTGTTGAACGACAGCTGTGCCCTTCCGTTTCTGATGGTTCCCTTTGTAGAAACGTTCTGTATGTTCCATTGTCCGTATTGCAGCTGGGTGACTGCAATGTCGGCATCCATCCGTGCGGAGCTCTTCAGCAGTTCAGTGCCGTTACCCTTCAGCCTTGCGGTGGCTGAAAGCTGGTAGATGGAGTCGTGAGGCATGAAGTGGTGAAGGTTCAGCCTGTCCACCTTGATGTCTGCCTCGTAAGCCATCGTGGCTGCGTCAAACGTTCCTTTTCCCTTGACGGTTCCCTTTCCCTCGCGCAAGATGAAATCTGCATCATACCTGTTGGCATCTGACTGGAACAGGCCTTGTGCTTCCATACCAGTGGGGATGCGGTAGCCCTGCATAGTCTTGGGTGGCAGCAGGGATGTCAGGAAGTTCAGGTTCTGGGTCTGCACCCTTAGGTTGACGCGTGATTTCAGGCTGTCTAAGCTTGTGAGGTTGCTTGCCTCTCCGTCCGCCCATAGATGGAATGCCGTAGGGAGGCTGACGTCCAGTCCTGTGAACTGGAGGTGCTTCAGGTTGCCGTCTGCGGAGCCGATGACCTGTAGCGGATGGTTAGGGTAGTGCTCGATGAACTTCTGCGGAATCATGCTTTTCCCTAACAGTGGACTGCTGTTAATATGCAGGATGTCCTGTTTACCTATTTGCGCGTTGAGTCTCAGATGCAGGTTCCCAGGGTGGAGGCTGTCGACGACGTTCCAGTCGCACACCGCTTCTGCTGTTACGTCGGAGTCGGGTGTCTTCAGCAGCAGATGGGGTAGGCGAATGGCTGTTGTGTCCACCTCTACGGAGTCTAATTGGAGTGTATGGAAGGACAGTTGGTCAAGTTTTCCCTCCTCCCACAGGAAGGACTCAAAGGCGTAATAGCCCTTTGACAGGTCGACCGTACCCTTGGTAGCTGTCAGGTTGTGGGCGTATGCGTAGATGTTGGTAGTGTCGTTTGGTAGTCTTAGTGTGATGCCAGTCTCGGCGATAGCTGCTGACCCGATATTGATGAACCAGGGAATCTCCGTCTCCACCGTGTCTGCCTGTGCTGTGTCACTCAGAAGTATATGGAAACGTCCTCCGCTCAACTGTGCATCATCTAGGTCAACCGTGTGCCGTCTGAGGTCAATACTTCTTGACTGTGCTTTCAGGTCCTCAAACTCTCCTGTCACCTGCAGGTCGCTCAGGTAGCCGTTGGTGTTGAGCTTTGCCTCATTGATCACAAACTCGTCTACAACAACCTTCTTGTCCAGCAACGGGCGCAGTCTCACGTCTACGGTAAGCTGCCGGAAGGAGAGCAGGGTGTCCTTTTCGTGTATGGCTATAAAGTCGTCTAAGGCAAGGTCAAGAGGCCATTTCAGGCTTACGTGGCCTACGGTCACCGTGAGTCCCGTCTGCTCTGAGGCGATTCTGGCGGCCTGCTTCACTGCCCAGTTCTGGACGGGTGGTACATAAAGCAACAATGCCAGAACCGCTATCAACAGTACTGGCATGGCCGCCAAGACAGCCGTCCATTTCAGAATCTTCTTAACCCTCACAGAATCTTCTTAACCCTCACTTCTTTTCAGCCAGTTTCCACCTAAGCACGTCGTGGCATCGCTGGAGCATCTTGTTGAATTCCCATTTGCGGGGATAGTCCTTACACAAGATTTCTATCAGGCGAGAGTCGGTCTCAACCCTGAGTCCTGTCACCCTGAGCATTTCCAGCTTTCTCAGCTCCTCGTCCGTTACGGCGAACTCCGGTCGTACGGTGTATGTGCGGTCGAACTCCACGTGATTGTCGCCTCTTGAAATGTTCCTCACGTTTAGCAGCGTCAGCTCCTCACCCGTAGACAGAAGCAGGGTCAGACGGTTCCCTACAGGAATGGTCAGCCTCTCTGGCGTGTTCAACGGTAGCAAGATGGCGAAGGTGGTGCTTCCGTCTTCCCCAAACGTGATATGGCTCATGCCTAAGTGGCATGTGCGACTGAACACCCCTCCTGCCTTGCCAAATCTCACCTCGTCGGTGGTGATTACCTTGGTGCCGTCAGTATATGACCGCTGACTCTTTATTCCTTGTGCGCCAGCATGGGTGGCGGCTGTCAACAGTAAGGCCAGTGCCAGATTTCTCAGCACCAGGGCCTTGTTTCCGTGTGTTCTTTTCATATATGTTTCTTTTCTTTTTTGAAAATCTGTTGCAAAGATACAGTTTTTTATCTGAAAAATTGTAACTTTGCACGAAAAAAACGTTTATGATTATTTCTAATAGATTGAGGCGATTGCTGATGACCGTTCTTTTTGCCTCCTTTCTGCTGCCTCAGCAGCTTGGTGCGCAGGGGATTTCTGTCACTTCCGCATCTACTGGTACCGTCGTAGTTCCTGCCTCGCAACTCTCCCATGTGTCGCCCGATGGAGGCCTTACCGTCATCCTCAGCGACGGCAGGGATTTCACGCTGGATGCTGATGCCGTCATTGAAGCCTTTGAGGGTGAATTTGATTCTGACGACATCATGCCAGGCACGCTGCCCTACATGGTTGAGACGTCTACAGGTCATTTCATCAACGTCGGCCAGCTGTCCTGCCAGCGGCTTCCCTCCCTGAACATTCCCCGTGTCTGCCACCAGCTTTTCCCCTCTGAGGGCGGCGTCGTGGCTGTGGGTGGTCATACGACTGGCTTTGTACCCACCGCCACCGCAGAATTCTTCGACGGCACACAGTGGACATCCCTGACGGTACCCCATGCGCATGATGACGGGTTCTCCGTCCGGTTAGCCAACGGCGGCTACCTCGTGGGCTGTGGCTACAAGGAAGAAAAAGGGCAGATGCGTACGCGCTACACCTCTCTCTACGATCCCTCTACGAGAACCTTCACAGAAGGGCCGCTGACCAATATGAACCGCTCACGTGCAAAGGCTGTGCTGCTCGACGGCAGCGTCTTCGTCAGCGGCAATTGGCAGTACGACCTGACTGGCAGGCCTTCTAAAACGCCGCCGTTCGACATCTACGACGGCAACAGCTTTTCTGTTGCGGGCGCACAGCTGCCCCGTTCCCATCCTTACCTGCTGCCTATCGAGGACAAGGAAATCATAGAGTTCGGCACGCTTGACTATTTCGGCAAGCCTGTGCCTACTGCTGCCAACGGCAATTTCCTTGCTGACCGCTGCTATCCTGCGCTCCAGGAACTCTACTATCAGGAGATACCCGTGTTCAACACCTGGCCACCCCTGGAACTGCCTGCCGACGCGCGTGCCACCGACGGCCAGTCGAAGGCATCGGGCAATGCCTACGTTGTGGCTTGCAACGCTGAGGGCATCCCGTCCGTCGTCGTGCTTGAGTTCACTTCCACAGGTTTGAAGAGTGAACGCTATCAGGTTCCTGCCGTCTATCCTCCCACTTCCGATTCCATCACCTTTCGTGGCGGCTCCTTTGTCAGCGACAGCCGCGAGGAGGCTTATTTCGTGGGCAGCTGTCGGCACGGCGACCAGTGGACGCTCTATCTGATGACCTTCAGCTTCAATTTCATGAAGAGGAGTTTCACCGTGGGCACCGCAGGGCCTTTCCCCTTCAATCCCGCTACCGCTTCGTGGACGCTTCTGCCTGACGACCGCCTCCTCTTGTGCGGCGGCAGTGCTGACGATGATGAGCAGCCAGTGCCTGAGGCCTACATCCTTACGCCGTTGCGTCCGCTTTACTCCCAGGTGGCAGGTTCGAGCGCCACGTTCAACGTTCAACGTTCAATGTTCAACGTTCCACGTCCCACGTTCAACGTCCTGACGCCCGACGAAGTGGAGGTTACCCCCAAGAAAAGAAGGGAAATGCCTGAAAAATTTGGTGAAACGGAATAATTGTCGTATCTTTGCCGGGTCTTAGGGAATTACGAATCGTTCATGAAGGAAGAACAATCGGAAAGCTATAGCCACGTATTGAAATATACGGGTATCTTTGGTGGCGTGCAAGGCCTGAACATAGTGGTGGGCCTGGTACGCAACAAGCTGATAGCCCTGCTTCTCGGCCCTGACGGCATGGGGTTGGCTTCGCTGTTCAATTCTACCGTCAACTTCATCTCCCAAGCCACGAACCTCGGTCTCCCGTTCAGCGCCGTTCGTCACGTGTCAGAGTTGTTTGATAGCGGCGATGAGCTTCAGATAGCCCACTTCGTGAAGGTGGTGCGTGCCTGGGCGTTACTGACGGCGCTGGCTGGCATGTTGCTATGCGCGGTGGCAGGTCCGTTTCTGAGCAGCTACACCTTCTCCTGGGGCGACCATACGCTGCACTTCATGTTGCTGGCTCCTGCTGTCGGGCTTTTAGCCATTACGGGTGGCGAGACAGCCATCCTGAAGGGTGCGCGGCGACTGAAGGCGCTGGCGGTCATTCAAGTGTATTCCGTCCTGGCGGCACTGCTGATTTCCGTGCCCGTCTATTATTTCTTCGGCCAGTCGGGTATCGTGCCCGTCATTGTGCTGATGGCGCTGAGCACCATGCTGCTCACCATCTGGTATTCCTACCGTCTCTACCCCCTGAGGCTCAGGGGCGCCAGCGGCTTGCTGGGCGAGGGTATGGGAATGGTTCGCTTAGGCATCGCCTTTGTGTTGGCAGGCATTATGGGCAGCGGTTCTGAGATGGTGATACGCTCGTTCCTCAACGTGAACGGCAACCTGGACACGGTGGGTCTCTATAACGCTGGCTTCATGCTCACCATCACCTACGCGGGTATGGTGTTCTCGTCGATGGAGGTGGACTATTTCCCCCGTCTGTCAGCCATAGGCGATGACAGCCACCAGCTCAGCCTTACCGTGAACCGCCAGATAGAGGTGTCGCTGCTGATTGTCGCGCCGATGCTGGCGGCGTTGATTGTGCTGCTGCCGGTGATTGTGCCGCTGCTGTTCTCGGCCAAGTTCCTGCCGATGGTGCCTATGGCGCAGGTGGCAGTATTCTCCATGTATCTCAAGGCGGCTTCCCTGCCCATTTCCTATATCAACCTGGCTCGTGGCAACTCCTTGGGCTACCTGCTGATGGAGGCTTTGTGCGACGTCCTGCTCGTCTTGCTGATTGTTGTGGGCTATCATTACTGGGGCCTTTTCGGCACGGGCGTGGCCTTGTCGGCATCCTACGTGGCAGAGTTGGCCATTGTGCTGGTCTACATGCGCTGGAAATACGACTACTGCATCTCCCGTCAGGTGCTCACCTACCTCTTCGTACAGCTGGCCCTTGGCCTCTGCATCTATGCGACTGTTCTCATCCCTGACGTGCTTCTCTCCTGGACGTTAGGACTGATAGGTGTAGCCGCCAGCCTTTCTTTCTCGTTATATATCCTCCACCGCAAGACGTCGCTCTGGAATGCGCTTGTGAAGAAACTGTGGAGAAGGAAGTCCACGGAAAGCTGAACTCATGGCAAAGGTTTCCGTGCTCGTGGCTGTCTACAATGCGGCTGACTACTTGCCCGCCTGCTTAGATTCGCTCAAAAGGCAGTCGCTGGCCGACCTTCAGGTCATCTGTGTGGACGACGCCTCCACCGATGGCTCGTTGGCTGTGCTCCAGTCATACCAGCAGGACGACAGCCGGATAGAGGTTGTCCATTTGGACGAGAACCGCGGGCAGGCACATGCGCGCAACGTGGCGCTCAGACAGGCATCGGGCGAGTACATCTGCTTCGTTGACAGCGACGACTGGCTCTCTGACGATGCCCTTGAAAAGGCCGTAGCCACGTTCGATACCCATCCGCTGACCGATTGCGTGCTGTTCCGTCTTGTCTACTGTGAGCAGGACAGCACCCTCATGTTTCGCGACTATCCGCAGCCGCCCTTTGAGGTGCTGACAGGACGGGAAGCGTTCAGGAAATCGCTTGACTGGACGGTTCACGGCGTCTACATGGTGAGGGGCGACCTGCACAGACAGTTTCCTTACGACGAGACCTGCCGTGCCTATAGCGACGACAATACCACACGCATACATTATTATTATTCACGCGAGGTGAGGAGCTGTCAGGGTACCTATTATTATCGCATCAACGCCTTGTCCGTCACCCTCAAGGCCTCCGTGCGCCGCTTCGACTACCTGCGCGCCAACGAGAGTATGCGCCGACAGCTGTTGGGGCTTGGGGTAGGGCAGGAGCTGCTCGATGAGTACGAGAACTGCCGTTGGCTGAACCTCGTCGATGTCTATATGTTCTACCACGTCCACGGCCGTGAGCTCACCCCAGAGGAGCGCCGCTACGGACTGAGTGAGCTGCACCGCGCTTGGGCAGGCATCGACCGCAGGGCCATAGAGAAAGGGACGACGGCAAAGTTTGGCTATCGCCCCTGTAAGTCGTGGGGCCTCTTCCGCGTGCAGGAGTGGCTCTATTTCACCCTGCGCGGCCTGATAGGCAGGAACCGTTAGTAGCGGTTTCTTCGCAAGTGGAGGATTAATCAACCACGAATTACACGAATTTCACGAATTAATTTTTGTCTGCGACAGATTTCGGGCAAGTTCGCTCTTGTACTCAGCTTCAATTCGTGAAATTAGTGAAATTCGTGGTTAGAAAAACACTCGCTTGCAGAGAACTTCAGGTACTTGAATCAGAAGCGGAAGTCGAGCTCTGCGTCAATCAGGTTGTAGTTGTGATTGGCCAGTGTGCGGTCGTTCACGTGGGAATACTCCAAGTGCAGCTCCAGGTTCTTCGAGAAGTAATAGTTCACACCGCACTCCACCTGGTTCACAGAGCTACCCCATTCCTTCGAGACACGATAGGACTGGTAGCGAGCCTTGGCGTGGAGCTTCGACTTGATCACGGGCACGATGCCGAACACATACCAGCCGTCGGCCTTGTCGCCAAGGGCATAGTTGATGGTCGTGTTGCCTACCACGCCTGAGCCCCAGCCCTGTGAGTGGATATACTCGGCACGGAACGTGTACTGGTCCTTGTCATACTCGGCCGAGAGGCAATAGCGGTTCAGGGGCACGTTCTCGTTTGTTCCGTCCTTGGTGGTCATTCCGCCGTGGCTGCCCTTCCATCCGAAGGCACCGATGCGCACACCCTTGACGGGCATCACCCAGAGGCCGCCTATGATGTCCTTCTGGTTGTTCTTGTCCGAGCGGTTCACACCCTCACCGTTATAGACGCCCACCTGATAGTGCAGCAGCTTGCGGCCACTGGCTGTCGGCAGGATGTCGCCCGCCAGCTGCACGCCAATGTCGCGTCCGCCGCTGGACTTCTCGCCTGCGCGGTCACCAAAGCCGGAGAGACGGTTGATCACGTCAGCATAGCCGCGCCAGCCCTGTGTGATGGGGTGAGTGGGGTTCTCGAATGTGAAGGCACGCTTGAACTGTCCGATACGAATCTTGAACTCAGGGTGTTTCCTCCACTCCGTATAGAGGTCCACCAGCTGCACGGTCGGCTCTCCAGGACCCTTGGCATTGGTACCTTGAATCTGCGCGCGCCAGTCAAAGTCGCCAATCTTGCCGTCGAGGATGAAACGGGCCAGTCGCAGGTTGAAGGAGTTGGTATGGGCACCCTCCTTGTCTACACCCTGATACTGCAGCATTCCGTAGCCGCTGAACTTGATGTTCTGTATCCATGCCGGTACTTCAGTTGCTGCAGTCGTGTTCTGCACCTCCTGCTCCTCTGCCTGCACAGCTCCGATGAATGCCAGGAGCAGCCATGCTGTCATTACGTAAAATTTCTTTGCCATCATAGTAATATTTATCTGTTTTGTAATATGTTGCAAAGATACAAAAAAAAATTGAAACTACCAAATTTTTGTCTTGTTTTTTTTCAAAAAATCACATTATTTCTTTCCGTATTTTCCTGACTTTCCGGTCATTCCCGTTTTTCTATACTTTCTTACCTTTGCGCTTCAAAAAGACACTTCCTTGTGTTCCCAGCCCGTTTCTGACAATTCTGACAAATGACAATTAGAAAATCTGCGCCTCAAAAACCTCGATAAATTTCCATATTATATATAA
>ONKY01000137.1 GCA_900318585.1 uncultured Prevotellaceae bacterium
GATGGAGCAGCGAGAGCAGAGTGATGCTTGCATCGACTCTGCCGAGTCGCGAAAGAACTCGACCGAAGGTCAAATCTATTCAAAGATAGAAGACCTCTACGCCTATATGCGTGACAAGCGGGGCTATGACCAGATGGATGAATACATCCGCGAGGAAGTGCTTTTGCTGAAAGGCATAGACTACACTGTTTTGGAGAAAGTGACGGGCGAATGTGCCTCACGAGTCTATAATGCCCTGATGCACCAACATCTGGAGCCAGGAACAAAGGAGGCTTTCAACGGCTACCTCGCCTGTCTGCACCAGCTCTATCTGATGGGAGCTGCCATGCAACTGAAAAGGATGGGGTATCACATGACGAAGATGAACTGATATGAAGAAGATAATAAACCCTTGGCGTAACCATCCAGAATACAGTCTATGGTGGGTAAAGCCAAGCAGACAGTTTGGATCGGGACGGCAGACATTTTGCGGCTATTTTGCGGCTCAAATTTGGAAATTATTTCCATAAATGGAAATCATACTTCCTTAAATGAAACATCGAGAAACCCTTTATTTATGGGAGTTTCTCGATATTCTCGCTCTGTGATCCCGTTGGGATTCAAACCCAAGACCTTCAGAACCGGAATCTGACGCTCTATTCAGCTAAGCTACGGGACCATTGCTTTCAGGAAAGCGGGTGCAAAGGTACGACAAAAAAGTGAAAAGAGAATCGTGATAAGTGAAAAAGTTTGATAATTAAAATCTTTTAAGTTTTTGGCGAGTGCTGTCTGAGGACTGAGTGAGGTAATCGCCAAACTATTACGAAGCACGCAAATAGTTAGCAAAAATCAAGATTTTCTTTCATTTTGATAAAATATTCAAAGAAAATGCTTGCCTTTTAGCATTTATGTTGTATCTTTGCACGCAAATTTGCAAGAAAGACTGAATTATGAGTAATCTGATTAAGCCGATAGACTATCAGGCGCTGCTTGACGTAAGGCAGACGGAGCAAGGTATCAAACTAATCAAGGAGTTCTTCCAGCAGAATCTCTCCACAGAGCTGCGTCTGCGCCGAGTTACAGCACCGCTGTTTGTGCTTCAGGGTTTGGGTATCAATGACGATTTGAACGGTGTTGAGCGCGCCGTGACCTTCCCCATCAAGGACTTGGGTGACGCCCATGCCGAGGTAGTTCATTCACTGGCCAAATGGAAACGGCTGACGCTGGCAGAATACCAGGTGGAGGCGGGCTATGGCATCTATACTGATATGAATGCCATTCGCGCCGACGAGGAATTGGACAACCTGCACTCGCTCTATGTGGACCAGTGGGACTGGGAAGCTGTCATCCGTCGTGAAGACCGTACGTTGAGATTCCTGAAGAACGTGGTGGAGCGAATTTACGCAGCCATCCGCCGTACAGAGTATTTGGTTTGCGAGACCTACCCTCAGATTAAGCCTTTCCTGCCTGAGAAGATTAAGTTCATCCATGCCGAGGAACTGCTGAAGATGTATCCTGACAAGACGCCGAAGGAGCGTGAGGATGCAATCTGCGAGGCTTACGGTGCCGTGTTTATCATTGGCATTGGCGGTGAGCTTTCGAACGGAGAGAAGCACGACGGCCGCGCCCCCGACTATGATGACTGGAGCACTGTGGCCGAGGATGGTCGTGAGGGTCTGAACGGCGACATTCTGATTTGGTATCCTGTGTTAGGCCGTTCTTTCGAGCTTTCGTCCATGGGTATCCGCGTGGACAAGGAGAGCCTGTTGCGCCAGCTGAAGATAGAGCATCAGGAGAAGCGCGAGCAATTGTTCTTCCACCAGCAGCTGCTGAACGACCGTCTTCCGCTAAGTATCGGCGGCGGTATCGGCCAAAGCCGTCTGTGCATGGTGTTGCTCCACAAGGCTCATATCGGTGAGATTCAGGCATCTATCTGGCCTGACGATATGCGCCGCGAATGTAAGGCTATGGGTATGCCTTTGATTTGAATTGCTCTCTGAAGAAAAACAGAGGTGGGATTGCATTTTTGATTCATCCCACCTTTTTATATTATATGCATAAAAAAAACAGTTTTTTCTGTGAATTATCGTTTTTTTTAATTAATTTTGCACCCGAAATCATAACTGCCGGCAATGACAGTAGTGTCTTGCCCCATACATTAATTATTTAAAATTATCATTTCTATGCAGAAAAGATTATTCTTTCTGGTTGCCATGCTGTTGACGCTTTCATTAACGGCCATGGCACAAATCACTACATCAAGTATGGCAGGTAAGGTGACCATCAACGACGAAAAGGGCGAGGAGGTCATCGGTGCCACTGTGCAGGTTGTCCATGAGCCTTCTGGCACGCGCTATAATGCCGTGACCAATGCCAATGGACGTTTTGCCATTCAGGGTATGCGTACTGGTGGTCCTTATGCCGTGACCGTCAGTTACATCGGCTTCCAGTCGAAGACCCTCAGGAACATTGTGCTCCAGCTGGGTGAGACCTACAATCTGCAAGTTTGGCTGTCTGAGGATGCCAATGAGCTGGCAGAGGTTATCGTCAGCGGTAAAGCCTCAAAATTCACGGCTGAGAAGACTGGTGCTTCTACGAACATCACCAGTCAGCAGATTCTGAACCTCCCCACCGTGAACCGTTCCATTACTGACGTGACTCGTCTGTCGCCTTACGGTGGTAACGGCATGAGCTTCGCCGGTAGTGACGGACGTACCGCCAACTTCACCGTGGACGGTGCTAACTTCAACAACAACTTCGGTCTGAGCGACAAGCTGCCTGGTGGTGGCAACCCCATCTCTCTTGACGCCATTGAGGAGCTGCAGGTGGTTATCTCTCCTTACGATGTTCGTCAGACCAACTTCATCGGCGGTGGTGTGAACGCCATCACGAAGTCGGGTACGAACACCTTCCGTGGAACGGCTTACGTCTATCACCGCAACGAGAACATGCGTGGCGACGTGGTAAACGACGTAACGCTGCCCACAGCACGTGAGAAAGACCGCCAGACCACCTACGGTCTGACCCTCGGCGGCCCGATCATCAAGAACAAGCTGTTCTTCTTTGTCAACGGTGAGATGATTAAGACCCCGACCATTCCTACTTCATGGCGTGGTTCTACGAACGGCGTGGCCGATGCCACGAAGTCGCTGTCGCGGACAACGCTTTCCGACCTGGAGGCCGTATCAAACTATGTGAAGAGCAAGTATGGTTATGACACCGGTTCCTGGACCAGTTTCCCCGCAGACGAGAGCAACTACAAGCTGCTGGCCCGCTTGGACTGGAACATCACCGACAAGCACCACTTAGCCTTGCGCTACAACTACACGAAGAACACTATCTGGAACGCTCCCAATGCCACCTCTATGGATGGTGGTACGCGCATGAGCGGTGCCCGTATGTCGCAGTACTCTATGTCGTATGCCAACTCCATGTACTCCATGGACAACCTCGTCCACTCGTTCTCCCTCGACTTGAACAGCCGTCTGTCGGAGAACCTGTCGAACCAGTTCCTGGCTACTTACTCGAAGCTTGACGACGTTCGTGGTACTGACTCTTCCACCTTCCCCTTCATTGATATCACTCGTGGTGACAACAACTACATGGCTCTGGGTTATGAGTTGTTCACTTGGAACAACGCCGTCCACAACACCATCTGGAACATCAAGGACGACGTTACCTATTATATGGGTAAGCACAAGATCATGGCCGGTCTGATGTTCGAGCACCAGATGGCTGACAACCAGTATATGCGTAACGGCTCCGGCTACTATCGCTTCAACTGGGAGGATGGCATGACCGTTGATGAGCTCTTCAACAGCACGCCTGAGATCTTCTGTATGACCTACGGCTACGACGGCGAGACAAAGCCCGCAGCCCGTGTGCAGTTCAACCGCGCCGGTATCTACCTGCAGGACGACTGGAACATGACTGACAAGCTCAAGCTCACCTACGGTCTGCGCGTGGACGGTCTGTTCTTCAACAACGATGACCTGATGACCAACAAGGCCATCTACGACCTTGACTACAGCGGCCGTCACATTGACACCGGTCAGTGGCCTGCCAACAGCATTACCTTCTCTCCGCGTCTGGGCTTCACCTATGACGTGTTCGGCGACAAGTCGCTGAAGATTCGTGGCGGTTCCGGTCTGTTCTCCGGCCGTCTGCCCCTCGTATTCTTCACCAACATGCCTACCAACGGCGGTATGGTGCAGTACCAGGCACAGATCAACGCCAAGAACGCTGCCAAGAATGGCTTCACGATGGATGAGTTCTCCGCAGCCAAGAACGGCGGTAAGATCCTGACCGATATGAACGACATGATGGCTAAGCTCCAGAGCTTAGGCTATCCCATGACGGTGAAGCCCGAGGACGGTGCCGTACCCTCCAGTATCTCAGCTGTCGATCCTGACTTCAAGATGCCGCAGGTATGGAAGACCTCTCTGGCCATTGACTACCAGATTCCCGTCTCCTTCCCCTTCACTGCTACCGTTGAGGGTATCTTCAACAAGAAGATCCACGACAACTGTATCTCCGACTGGTCTATTCCCGACGTGGGCGGCTTCGCACGTCCGAACGGCGCCGACAACCGTCCTCTCTTCCCCAGCGGCTTCCGCACGGGTACGAAGGCCTTTGTGTTGGAGAACACCAGCAAGGGCTACGGTTGGAGTGCCAACGTGACCTTGAATGCCCAGCCTGCTGAGTGGCTGAGCCTGATGGCAGCCTATACGCACACCGTATCGAAGGAGGTGACCGGTATGCCGGGTAGTGCTGCAGAGTCTGCCTTCACATACGTTCCTACCGTGGAAGGCCCGAACAACATCAAGCTGCACAACTCACAGTACGTGACGCCCGACCGTATCGTGGCTTCTGCTACCATCCACGACAAGTGCGGCAACCACTACAACTTCATCTATGAGACCTGGCGCGGTGGCTACAACTACAGCTACATGCTGCAGAACGATATGAACAGCGACGGCTATGCATACGACGCTGTCTACATTCCCACCGACGGCGAGGTGGCCAGCAACCAGTTCCGTTTCGCCAGCGAGGACGACAAGACTCGCTTCATGGACTATGTCCATAAGGACGACTACCTGAGCAGCCATCAGGGCGAATACGCTGAGGCTTACAGTGTCTACTCTCCTTGGGTTCACCGCATCGACTTCGGTTACAAGCACGACTTCAAGCTTTGCGCTGGCAGCACCACTCACCGTCTGCAGCTCACGATGGACATCAAGAACGTGCTCAACCTGTTCAACAACAGCTGGGGCGTCAGCAAGTATCTCAATCCTGAGATTGGCACCGAGGCACGCATCCTGAAGTATGAGGGTGTTGATGCCGACGGCTATGCAGTCTTCTCTACTCCTTCTTCCATCAGCGGCAACACCGATACCTGGAAGCCCAACTACTCTGTTGGCCAGTGCTGGTACGCCTCTGTAGGTCTGAAGTACTACTTCGACGGTGAGCGCGGCAAGGCTCCTGGCTGTGGCTGCGACGACGAGGCAGAGCCCCGTACGGTCGTTGTGACCAACACGGCTGAACTCGACCGCCTGAATGCTGACGTGAACCGTCTGCGTGCCCAAGTCAGCGACCTGGAGACCCGCAAGCCCGAGAAGGAAGTTGTCACCGTTGAGAAGGTGGCCACATTCCCCTATCTGGTGAACTTCGTGGTGAACACCACTGAGGTGGTGAACCGTGAGAAGGTGAACCTCGAGACCGTAGCCCAGATGATCAAGTCTACTCCTACCAAGAAGTACAGTGTCATCGGCTATGCTGACAAGCAGACCGGTACTGAGGAAATCAATGCCAAGCTGGCTCAGGGCCGCGCCCAGAATGTGTATGACATACTCGTCAACCAGTTCGGCGTACCCGCCTCCAGCCTCGTGCTCGACTCTAAGGGTGGTGTTGACATCATGTACCTGAACGATGAGCAGCTCTCTCGCTCGGTGGTCATCTCTGAAGTGAAATAACTCCAATAACGGATAAAGGAAAATTGAAAATAGATAGAAGATTATGATTACCAAGATAAATAAAATCTTTGTTAGTTTCCTCGTCGGTTGTGGCATTGCCGCAGCATTCAGCAGCTGCTCCAACGACTACGACCCCACTTATCTTGACGAGGTTCGCGTATCTACCTCCTATGTGTCGCTCAGCACTAACGGCGGTTCTGCGTCCATCGACGTGAATGCTACCGACAGCTGGAGCATTGACGCAGCGAGCATCCCTGCTTGGCTGACCGTCAGTCCTGCCCAGGGTGGTGCCGGCCAGAGCTCTGTGAGCTTCTCGGCAGAGAGCACGCTCGACGGCCGCACGGCTGAGGTATTGCTGAATTGTGGTGGCAAGACCCAGCGCATCAACGTGATCCAGGGTCTGGCTACTGTCTCCCCCGCCACCTGTGCAGAGATTATTGCCGGTCCCGACAGCAAGACCTATCGCGTAACGGGTACCGTCAAGTCCATTGCCAACACTACTTACGGCAACTGGTATCTCGTCGACGAGACCGGCGAGGTCTATATCTATGGTACACTCGACAAGAAGGGTGCTGAGAAGAACTTCCTCAGCCTTGGCATCGACGTGGGCGACGTGGTAACCGTGGAAGGTCCGAAGACCACCTACAACGGCACCGTCGAGCTGGTCAACGTGACTGTGCTCAGCATCAAGAAGTCGCTCATCAAGATTGAGTCGGGTGCAGAGAATGCCTTCGACGCTGCCGGCGGCGACTTCATGGTACAGCTCACCGTGAGCGGCGACGGCCCGTACATCAACATTGACGAGGCCGCCCAGTCGTGGCTCGGCGTCTCTTCCATCGTGAAGACCGACACCACCACCAACGTGAAGTTCCACGTGGCTGCCAACCAGGAGGAAGCAGCCCGCAAGGCTTCCATCGAGTTCAAGTCCACCTCTGGCAAGACCATCAGCACCGTAACTGCCAACGTCAGCCAGATGGGTCTCTCCGGCACGCTGACCAACCCGTTCTCTGTCGCTGATGCTATCGCCTACTGCCAGACACTGAGTGGCGAGACCGCCAACGACTTCTTTGTGAAGGGTAAGATCTCGAAGATCGAGGTTGACAAGAACGGTGTCTCTCAGGAGTTCGGTTCCTACGGCAACGCCACCTTCTGGATCAGCGAGGACGGCGAGTTCAACGGCGACCTCTCGAAGGACTTCGAGTGCTACCGCGTGCTGTGGCTCGGCAACGAGAAGTGGACTGAGGGCCACGCACAGATCTCCGTCGGCGACGAGGTGCTCATCTGTGGCAAGCTCACCCTCTACAAGGGTACTGCCGAGACCTCTGGCAACAAGGCCTATATCCACACCATCAACGGTGTGACCACCGACGTCAACGGTATCGGTTCGCTCAGTGCTCCGTTCAACATTGCCGGCGCCATGAACTGCATTGACAACGGCTGGACAGGCGATGTCTTCGTACAGGGTATCGTCTCGAAGTTCGCCAACAACGGTGAGTTCGGTGAGAAGTACGGCAACGGTACCTTCTGGATCAGCGACGACGGCACGTTCTACGACGACCTGACGAAGGACTTCGAGGCTTACCGCGTACTGTGGCTCGGCAACAAGAAGTGGGCTGCAGGCGACGACCAGCTCAACGTTGGCGACAAGGTCATCCTCCACGGACAGCTCACGAAGTACGGTTCTACCTACGAGACCAACTCGGGTAAAGCTTACGTCTACGAAGTGACTCCTCACAACTAATGTGAAGCATACTAAAAGAAGAAAAGCCCTGCTGGATTCCGGCAGGGCTTCTTTAGTTCTTAAAAATTTTACGCTTTTCTGCTCATAAATCCAAAATAAATGCGTATCTTTGCAGCCAAGAAAGCATTTGAAGTAATCACTTATAAAATAATTGCTATGATGAAAAGACTGTTTTTGATGGCTATCGTGCTGTTGCTCACTACAGTAGCGGCCATCGCTCAGGTAACAACCTCTGGTATTACCGGTATTGTCACTGCTGACGGTGAAGAGGCCATCGGTGCCACTGTTACGGCCCGACACATGCCCTCGGGTACTGTCTACCGTGCTGTCACCAACATCAACGGACGCTACACCATCACGGGTATGCGTGCCGGTGGCCCCTACGAGATAGAGGTTACCTACATCGGCTTCCAGACCAACAAGATGACGGGATTCCAGCTCGCCCTGGGCCAGAACACCGTGGTCGACGCTACGCTGAAGGAAGAAGGGAAGCTGCTACAGGAGGTTACCGTAGTGGCAAAGGCCAACAACACCATGCGTTCCGACCGCTCCGGCGCCGTCACCAACCTCAACGCTACGCAGATGGCTGCCATCCCCACCGTCGGCCGCTCCATGACCGACATCATGAAGATGACGCCGCAGTCAAGCTCTGCCAGCGGAATGGCCATCGGCGGCGGTAACTACCGCCAGTCGAGTGTCACCATCGACGGTGCCTCGTTCAACAATGCCTTCGGCCTCGGCTCCTCGCCGCTGCCTGGTGGCGGCACGCCCATCTCGCTCGACGCCTTAGAGCAGATGACAGTCTCCATCACCCCCTACGACGTTCGTCAGAGCGGCTTCACCGGCGGTGGTATCAACGCCGTCACGAAGAGCGGTACGAACACGTTCACGGGCTCCGCCTATACCTATCTGACAAGTACGTCGCTCAAGGGTAGCCGCGTGGGTAACACCACCCTCTCCGTGGACGACGGCCACAACAACACCTACGGCCTCTCCCTCGGCGGCCCCATCATCAAGGACAAGCTCTTCTTCTTCGTCAACGGCGAGTATGAGGACAACGTCACCGCTGGCCCCGCTGCCCGCGCAGGTAACGGCAGCACGCCCTACTCCGTCACCAACCGCCGTCCGCAGATTGAGGAGCTGGAGAGTCTCTCCAGCTATATGCAGAGCAAATGGGGTCTGACCACCGGCCCGTGGCAGGCCTACAGCATCAAGACGCCGGCCTACCGCATCCTGGCCCGCGTGGACTGGAACATCAACGAAGACCATAAGTTCAACGTGCGCTTCACCAAGTCCAACCGCAAGGCATCGAACCCTGCCTCCGCCTCACGTAGCATCGGCTCCAACCGTGCCACCATCATCTACGGCGGCAACCAGAACTCCTACGGCTCCAATACCGACTACGGTATGTCGTCGCTCTCCTCGCGCTACTATTCCGAGTACCGCTTCACCTCTGTGGCTGCCGAGTTGAACAGCAAGTTCGGACAGCTGCACAACACCCTGCGCGGCACCTACTCCTTCCAGGACCAGCCCCGTTCCAATGAGTACAACGTGGCGGCTCCCGTCGTGGAGATTGTGATGAACGACGGCCAGAACCACTACCCCACCTGGGCCATGATGGGCGACGTGTTCACCTACGGCAACCTGGCTCAGACCAAGAACACCGTCATCACCGACGAGCTCCACATGCAGCTTGGCAAGCATAACCTCTTCGGCGGTATACAGTTCGAGCACAACTACGCCGCCAACGGCTATGCACAGGCAGCTGCCGGATACTACGCATTCGAGGCTACCCCCGAGCAGGTAGCAGCAGGCGACTGGAACTCGGTATTCACCGTGGCCAACACACGCCTTTTCGGTATCACCTACGGCAACAACGACGCACACTCCATGTTCACCTCCGAGATGAGCACCAACCAGTGGTCGCTCTACCTGCAGGACAACATGAGCCTCTCCGACCGTTTCCGCATGTCGCTCGGCGTACGCTTCGAGCTGCCCTCCTACCCTGAGCTGAAGGACAACTTCAACGAGGACTACTACAACCTCGACTTCGGCGGTCAGCACTTCCGTACCGACAACGTGCCCGACGCCAGCATCTCGTTCTCGCCCCGCGTAGGCTTCAACTGGGACATCACCGGCGAGCAGAAGTACATCCTCCGTGGCGGTACCGGTCTCTTCGTGGGACGTATGCCCTTCGTATGGCTCATCTCTGCCGTAGGCAACTCGGGCATGGGACAGACCTCCTACATCGCCTCGCAGACCAAGGGCACCATACCCACCTTCACCACCAGTCAGGAGGATATGCTGCGACAGATCAATGCCACCAGCTCCACCACCATTCCCGGCAGCCCCACCATCCTGAGCGAGGATCTGCGTATGCCCAAGACATGGAAAGCCTCGCTGGCCTTCGACGCCAAGCTGCCCTACGACATCGACTTCACCCTCGAGGGCATCTATAACCGCGACCTCAACCCCGTCGTTGTGTCTAACCGCGACATCTACTGGGACGGCACCTCCACCATCGACCTCGGTCACGGCGACGTGCGCCACCTGATGAACTACTACGATGCCAACCACTCTGCCTACGTGCTCGAGAACGCAGGTTCCAAGGCCTACTACATGTCGCTCTCAGCACAGTTGCGCAAGTCGTTCGATTTCGGACTTGACCTCACCGCCTCCTACACCCTCTCCCGTGCCAAGAGCTACACCGAGGGTATCGGCGACCAGGTATCGTCCGCCTACAACAACTACCGCAACTCCGTCAATGCCGTCAACGACAACGAGCTCGGCTACGCCACCTATGTAGCACCCAGCCGACTCCTCCTCTCCGCCAGCTACAAGCTCCAGGAGTCGAAGAATGCCACATCCACCTTCAGCCTCGTCTACGACGGCTACCAGTACGGATTCCTCGGCGACTATTCCTACAGCCGCTATTCCTACATCTTCTCTGCCAACGTCAACAGCGACGCGCTCGCACCCGGCAACCTCATCTACGTGCCCGCCTCGCGCGAGGAGCTCAACAGCTGGGACTTCGCCGAGAGCACCTACGGCAAGGACAAGCAGGTATACACCGCCGACATGCAGCGCGACGACTTCTGGGCCTACATCCAGCAGAACGACTACCTGAAGGACCGCAAAGGCCAGTATGCTGAACGCGGCGGCGCAAAGATGCCCTGGCACCATCAGCTCGACTTCAAGTACATGCGCAATATGAACATCCAGCTGGGCAACACCAAGCATACCCTGCAGCTCGGACTCGACATCCTCAACCTGCCCAACTTCCTCTGCAAGGACTGGGGACTCTACAAGCAGGTACAGGGCAACACGCTCCTCTCCTACAGCAAGGGCAAGTACACCTACAACACTGTCAACGGAGCACGCCACACGGAGACCTTCCAGGACTTCCTCAACGTCTCCTCCACCTATCAGCTCATGTTCACTGTACGCTACCTGTTCAACTAAACAAGGTAAGCAATCAAGCAAGTGAGCGAAGCACCACTCTGGGTGTTTAGCGAAAAACGAAGGGCAGGTCTCTCTGAAGACCTGCCCTTCTTGAATAACTATTCATGTCCACTTTCCTACTTTCCTACTTTCCTCATTTTAGATTGTAGGTAGTTCGGAAACCAGTTTCTTGTAATGACCGCGCATGGTGCGCTCGATAGCTTTGTCTGCTTCCAGACGCTGCAAAGTCTTCTGTCCAGCACGGTTATTGGCATAGCCGAACGTCTGTGCGAACTTCTCGGTGTCGAATTCGTCGGGCAACTGGCGGAAACATTCCTGAAACTTATTGGTGCGGCGACACTGCTTTGCGGCATCACGCAGCTGGTTGTCATAGTAAAGGCGATGCAATTCGTAATACCAGAAGTGCTGTGTGCGGTACTGGATGTCACCTACTAAATCGGCCAGCGCCATGTCGGTAGCATCGATGGTGTACGTGCCTGTAGATTCGCGTTCTTGCCAATGTCGCATATCAGCCCATGGTGCCGTCACATTGATCATGTGGTATGGAATTCTCTTGAGTTGTAACCAGTCCGCACGATCCTCGTCGTTGAACTCGGCAATGGCACGACGCTGGTCGAGCCACTCGTGAACGTGCTCCACCAATGGCCATAGAGGTAGCTCACCGCGACGCTGGTCAAGCTTGTAGGCCCACTGCTTCAGCGTGTCGTTGTAGGCATCGATTTTGGAATCCTCCTTGCGGCGCAGCGGCATGATTTTGAAATCGTCACGCCCCATTGGGATGGTACATGTTCGAGTGTCGAGCCCTGAATTGACGTTCCTTTCATTCACGAGCTTTGGAAGCGTGATGGGGCAAAACGTCTCGATTTGGTTCCAAAAAACGCGATAGCGTCCTGATACAGACTGCTTGTTGGAGTAGTGCTGCGAGTCCCACTCCCCATGAAATGAGAGCAAGACTGCCGTGGAGCGGCTTATCCAGCTGCCAGCCTTACCTATCTCCACGTCTTTTTCTGACGAACAGGTAACCATGTGACGCCCCATCATCTCGCCGTCCACTTCCTCCTTACAGTTGGCCATCGAACGTATAAATTCGCTATTACTGCTTCGATATCCAAACATCCGGTTGTATATGGCCGGGCGAATGTCATGGTCTTTGTTTTGTCCCTTTGCGGCGTCGGTCTCTTTCCAGCCGTTTGTACTCTCATCGGCCAAGGCACCCTCAGCGATGATGGGAGCCAGCAGCAAGTCGCAAATACGCTGTAGGCAATGTTTTCCCGATGCGGGGTCACCTACACCCCAGATGATGTAGTTCAGACGCTGCCGCTCACCCTCATTGGCATAGAAGTAATAGTAGCACAGATCCATGCACGTTCCCAGCATGGCAGCTGATGCAAAGAGCAGGAAGGGCCACAGACGGCGGGGATGAGGTTCGCAGACCTCACGCAGGCAGGGGTACACGTCGAAGAACGCTTCTATCTGGTCACACCAGCGGTCGAAGGGGAGGGCTGACAAGGGGTCAGCGTTCTTGGAAACCGCTACCGTCTGCTGCAAGTTGATGCCTGCCTTGTCCATCAGCTCTTTCAGGGCCTTGGGATAGCGTGACAGCAGTTTCTTCTTGGCAGCCGACTGGCACAGGTCTTCCACTTCGCCCGGATTGGGATTCCAGTCTTTTACCCAGTCGAGGCGGTAAGCCATCTTGATGGCTTTCTGTGCATCGTTGTCGTTAAAGTAGCAGAGCCAGTGGGATGTCTCTGTCTGCATCGTGTCGTGCTTCGTATGAGGTGGCAGACTCGGTCCGTAATGCTCGTTCAGTACCTTGATAAAAGCCTCGTCTTCAGGAGAGAATTCCACAGGTGTTTCAGTCTGAGGCGCAACAGTTGGCACAACGGCAGCAGCAGGCTTTGTATCGGTATTACCTGCCGTCTGCTTGCGTGTCTCCTTGCGCTGTCGTTCCAGTTCCTGCCAACGGGGTTTTGTAGGTTCCGACTCTCCGCGCCGGTAGGCTTCGCCGAAGCGGGCCTCAAACTCTGGATTCTCGTAGGTGAACAGTTCCTCCCAATCGATGAATTTGATGTCATCATATTTGGGAATGAAGTGGGCATGATCAGCATTCTTGGTTTGACCATCAGCATATTCCAATACACCCAATTTCTCGGCAAGTGTATAGACATTATCCTGCAGATTACCGTCGTCCACGTTGGCTTTGAACACAACTTTGGCACCCTCGCCGCTGGGCGTGACGAAAATCCAGACGATACCCAGGTCTTTGAAATCATCACGCTGTAACCACTCTTGGACTACAGCTTCCACGTTAGGCACATGGTCGGCATCGAGCACTGCGAGGCCTGTCAGATAACCATTCGATTGAACACGCCATAGCCCTATGCGTCCCCAGCGGTCTTTGCTCTCCGTGAAGTTGGCAGTCAGGATAACGGCAGGCAGCGAACTCTTCATCTGACTGATGTAGAGCTTCACCCGATGCAGGTCGTTGGCAGGAACCTTTTTCTTCCTGCGGCGCTCGTCCTTCTTCAGTTCGCCTGCCAGCCAAGCATTATATTCGTCTGTCTGGGTGACGGCAGCCACGAACCCATCCAATGCTTTACGTGCCTCGGCTTCTGCCATCTGGCGTTTTGCCTTGCGGTAAGCGTCAATAGCCATGTTGTTCTCTTTCTGCTGTGTGAGGTCTTTTAATACCTGTGCAGATAGTTCCTCCGTTGGTTTATTGATGTTTGATTGGTAACTTCTCATTACTTGTTTCCTCCATTTTTAATGATGTTTACTAATTTGTTGAACCTCTCTGAAGCAGGCAGCCGGCGAACCACCAGCTGCACCTGACGCAAAATCTCGGCTTGCCAGTCTCGGCTGTGCTTGCCTAAGTTGATGGTTCCTGTAAAAGTCACCTCGGCCTTCTGCTCGTCGAGCCAGCATTGAAGACCGCCCTCCGATACCACACGCAGGCTGTCAGGCAGCGTCGCAGGCTTCTGTGGTTTTACACCCAGCTTCTTCAGCTGACTGGTATACTCGCTCCACGGGTCGGCAGCATCAGCAGCACACGTTAGGTAAGCCACCTTCAAAGGTTTCTTCTCACTGCTCGTCTCATACACCTTGCCACCCTTCGTGGTTTTCACATTGCGCTGGGCCGGCTCACCCTGCTCGTAAGGTGTAAACGTAAACTCGTCGCCCCAATAAGTGCCCGTACCCCGCACTTTGCGGGGCTTGGGCTTGCTGTTGTTATCAGTCTGTGTCATAGCGATTACTTATTAATAGATACGACATCGTTTGCGACTATTTCCTGATAGCAGTTGCCATTCACTTCGTGGACCTGGAAGCGCAGCGAGGCTGCCACCAGTTCACCCTCAGCAAAACGGCACTGAGCGAGATTGCCGAACATGGTACATACGTACTCATCTCCGAATTTCGAACCACCAAACTCCTTGAGTCTGATCAAACACTTGGCCAGTTGGCCACCCTCCTGTTTCGTGGAGGGGATGTAGCTCACAGTCCCCTGTGAAACTACGCGAAGAATCTTAGTCTCCATTTTCTTGTTGTTTTTTTATTAAATAAGAAATGTGAGACGCGTCTCCATGCTCGCTCTCAATATGGTGCACCAGAAAGTTTGCATGGCAGTCTTCGTTTTTAACTGAACTGCGATGCAAAGTTACAAAGGTTTTCGCATAGTGTCAAAGAATTAAGTGGACTCTTAATCCGTTCTAATAAAGACACTTAGACTCATAAAAAGAATACATAATTTGGTTTCGTGTACGCCTTTATCATTGCCGTGTTCACGTAATTGCATTTTCGTGTACACCAATTATTGTTTCGTGTACTTCCAACAATTCACGAAATGATATTTGCAGTCACGAAACTATCACAAAATCGTTTCGTGAACCCATTACGTGGATTGGTAGAACACGAAATACTTACACGTAACTGACATTCGTGCAAAAAAAAAGACACCAAACAAAGGTGTCTATGATGCTATTTCCATTTGTGGGAACTTTACATCAAGCATCGACTTTATTTGTTCCAGCATTTTGTCTTTCAGCTTCTGCGTCGAACCATCCTTGCACTGGGAATGCTTAGTACGTGCTCCTGTGATAGCTGACTTTCCTATAAGCTCCCATTGTCCACCGTGCTCTTTATAATATTTATCGAAGTATTTGAGGAAAGATTCTACACCGACAATCGGTTTGCTCCATTCAAAAAAGAAATACAAATTCATGGCGTGGATTTTGTCGCGCTTGCATTCAGTGGGTAGCAACTTGTCAAAATTCTCTATCAAATAGTTTATCTTCAATATTTTTACTTCATCGTCACCGAAGACAACCTTGGCAAAAGACATAATCGGGTCTTCATCGGCCTCGGAATTCACCTCATAGATAGTTATCCTGTCAACATCCATAGGCGAACAGTTGTGATAATACTTCTGGGCAAAGTGCTCTTTGTTCGATGCATTATTCTTGTATGCTTTCAGTACAGGGTTCTCGTCTTCCCCCGAAAGGGTCTTGTTTCTCATCACGGCTTTCTTCATTTCAGGATCAGTCATTATTGCCTCTATGAGCACTTGTTGGTTCTTTTTGCTCTTTTCGCATGACTTGATGAGTATGTCAAGATACTTTTTTGCATCGCCTTTTGTCACTTTCTCTTCCTTGAGAGCACGCATACCTTCCTCGATACATTCGTTCATATTCGTGTAAAAATCAAACATAACGAGGAACAATTCCTTTACGCACTGGGGATAAGAAGACAATCCAAACATGTCGAGCACATAGTTCTTTGCACTTATCAACGACACCTCGTGAGCCTGATGCTCTGGCACTCCTTCCGGCAACTGCTTGCGTGAAACCTTACAAAACTTCTTGAAAACTTTCTTGACACAAGCCGAACCACTGCGCATACGCCATGAGACCTTTACAGATGAATCCACCAAATTATTATCCTCATGAGCGAACACCTTGGGGAACGTTTTGCAGTATTTGAATAGATATTGCTTCTGACGACTCAGCTTGGCGTTGTAATCGTTGATGTCGTTTGTCAGACTGACAATCTGCTCTTCGTCAAGTTGTTTACCGTTGATGGCATACAGAAGGTTATATACGTCAAAATGGCAGATAAACTCATATATCAAGTTCATCTGCTCCAAATGTGAGTTACCTATCTTCGGTGAGGGTCGCATCTGTTTGACTATATGTTTCTTTATTATCATTATTGCAAATACTGAGCCAAATCCTCGTTTGTAACATTTGGCTGACAATCTGACACAACAGAGCGACAAAAGAGGCAGCCCCGCCCAGGAACTGCCCCTTCTATAAACTGTCATCCGTCATTTGTCACTCGTCGGTCTGGTTTATTTGTAGTACCCTATCCTGACGAAGTGGCGAGGCGTGCCTTTGGGGTTCCAGGAAATATGGAGCCATCCGTTGCCCGTGAGCAGCTGGTCATAATCGAGAAAACCAAATGTTTCCCCGATTATTTTCTTGCAAGAATCTCACAAAAGGACCGTCCTGATCAGTTAACAACCAAGCATGGCTGCGGGAGTAATACCCAACGTGGTGCAGAGCAAACGGGCTATCTTCAACGTAGGCTCTGCACGACCAGAGATATAATCGTTGATGCGTGAAGGGCTGACACCTATTTCAAGAGCCAACTGTTTCTGGCTCATCTGCTTCTCTTCAAGTGAGAGTTCTATCAGTTTTGCGACTGTCGGCTTGCCTATGGGGTAGTGTTCCTTTTCGTAGTCTATCACCACGTCCGACATCATTGTCAGTTCTACGGCGTTCCGATCGTTGCTCGGCGTATTATCGTCAACAAGCGGGAGCAGTTCCTCTATTCTCGCCAATGCGAATTCGTATTGCTCTTTTGTAATCCTACTCATAGTCGTTCCTCCATACATTTATATTGTTGATGCGTCAATTTTGTCATAGTCACTATGTGTTCCCACAAAGCGGATAAACACATGGCCTATGGTGAACTTTACCACGACAACCAGTCTGTATTTGTTTCCTTTGATGTTAAACACATAATGCTGGTTGCCCACATAGTCCGTAGCAGGAAAGTCCACTTTGATATCAGAAAGATTTTTCCATTCTGCCCTCTCTGCGATGGCATACCATCGTTCCAGCGCTGGTTGCGCGTCTCCATGTCCTTCCGAACTATAGAATTCAACCAATTTCCTATGTGATACTATTCTCATATCGGGTGCAAAGATACGAATAAATTTTGAAATACAAAACTTTTCGTGAAATATTTTTTGAAATTCAAAAACATCGCCCTAAACAACGTAATCGGAGGGACTGGCGATAGACTTATTTGAGAATCACCTGTCCCTCCGATTTAAAACATCTTATGTAAACATTCCTACTGTACACAGAAGTTCCTTTAGGGTATCTATCAAACGTTACATTCTGATTTTATATCCGACTGTAAATTGAAATACGCTGTTTCTGGAAGGATCAATATCTTTTCCGCTAATCGTTTTAATGAGTCCCCAATTGTATCGAGCATCTAATTGTACATTATTAAACTCATAAGAAAACCCTAAAGGGATAGCTAAATCAAAGCTATTTATATCAGCGTCAAAACCTGCTAGTTGCAAAGATGTCTCCAAGCCAACTTCGGATGAAACGCCATTAACACTAACCTTTACCTTGTCGTTAATTAAAAAACCTGGTTGAACACCTATTTTAAAGGCAAAGCCTTTTGCAACATAATAATTTGCCAAAAGGGGAATATTGATGTAATCCATTTTTATGGTTCCTTTTATACCGGATTCCTCACTTTTGCACCCTTGTTGAGAGTACATAGCACCAAAAGACAAGAGAAACTTTTCCGATGCCATATACCCGAAATCTAGCCCTGCAACAATCGCTGGACGAATTTTAGCTGTTTCATCATTAGTGAGTGTTGCCAGATTTAAACCTATCTTAGGTTGGACACAGATACTCCCTACTGCTTGCTGAGCATAGGTTCTTGACGTAAATAATACTGTTAATACAATTAATAATGCTTTCTTAATACACATAATCTTTTATTATTAAAGTGAATTATTTTGTTTGTTGTCAATAAAAAACGTGGACAAATTACTTCGTCTACGCTAACTGAGGTATCGGCAAACACCTAATGTACTTAAACGAGTAAAGTCCACGCCATCAGGCGCGAACTTCCTACTTCTGTTCTTGTACAATTGCTTGAAAATTTGCCGATTTTCAGTTAGCAAGAATCTAAAAGCGGATGTTCATCCTATATGTCCTTATTCAAATTATTTAATCTCAGCCCATAGGCATTCATGTTTTTAGGGGTTATACATTATTGTTTATACTTATATCTCTTTTGCCAATTGCATAAGGTGTTTGATTTCGTTATCAGTAATACTACTCTGCTCTGACTTATCGTAGATTGACAAGAGGACTATCTGTCCTTGCGCAGCCACCCCCTAAATCTGTTCCTGTCAAAGGATTCTTGCGCAGCTCATCGAGAAAGACTTTATAATCCTGTTTAAAGGACGTATAGTGTTTTGCCAAACGTTTTGCTTGGCGGTCAAACACTTCGATGGTCTTTATCTCAAAGCTCATAAAGCAACTCTTCGGCACTACGTGTTTTGACCTTCCCTTGCTTTAAGCCATCAAGTTGAGAGAAGGCTTCTGTTAGTCCTTCTTTAATTTCTTGATCGCTCATGACCTCTTTTCCCTCTGGTTCTATGAGCTTTTCTGCCAGCCACTTGCGATTGCTTGCCGTAAGCGATAGTCCCTGAATATAAGTCCAAAGGTTGTTCAAAGATACTGCATTCATAGACGTATA
>ONKY01000136.1 GCA_900318585.1 uncultured Prevotellaceae bacterium
CGTTCAATGTTCAATGTTCTTTGCAAGACCTCCGCAAAGCGCCTGAGCACCCACGGAGCGCAAGAAAGCGAGCAAGCTCGAGCGCAATGTTCACCGTTTCTTAATCACTAATGCCGAGTTGGTGCCGCCGAAGCCGAAGGAGTTGCTGAGCACCACGTTGAGCTCCGTCTCCACGGTCTTGGCCGTCAGGTTCAACGGCTCGGAGTATTCGTCAGGATTCTCGAAATTGATGTTCGGTGCCACGAAGTTGTTCTGCATCATGATGAGCGAGTAGACAGCCTCACTGGCACCAGCCATCCAGCACTCGTGGCCCGTCATGGACTTCGTGCTGGAGATGAGGGCACGCTGGCCGTTGAACAGGCGGTTCAGGGCGATGGCCTCAAACATGTCGCCCTGCTGCGTCGAGGTGGCATGGGCGTTGATATAATCAATGTCGCCAACGCTGACGCCGGCATCGTTCATGGCACGCGTCATGGCTATCACGCTGCCCACGTCGCTGGGCTGACTTATACCGCCGCCATTGCTCGAGAAGCCATAGCCACACACCTCTCCAATGATGTTGGCACCGCGCTTGACGGCATGTTCATATTCCTCCAACACCAACGACGCTGCGCCTCCACTGGGTATCAGTCCGTCACGGTCGCGGTCGAAGGGACGGCTGGCCTTGGCAGGCTCGTCCATACGGATGGAGAAGGCATTCAGGGCGTCGAACGACGACATACTGTACTTGTTCACTTCCTGGGCACCACCGCAGAGCACCACCTCCTGCAAGCCCTGCTTGATGAGCAGGTAAGCCAGGCCGATGGCGTGTGAGCCGCTGGCGCAGGCTGAGCTGACGGAGAAATTGACGCCGCGCAGGTGGAAGATGGTGTTCATGTTCATGTTCACCGTGGAGTTCATGCCCTGGAAGATCAGGCCCGAGCCAATCATGGCCGAGTCGTGCTTCTCACGCATGATCCTGTCAGACTCCACCACGGCGCTGGCCGACGAGTCATTGCCGAAGATCACGCCCACCTCGTTCTGCAGCAGGTAGTCATCGTCGATGCCTGCCATCTGAAACGCATCCTTGCTGGACATGAAGGCATACTCTGCCTCCTCCGAAAGCCCCATGCGTGTGCGGCGATCCAGCAGGCCCTTCAACTGAGGGCGCTGTACGATACCTGTCAGTCCGGAACGGAAGCCATACTCCATCCTGTCCTCGTCAATACCTATGCCAGACTTGCCATTGTAAAGCGACTCCCTGACTTCTTCAATATTTGTTCCCAAGCAGGACCAAATACCCATACCAGTGATAACAACTCTTCTCATCTTAACTATGAATTATGCATTATTCTTTGTGCATTATTATTTGTGCATTATTTCCAAGAAAGCGGTGGGGATGTAGGCAGTAGATACCATACCGATTTCAGGAAGGGTGACGATGACCCGCTGCTGGCCGGCCACGCGGGCAACCTTCCCCACAACGCCCCTGAACAACCCGTCAACGACCCTTACCGTGTCACCACTCTTGTAGTGGCACTGCGACGGTTCCACGAACAGCAGGTGGTCGTTCATGCTTACTGTTGCCCTGATGAAATTATCCATCTCGGCACACGGTATCGTCAGCGGGGGATTCTTCTGCTCGCCGTCTATCTTGAAATGATTGTAATAATACGACAGGAACGACAGCGCAGGCGTGCGCCTTACATATTCGTCGGCCTTGTCTGCCGTCGTATATGCGAACAGCAGGTTAGGAATCAGTGCCTCAAGCACGCGCTTCCTCCGGCCATGCACATACTTTTGGACATACCGCCGGGCAACGTAGGTGTAGGTGCCGTCCTCTATCAGCAGCTCAGCAGCCCTGTCCACCCTTCCGTATGAGGCACGGAACACATACCATTGCCTGCCAGGGTCATGGGCATATCTCACCGACACCCCTGTTGCTAAGTTTTTCGCTTCGGGGAAGGCATCGGGGGTAAGCCCGGCGCTTGGAGGATCAGCCTCGCCTCCACGAGTCGGCACATTAGACAATGCACCCATATCGGACCCTTCTTGAGTCATTTAATCAGGTTCGACGCCCAATTTCTTGAAATTCGGGTGCAAAATTACAACTTTTCTACGAACTATCCAAAAATGCGAACCTAATTCTGCTGATATTTGCGAATTATAGCACTTTCGTGTTTAAGAAACCATCAATCGTACCAAGTTATTTTTTACCATCACTTAAGAAGAGAGCACAAAAAAGCCCCTCCCGTTGTAGGAGGGGCTGGGGAGAGGTTTTTAGTACAGAGGGCCGAGCCCCATGCAACTGGTCGTGCCCAGTGCGGTCAGGAATGCGGTGAGTGCGGCTACTAACACCTTCACCGCCAGCTCAATCAATCGCTTCTTTGTCATCGTAAATTAACGTGAGTTCGACGAATTCAGAAGAGGGTTAATTGATTGTCGATAGCCCTCTCACATGCTATGCATGGTTTCTTGGGGAAGAAGCAATATGCAGCCAGTGCTCCCAAGAGATTAACCATAAAATTATCGAACGATCTGTGTCGTGAGTGTTCCACTTGAGCTATATTCTTTAGTTCGTCATTAACGGTCTCTATAATGGCTCTCTTCCTGGTCAGCAACCTGTCCGACATCGTCATTAAAGCGCCCTTCATATTGCTCTTAAGTTTGGTTATCAGCTGTATGCCGTCAACAAACAGTCGTTGGAAGAGTTCTTTGCCGATATAGCCTTTGTCTCCGACAAGCTTCCCATACAGGAATTCCATAAACGCCTTATGCTCAAGCGGCTTGCGGTCATCAATGTCTCCAG
>ONKY01000135.1 GCA_900318585.1 uncultured Prevotellaceae bacterium
CTTACCAATTGTGAAATTGTAGGCATAATACTTTTACTTTTTAATTATTTGTTTATATATTATTTTGTTTATATTCAGCTATTTACGCAAAGGAACGCCCACAAAAAGGCGATTCGGGCTGCAAAGGTACAACTATTTTCCGAATCTACCTAATTAATAAAGAAGAAAAAGCTTTGAAGGATTCAGAATTAACACAATATAACTTTATTATAAATCCTTAACAAAGCAAAATGCTTGCGCGCGTAGAGATATTGGTGAAGGGTGGCTCTCCTCGTGAAGGGTGACCCTTCACCTTTCACCTTTCACCCTTCACCCTTCACAAGGAGATTCACCCTTCATGCCTCGCCCTTGGTCACGTTGAATGGAGCAATGGTGCGCGCCTCCTGCTGGGGGATTTTGATCGTTCCGTATGCACGCTCGTAGCGCATGATATTCTCCTGCAGCGCACCCAGCAACCGCTTCGCGTGCTCAGGAGCCAGGATAACACGGCTCTTCACCTGAGCCTTGGGCACCCCCGGGAGCACACGGGCAAAGTCAAGCACAAAGTCACTGGACGAATGGGTAATGATGGCGAAGTTGGCATACTCGCCCTGAGCCGTCTCCGGCGTAAGTTCTATCTGCAGGCCTTGCTGCTTATTTTCTGTCTCGTTCATAGTTTCTATTACAATGTCTAACTGATGTTCTGTCAATTTCTCGGCAAAATTACGACTTTTTCCCTTAACCGCCAAACAATTTCCCGACATTTTCTGCTGACATCCCTGAAGCGGCAGCCAATTCGAAAAATACTGATTTCAGTTTTCGGTCAATTCTCACCGAGTAATCCGGAATACTCCACGACTATTGCAAAATAAGCACCGAGTATTGAAATCATGCATCAATATTTAACAGCGGCAGCAAATTTTTCACTTTTCAATGTTCACTTTTCCCTTAAATTTCGTACCTTTGCAGCCGCTTACTAACTTAATACAGAATATGAAGACAGATATACAGATAGCAAGGGAGTGCGAATTGAAGCGCATTCAGGAGATAGCAGAGCAGTTGGGCATCAACCCCGACGATATTGAACCCTACGGCCGCTACATGGCCAAGGTGCCAGTGGAGTTAATAGACGAGGAGCGGGTGAAGCAGAGCCGCCTTATCCTCGTCACTGCCATCAGCCCTACGAAAGCTGGCATTGGCAAGACTACCGTCAGCATAGGCCTCACACTGGGACTCAACAAGCTCGGCAAGAAGGCCGTAGTGGCACTGCGCGAGCCTTCCTTAGGTCCCTGCTTCGGCATGAAGGGCGGTGCTGCCGGCGGCGGCTACGCCCAGGTGCTGCCGATGGAGAAGATCAACCTCCACTTCACGGGCGACTTTCACGCCGTCACCTCTGCCCACAACACCATCAGCGCTCTGCTCGACAACTACCTCTACCAGCACCGCAAAGAGGGCTTTTCGCTGCGCGAGATTTTCTGGAAGCGCGTGCTCGACGTCAACGACCGCGCCCTGCGCAACGTGGTGACAGGCCTGCGCGGCGACGGAGTGGTCTCTGAGACTGGCTTCGACATCACACCCGCCTCGGAGCTCATGGCTATCCTTTGCTTAGCCACCAGCGAGGAGGACTTGCAGCGCCGCATTGAGAATATCGTCTTAGGCATCACCGCCGACGGCAAGCTGTTCAAGGTGAAAGACCTCGGCGTGGCAGGAGCCATTACTGTGCTGCTGCGCGATGCCCTCAACCCCAATCTGGTGCAGACCACCGAGCACACGCCCGCCTTCATCCACGGCGGTCCCTTTGCCAACATTGCCCACGGCTGCTCCAGCGTAGTAGCCACCAAGATGGCAATGACCTTCGGCGACTACGTCGTGACAGAGGCAGGTTTCGGTGCTGACTTGGGAGCAGAGAAGTTCTTTGACATCAAGTGCCGCAAGACCGGTCTCCAGCCGCGCTTGGTGGTTATCGTAGCCACCACCCAGGGACTGAAGATGCACGGCGGCGTAGACCTCGAACACATCAAGGAGCCCAACGCCGCAGGACTGACAGAGGGCCTGAAGAACCTGAACCGCCACATCCGCAACATGCAGGGCTTCGGACAGCCCGTTGTGGTGACGCTCAACCGCCACGACACCGACGTGGAGGAAGAGATAGACATTGTACGCAAGAACTGCGAGGACCTCGGCGTGGGCTTCGCTGTCAACGAAGCATTCCTCCGTGGTGGTGAGGGAGCCATAGAGCTGGCGCAGACCGTCGTAGACACCATCGACAAACAGCAGCCCCTGCCCATCCATTTCACCTATAAGGAGGCCGACTGCTTAGAGGACAAGATTGAGAAGGTGTGCAAGCGCATCTACGGCGCATCGGCAGTGGAGTATGGCAAGACCGTCACCAAGAAGCTCGAATCCCTGCGTGCCACCTTTACCGACGAGGACGGTGCCATCGCCCATTACCCCGTCTGCATAGCGAAGACCCAGTTCTCGTTCTCGGCCGACTCCAAGCGCTACGGTTCCCCCGAAGGCTTCACCATCCGCATCCGCGACCTGATACTGAACTGCGGCAGCGAGATGATTGTTGCTATTGCTGGCGACATGCTCCGTATGCCGGGACTGCCCCGCAGCCCACAGGCAGAGCGCATCACCATCGTCAACGGAGAAATAGAGGGGCTGTCCTAAAAGTCTACGTCTACCAATCGAACTTCAGCCGCTTTCCGCTAAGCCTTCTTCTTTGCGCACGCATATATTATATTATGTATGCAGACGCTAACACCAATAGGCCGGCCGATAGGAGACAGTCCCTAGGCAGAAAAATATTCCGTACCGTAAAGTGCAGAGAGCCTCAGCAAAGAGACCTCCGAGGTCTGCTCACCTTATTACTTCTTCCCCGACTCGTACTGTTCACGGATCTTCTTGATGCGGAGCAAGAGGTTCTTGTAGTGGAGGGCGTTGATAGAGCCGTCCTGGGGCTGCTGCTTCAGGTAGTTCTCCACGGTGTCGAGGTGCTGCTCAGCGAAAAGGATGGCATCGCTGTTGGCAGCATAGGAGTCGGCGCCGCCGGTGGTGCGCTGTACGGTCATTGTAGGAGTAGAAGACACCGTCGAGGTGGTGGGCTGGGTGTTGTTGAGTACGCGGTCAAGAGCCAGGACATAGTAGCGCTGCAGCTGTCGGCGGAAGCTGTTGCGTTTCTCCTCCTTGCTATTCAGGGGTTTCCAGACGGTGGCAAACACGTCGGCGAGGTATTCGTCCATCGGGTAGACACCGTCCTTATACTGGTTAGCCAGCATCGTGGGCGAGAGCAGATAGGACACGCCAGAACGGGCCATGGAGAGCAGCTCTTCCTCCTCATCGAAGCCGAGCTTATCCTTGATGCTCTGAGGATAGAGCCAGAGGGCGGGCTCCATAACGTTGTCGCCAGCCCACTGGATGGCTTCCTTCTGCACGTCCTTTGGCACGAGGTCGAAAGGCTTCATGCCGGGCACGGTGTTGTGCTCCCGTCCGAGGACGTTGCGCTGGACGTGACCCACATAGCGCTGGAACTGCTGCTTCACGGCGCGGTGCATCTCGCTCAGGTCATCGTACTGCCCATCGGGCTGCTTCGTCCACTCTTCCAGGTTCTGCATAACGCGCTGCAGGTTCTTGATGCCGTAGGTGGAGGCCTTCATATTGTTGTCACCAAGGCTCTCGGTCTGGCTGCGGGGGTCTTGTCCGCGACCCTCGTCGCCGACATACGACATGTTCGGATGTGCCTTGAGCATAGCGCTCACCTGCGAGCGAAGGGCTTTCTTTTCGGCATAGGGGTCCTTGAACTCCGGGCGGTACTGGTAGCCCCACTTGATGGCCCACTTGTCGTAGTCGCCGATGCGGGGGAAGAGTCCCTTCTCGCCAATCTTGTCCTCGGGCTGTGCCACGTAGTTGAAGCGGGCATAGTCCATGATGCTCACGGTGTGGCCGTGCTTCTCCACCCATGCCTTGTCACGCAGTTTCTCTACAGGTGTAAAACTGCTGGAGAGCATGTTGTGACGCAGGCCGAGGGTGTGACCCACCTCGTGGCTTGAGACGAAACGGATGAGCTGCCCCATGAGCTTGTCGTCGAGTTTCATCTTCTGGGCGCGCTTGTCCAACGGGCCGCACTGCACGATGTACCACTTGCGCACGAGGTTCATCACATTGTGATACCAGCAGACGTGGGCCTCCATAATCTCGCCGCTGCGCGGATCGACGATACGGGGGCCGTAGGCGTTCTCTGTCTCGGACGGCAAGTAGCGGATGAAGCTGTAACGGGCATCATCAGGGCTGACGCTGCCGTCGGCAGGCACCTCTTTGGCTACGATGGCGTTCTTGAAACCGGCATTCTCGAAGGCGATGTTCCAGTCATCCACGCCCTGCTTCAGGTAGGGTATCCACTTCTTCGGCGTAGCGGGGTCGATGTAGTATACAATCTGCTTCTTCGGCTCCACCAGCTTACCGGCAGCGTAGGCCTGCGGGTCCTTCGGCTCCAAGCGGTAGCGCGAGACGATGGCGTGGTGCGACGACTGGCGTTCATCCTCAAACTTGGTAATATTATTGACGAAGTAGCCCACGCGCTCATCCTCCAAGCGTGGCTGCATGGGCACCTCGGGCAGCAGCACTAAGCTGGTGTTCAGGCTGAGCGTCACGTCGCCGGAGCGTCCGGCGGGGGTATTGCCTAAACGTCCGGAGACGCCATACGTGCGGAGGGTGCTGATTTCCAGGTTCGTCGGGAAGGCCATGACGGTATCGACGAAGCAACGGTCGTTCTTCGGCCCGCCGAGGGCCAGCGCGGTCTTGGCAGAATTGCTGAATCCGGCAATGACATTGTCGCCGGTGAGCAGCGGCGTCACCTCTATGAGGTCATCGCCGTTGTCAGGATTCTGCCCGATGATATTGAAGGCCATGACGATGGGGTCGGTGGTGGAGCGTGCCACCAGCGCGGCAATGTCGTCGTCAGGGTCGGCCACCTGTGTGTGGGCGTAAGTACGCAGCAGGATGGTGCTGGTGTCTCGCTTCTCGAAGTAGACGCTGTTTTGGTTTATCTCCTCGCCAGGCAGTCTGTCGAAGCCCTGCGGTACGTTCACCAAGCGGCTCACGGACAGCATCAGCCGCCCCAACAGGCTCTCGGGAATCTCCCAGTACCACTTCTTCTCTATGTGGCGCACGCGGAACATACCCTCCTGGCAGGAGCCGCCCTTCTTCACCAGCTTGTGGTAAGGCTTGCTATGATCCTTGACGGTGGTGTCCTCACAGCACTCATGCTTCTTGGCCACTTCTTTCTTCACTGGCACACTGTCCACCTTGGCGGTATCAGTCTTGACGGTGTCGGTCTTGACAGTATCTGCTTTCTCAAACGCTATACGCGGTAAAGCAACTGCACTCTGCCCCAACATGAGCAAGAGTGCAGCTATTGTAATGTTTCTGTTCATCGCTCTGTTTCTTATCGGTTAAAGTTTAGGTTTGCAAAGATACGAAATAAAAGCGAGAACTCAAGAAATATACCGTATAAATTTGGGTTATTTAACCACTATTTGATTATTTAACCACTACCTTCCGGCCGTCCACGATATAGAGCCCCGGACGCAGGCCGTTGAGGGCGTCGCGGCGCAGGCGGTCGCTGGTCCCAAACAGACCACCTACAGCTTCGTGACCGCTTCCGGCACCGAGTTGGTTGAGGGTACTGACTACGCCGTGCTTGAAGCCGGTAAGTTTGCCTTCTTCAAGGAGCAGACTGAAAAGGTTCACGGCGTGATGGCTACCGACGCATTCCCGAAATTCACAGGCAAGAATGCATACGTGACCACCGAGTTCGCCGTTGACGCTGCCGAAGGTCTTGCCAGCATCACTGGCATCAGCATCCAGCAGCAGGCCACACAGCTCTACAACCTGAAGGGTCAGAAGGTGATGAAGCCCACGAAGGGCCTCTACATCCAGAAAGGCAAGAAGGTCGTGATGAAGTGAACGAAGTGAGAGCGCGCTCTCACTTCCGCACTCGACCTTGGTCAATCAAATAACAATCATAAAAGGTGCGCCCAGCATGGAGCGCACCTTTTATTTGTTCTCTACAAAATTAATCCGAAGGATCAGTCTAATCTGTTGTTTTAATAGTTGAGAAACTGGTAGGAGTTATTACTTCTCCTCCGGCTCAATCATCTTCCATACGCCAGCTGCGCAGGCACCACCCACTAATGGGCCAACGATGAAGACCCAAATCTGCTCAAGAGCCTTGCCGCCCTCGAAGAGTGCGGGACCAATACTACGGGCAGGGTTGACGCTGGTGCCGGTGAAGTTGATGCCCACCAAATGGATAAGTATCAGCGAGAGGCCAATGGCCAGACCGGCAAAGTTGTTCGTGGCACCGTTGGTCTTGGCTGTAGCACCCAGAACAACCATCACGAAGATAAAGGTGAGGATGATCTCGGCCAGCAGACCGTTGACGACGTTATCGGAGGCACAGGCGTTGGCTCCGGTAGCAGTACCACGGGCCAGCCCTGGATCGGTAGCGACGAGCAATGCCAGCAGGGCTGCGGCAATCACGGCACCAATAATCTGGAAGAGCATATACATACTTGCATCCTTACCGTTCATGCGTCCACTGAGGAACACACCCAACGTGATGGCTGGATTGATGTGGCAACCGGAGATACCTCCAATGGTGTAGGCCATTGCCACAACAGCCAGACCGAAGGCAAATGCCGTGCCAACGACAGAAGCCGTATCAACACCACAGTTCAAACTAACGGCAGCACCGCAACCGAGAAACGTCAGCACAAACGTGCCAAAGAGTTCTGCAAAATACTTTTTCATAATTGTAAAGTTTAAAGGTTATAAGATTAAAGCGTTATAGGTCTTTGTATGTTTTCCGCTGCAAATTTAACGAAAAAATCTTAACACTCCAAACTTTTTGGCACAAAAAAAAGGGTCAGCGCTCTGACCCCATCATTGTTAACCTTAAATCTAATACTATGAAAAACACGCTGCAAAATTAATACCTATTTAAATAATATGCAACGTTTCCGGCAACTTTTTACCTAAAACAGCTAATTTATTGATTTATATCAAGCCAAAGGCATTACAATTCGGAAATCTTACCTATACCTGTACGCTTCAGCTCCTTCTGCTGAGGAGAGCCGCCATACGTCAGGGAACCGACGCCGCTCACCTCGCCGTTGATGCGCTCCGAGGCGTAGCAACTGATGCCCCCTACCCCGCTCACCTCGGCTTTCACCGACTTAGCCTTCAACTCCTTGGCCTCGATGCCACCCACGCCGCTGCACTCATAATCAGCCTCGTCGGCAACACCAGACAGCTCCATGCCGCCCACGCCGCTACACTCAGCATCGAGCTTTCTAACCTTCAGGCCCGACAAGTAAACCTTGCCCACACCGGAATTCTCGATTGTAAACTCATCAGCGTTCAGCCGGTCAATCTCCACACTCGCCACACCGCTGTTCTCCAACTTGCGGAGCGTGGGCGCAAAGATGGTGATGTCAACATTCTTGGCATCAATATTGACATTGCTGCGGCTGAAGTCCACTTTCAGTTCGCCGTCCGACACCTTGAACTTAAACAGGTCGACGTAGTTGTCCGGACAGGAGAGAACTACACGATAATCGGAACCGCTGCCCTGAATGAACTTCACATTAGCCAGGACGTCAACGTCCACATCCGTAAAGGGTTCCTGTTTGTACTCGTTTTTCACGATGTTCCCGCTGGGGTCAATCCTCTTGCCGTTGCCAACGTTCAGGTCGAGCTTGCAGGCTGACAGCAACATCACAGCAAGGAGGCTAAGAATCACACTTTTTCTCATAACTAACTTGTTTTTTATTGGTTTCTTTATCCGTTTGACGAGAAAAGAAACGAAAAAGTTGCAAGGAGCGAGATTTTTTTGGTTTTTCACCCACTTATTGGATAAATTTCTCACGTTCGACAGAAAAACACGCTTTTCTGTTCTCACTTAACCGAAATTTTCGTACCTTTGTAACAAAAAAAGTGGTAAACCTATGGAATACATCAAACAATTCCCGCACCTCCTCGAAGGGAAGAAAGTATTATACGTCCACGGCTTCGCATCCTCAGGACAGTCAGGCACCGTCACCCGCATCCGCGAGGTGATGCCCAACGCTGACGTCGTCGCCCCCGACCTGCCCATCCATCCGGCCGAGGCGCTGGAACTATTATATAAGGTATGCGAACAGGAGAAGCCAGACCTCATCATCGGCACCTCCATGGGCGGCATGTATGCCGAGATGCTCTACGGCTACGACCGCATCCTCATCAATCCCGCCTTCCAGATTGCCGACACGATGGGCGAGCACGGGCTGACTGGCAAGCAGCAGTTCTTCTCGCCTCGTCAGGATGGCGTGCAGGAATTCTATGTGGACAAGCCCTTGGTGAAGGAGTACCGAAACATCACGCTACAGAATTTCGCCAGAGCCGCAGAGCCGGAGGAACAGCAGCATGTGTGGGGGCTCTTTGGCGACGAGGACACCTTGGTACACACCTACGACCTGTTCACCCAACACTACAGGCAGGCCGTTCGCTTCCACGGCGAGCACCGCATGAATGACCGCTCGTTCATGCACTCCGTCGTGCCCGTCATCCGATGGATGGACGACAGGCAGGAGAAGCGTGAGCGTCCCATCGTCTACATCGACGTCAACACCCTCATCGACAAGTACGGGAAGCCTCAGTCGTCCTCGCAGAAGGTCATCCGCACACTCCTTGAGAACTATCAGCTCTTCTTCGTCGCCCCCGCTCCCGCAGATAGTTCTCCGTATGCCGCGACGCTGTCGTGGCTCTACGAGTACATCAACGTGCCCGTCTACGGACACACCGTGTTCACCAACCAGAAACAGCTACTCTACGGCGACTACCTCATCGACGCTGACAAAGCCGACGATACGATGGCGACGCTCATCCATTTCGGCAGCGACAACTTCAAGACTTGGGATGACATAGCCGAGTACTTTTCACGACTCGGCGGCCAATAAGTTTGGGATTACTAAAGATCGCTCTCTGCTGCAGCACGCTCGGCTTCAATAGCCGAGAAGTCCTTCTGGCGCAGCACGAACGACTCCGTCAGGTAGTTCTTGCGAACAATCTGGTTGGCAGCCAACTCCTCAGGCGTGCCATGGAACAGGATGCGCCCCTCGAACAGCAGGTAGGCACGGTCGGTGATACAAAGCGTATCCTCAACGTTATGGTCGGTTATTAGAATGCCGATATTACGGTCTTTCAGCTTCCAGACGATGAACTGGATGTCCTCGACGGCGATCGGGTCGACACCCGCGAACGGCTCGTCAAGCATGATGAATTTCGGCTCGTTGGCTAAGCAGCGGGCTATCTCGCAACGGCGGCGCTCACCACCTGAGAGCTGGTCGCCCTTGTTCTTGCGTACCTTCCCCAAGCGGAACTCCTTGATCAGCTCTTCCAACTTCTCCAACTGGTATTCACGTGGCAGACCACGCATCTCAAGGACGCTCAAGATATTGTCCTCGACGCTCATCTTGCGGAACACCGAGGCCTCCTGCGCCAAGTAGCCTATGCCGGCACGGGCATGTTTGTAGACGGGATAGTTCGTCACCTCCACGTCGTCCAAGAACACCCTGCCGCCGTTGGGCACCACCAATCCCGTCGTCATATAGAACGACGTGGTCTTGCCGGCACCGTTAGGCCCGAGCAGGCCCACAATCTCGCCCTGCTCCACCTGGAAGCTCACATCGTTCACCACCGTGCGCCGACCGTAGCGTTTCACCAGTCCTTCGGCCCTTAAAACAGTCTTTTCTTCTGCCATGAGTTAATTTTTTGCTGCAAAGTTACAAATTTCTGTCAGAATTTCGTAACTTTGCAGGCAAAAATACATTTTATTAATGTTAATACACAAATGGCTGACCGTTTTCGGCCGCTATCTCATACTCATGGGGCGCACCTTCTCCGTACCTGAGCGGATGCGTATGTTCTGGAAGCAGTACGTCAAGGAGATGGCGCAGCTTGGCGTCAACTCCATCGGTATCGTGCTCCTCATCTCCTTCTTCATCGGCGCCGTTATCTGCATCCAGATGAAACTCAACATCGAGTCGCCCTGGATGCCACGATGGGTAGCCGGCTACACCACCCGTGAGATCATGCTACTGGAGTTCTCGTCCAGCATCATGTGCCTCATTCTGGCAGGAAAAGTGGGGTCGAACATTGCCTCTGAGCTGGGCACGATGCGTGTCACCCAGCAGATTGACGCACTGGAGATTATGGGCGTCAACTCTGCTTCCTACCTCATCCTGCCTAAGATTGCGGGTATGCTCACCATCATGCCGCTGCTCGTCATCTTCTCCTCGGGCATGGGCATCGTAGGTGCTTACGCCACCTCGTACATCGGCCACATTATGCCGCCCGACGAACTGACGGCCGGCCTGCAGCACGACTTCGTGCCCTGGTTCATGTGGATGAGCATCATCAAGAGCCAGTTCTTCGCCTTCATCATTTCCAGCGTTCCTGCCTTCTGCGGCTACACCGTCGAGGGCGGCTCCGTCAATGTTGGAAAGGCCTCCACCGACGCCGTCGTCACCTCCAGCGTGCTCATCCTCTTCTCCGATGTATTTTTAACGCAATTGCTGTCTTAGGAGCAACTCCTAAACTCCCCCAAAATAATGATCGAAGTAAAGAACCTATATAAGAGCTTTGAAGACCGCTCGGCCGATGGACACTTGCAAGGCAAAAAGGACGTATTGCAGGGCATCAATACCGTATTCGAGGACGGCAAGACCAACCTCATCATCGGACAGAGCGGCAGCGGCAAGACCGTGCTCATGAAAAACCTCGTAGGACTGCTGGAGCCCACCAGCGGACAGGTGCTCTACGACGGCCGCGACTTCGTAGCCATGTCAAAGCAGGAGAAGGTACACATGCGCCGCGAGATGGGTATGATCTTCCAGTCGGCAGCACTATTCGACTCGCTCACCGTCCTGGAGAACGTCATGTTCCCCTTAGATATGTTCTCCAGCATGACCCTGCGCGAACGGGAGAAGCGCGCCATGTACTGCCTCGACCGCGTCAACCTCGTAGGCGCCGAGCAGAAGTACCCGGGGGAAATCTCCGGCGGTATGCAGAAGCGCGTAGCCATTGCCCGCGCCATCGCCCTCAACCCCAAGTACCTCTTCTGCGACGAGCCCAACAGCGGACTCGACCCTAAGACCTCGCTTATCATCGACGACTTGCTGCACTCTATCACCCAGGAGTATAACATGACTACCATTATCAATACCCACGACATGAACTCCGTCATGGGCATAGGCGAGAACATCATCTTCATCTACGAGGGCCGTAAGGAGTGGCAAGGTGTCTCAGCCGACATCATGGGCAGCACCAACAAGCGTCTCACCGACTTCATTTTCGCCTCCGACCTGCTCAAGGAAATGCGCGAAGCCGTGACGAAGAATGCTGTCTGACTAACTTTACTGACCACTACAGAGGCAAGACCTATTTCATGCGCCAGCGTCCGTCGTAGTCCACCATAGGTACGACAATCTCCTCGCGGGTGGAGTCGCCATAGCTGAGGAGGAGGAACACGCTGATGTAATGGGAAAGCGTGTCGCGGCGGGCATTGCTGATGCTGACCTCACGGATGCCGCGATGAGCCTGCTGCTGGGCATGGAACTGGCGGTAGGCGGTGAGCAACTGTTCACGGTAAAGTTCCGGCAGGGAATCGCTCCCTGCCTTGCCTTCCAAGAACTCCTCGTACTCGCCGGCAACGAGGTGGCGGTAATAGCCCTGGGCAGCCAGGGCAGCAGCCTGCTCAGGAGTGACGTCTCCACAGCCAGAAAACGAAAGGGTCAACAGCCAAACCACACAAGCCGTGGCAAACCGTCTAAAGCCGTGGTCCTCAGAAGAAAACAGTGAAGAACCGTGGCTCATTTGGCTCGAATAAAGACGTTGATGGGGGAGCCGGTAAGGCACCAGTTCTCGCGAATCTTATTTTCCAGGAAGCGCTTATAATTCTCCTTGACATACTGCGGCAGGTTGGCGTAGAACACGAAGGTAGGAATCTGCGTGTCGGGCACCTGGCTCACATACTTGATCTTGATGTACTTTCCCTTGACAGAGGGGGGCGGGTATGCCTCGATGAGCGGCAGCATCACCTCGTTGAGTTTCGTAGTGCCGATGCGTGCCTTACGATGGAGATAGACCTCCTTGGCGGTCTCGAGTACCTTGAAGATTCGCTGTTTGGTGAGCGCTGAAGCGAAAATAATGGGGAAGTCGGTAAAAGGAGCCATACGCTCGCGGATGGCATTCTCAAAGGTAGAAATGACCACCTGCGACTTGTCCTCCACGAGATCCCACTTGTTCACCACCACGACAAGTGACTTGTTGTTCTTCTGGATGAGTTGGAAGATGTTCATGTCCTGAGCCTCGATGCCGCGGGTAGCATCAATCATGAGGATGCAGACATCGCTGTTTTCAATGGAACGGATGGAGCGCATCACGCTGTAAAACTCCAAGTCCTCCGTCACCTTGTTCTTACGGCGGATGCCGGCAGTGTCGACAAGGTAGAAGTCGAAGCCAAACTTGTCGTAACGGGTGTAGATGCTGTCACGAGTGGTGCCGGCAATATCGGTCACAATGTGGCGCTCCTCGCCGATGAAGGCGTTGATGAGGCTGGACTTCCCCGCATTCGGGCGCCCCACGACAGCAAAGCGGGGAATGCCTTCTTCGAGGTCATCGCCGCTCTTCTCTGGAAGCATCTGAACAATCTTGTCCAAAAGGTCACCCGTGCCGCTGCCCGTAGCGGCGCTGATGCAGAAGGGGTCGCCCAGGCCGAGCTTGTAGAACTCATACTGGCTGTAGAGATCCTTACCGTCGTCAGCCTTGTTGGCAACGAGCAGCGTAGGGAGCTTCGAGCGTCGCAGTATCTGCGCCACATCCAGGTCCCAGTCGGTGACTCCGTTCTTGATGTCGCAGAGGAAGAGCAGGAGATCGGCTTCCTCGGTGGCAACGAGCACCTGCTTGCGTATCTCCTCCTCAAAAATGTCGTCGCTGTTGACCACCCAGCCGCCAGTATCGACTACTGAGAACTCGCGGCCGCACCATTCGCACTTGCCATACTGGCGGTCGCGGGTGGTGCCTGCCTCATCGCTGACAATAGCCTGACGGCTCTTCGTCAGACGGTTAAAGAGTGTGGACTTACCTACGTTCGGACGGCCCACAATGGCTACTAAATTTCCCATAATCCTTAAATTTGCTGCAAAATTACGAAAAGTCGAGCGCAAAACAAAGAAACTCGTTTCTTTTTTTGTCGAGACGGAGTAATTTCTCCATTATTTTGGGCAAAGATACTAAAAAATATCAATTATCAATTGTCAATCATCAATAATTTACTACCTTTGCAGCAAAAAATAAACATTAAACAGAAGAAAGCAATGAAGAAATTGATGATTGGTGCCTTTGCCCTGATGATGGGCTTGGCCATTGTATCCTGTAACAAGAAGAGTCAGAACGATGCTCCGGCAGACAACCAGCCTGCGGCTGCTGCCAGCGAAGCCGGCAGCACCACTGTCACAGAAAACGAAGAAGAGGGCGGTTCTGAACTGGCAAAACTGGCAAGAAAGGCAGCCAAAGAAGGAGCCGATTGGAGCGCTGAAGAGTGGAGAAACGCCTACAAGGAGTTGTTGATTGAAGCCAAACCTACCCTGCTGGTCGTACAGGAGATTGGCAAGATGGCAAAGGAAAACAAGGATGACCAGACGGATATGCTGAACGAGCTGGTGGTTAAGCAGGAGCAAATCGAGGACATGAGCAAGCAGATGGGCGTATTCTGGAAAGCTGCAGAAGCATCCAAGAACGGACAAGCTGCTCTGTCAGACAATAAGTGGAAGGAACAGCTGTTGAAAGAACTGGGGCTGCCGAAGGATCTCTAACTTATTTGCATTAGGAATTAAGAGTTCTTCGCAAAACCTCCGCAAAGAGCTCTTAATTCTTAATTCCCTTACTCGGGATTATAGCCGAAGGCATCGAGCTCGCGCTGAGAGGAGCGCCAGTCCTTGTCTACCTTGACAAAGGTTTCAAGGAAGATGGGCTTACCAAAGAACTTCTCCAGCGATTTACGGGCCTCAGTGCTAACTTTCTTCAGCGCCACACCCTGATGGCCGATGATGATGCCTTTCTGCGACTCGCGCTCCACGAAAATGACCACATTGATGTGGATGTTGCGCTCAGTTTCCTTGAACTGCTCGACACGAACCTCTACGGCATAGGGAATCTCCTTATCGTAATAGAGCAGTATCTTTTCCCTGACAATCTCTGACACGAAGAAGCGGGCAGGCTTGTCAGTCAGTTGGTCTTTGTCGAAATAGGCAGGACTCTCGGGCAACAGCTCCTGAATACGCTTCAGCAACATATCCACACCGAACTTGTTCTTCGCCGAAATCGGTAGGATTTCCGCATTCGGCAGCAGCGTGTGCCAGCGCTCCACAATCTCACCGAGCCGTTCCTGGATAGTCTGCCCAGGCTTTTCGGACTCACCGGACTTTCCGGACTCTCCGGACTTTCCAGAACCTCCAGAATTTCCGGACTCCCCGGATAGGCTGTCAATCTTATTGATCAGCAGAATGACAGGTATCGTCATCCGTTGCACCTTCTCCAAGAAGTCTATGTTCTTCTCGGGATTTTCCACCACGTCGGTGACGTAGAGCAACACGTCGGCATCCTGCAGGGCTGACTCCGAGAAGGCCAGCATTGACTCCTGCAGCTTGTAGTTGGGCTTCAGTACGCCGGGCGTGTCAGAGAAAACGATTTGCATGTCGGGTGTATTGACAATACCCATGATACGATGGCGCGTGGTCTGCGCCTTGAAGGTAGCAATAGAAATACGCTCACCAACCAACTGGTTCATGAGCGTACTTTTA
>ONKY01000134.1 GCA_900318585.1 uncultured Prevotellaceae bacterium
CATTCACCCACGGCGTCTCACTGAGCACCAGGTCCTTCAGTTCTTGATTCTTAGAAAGTGAAGAGTGAAGAGATGAGAGGTGAGAGGTTTGTTCCTCGTGCTTCCACTGTTCGAAGACGGTCTTTACCTGCGGACTCTTAGCCAACAAGCTCTTGGCCAACAGGTTAGAATAGTATGATGCTACCTGGTCGATGGCACTGTGTTCCCACGGCTGTCCGACGGTGGCCAGCGACTGCACCATGAGCCATGCGGGGTTGTTGGTATATTCTATTGTGAGTTTCTGTTGTGTTGTGCCGGCAGGGAAGAGTGTCGTCAGGTCGATGGTCTTCACTCCAGGTTCATGCTGGGTGTAAGGCACGGTTTTGGTGACATATTCCACATCGGGCAGCACGGGCAGGTAATGCTGCTCACCATCGCTGAAACCATCGCCAACAGCCACAACCTTGCAAACAAGCAAGGAATGACGATAATCAGAAATGGAAAACCGGAAATCGGCTGTGCCTGTCTTTCCAGCCTCAACACTGAGGGGCTGTGACTGTTGGTAAACCACCTTATCTGTCTCCGGGGCGGTCAATACCAACCTTGTCTCTCCACAGACAGCATGCTCGCTGGTGTTGGAAATGCGAACAGCAATCTGTGCTTCATCACCCACTCGTACAAAGCGCGGCATATTAGGCTGTACCATCACGTCTTTGCGAGCAACAGTCTCACCGCCCAGATAACCATACAGCATGTCGGCAGAGTTGGCAATACCCATGAAGCGCCATGTTGTAAGACTCTCGGGCAGCGTGAACTTCATGGACACCTGTCCCTTTTCGTCTGTCGTCAGTTGAGGATAGCAGAATGCCGTCTCATTGAGATTCTCGCGTATCTGCACTTCCCCACTCTTCTGTTCTGGAGCATCACCAACAGACTGATCGTCAACATCTGCAGCAGCAGACTCCTCTTCGGCTAAATAACTCCCAACAGACTTAGCCATCATAACCTCGTCGTTAGCCACAGCAGCATAGGATGCATTAGGAGCGCTCATGACCTTTCTGCCGCGTATCCGGACATTTCTGGTTCCTAAGGAATACACAGAAAAATACGAAGGATAGACATCATGGTCGAAGTGGCTGAACACAAGGTTCTTCACACTGAGCGACTTATATTGTTTTGAGGCATAACCGGTCATTTTCCACCAATCTGTCCACTGCCAGTAAGTAGATGGCAGCGGCAAGTAGTTCGACGGAGAAAATGACCACTGATGCTGGCGAATCTGGTCAAGACTCTTGTCGTAGAGCACGGCCATAACACTTGCATCGGCAGGGGTGCCGTCAGGTTTCGTTATCTTCAGTCGCCATTCCTCATTCTGCCCGGGAGTCAGGCGGTCGCGGAATGTCTCCCACGTCATCGTTAACCGTTTGTCAGGCATGGGACGACGAATAGTATGCTGATGATTATAGCACACACCATCTTTAACCCATGCATAGGTTACAAGCAGTCCGTTGCCATATTCTTCCTTGTATGTCAGTTTGCGGTTAATCAGTTCGCCGTTTTTCTCTACATGTCCGCCTTCTATGAGTTTGTCACCTGAAAAGATGCTGTAGAAGATATAAAGATCAGGATCGCTGGAACCAACCTGCACAGTGACGGGGCTGCCGTCGGCAGAGAACTCGCTGGCTGAAGCATAGAACCAGTCGTGGGTAGATGCGGCGGGGCGCTTGTCGTCAAGGCCAAACACCACAAAATTAATATCGATAGTGTCTTGTTCACATACTGCTTCAAGGCTATGCGAGCCGCTTTTTAATTGAGAATTGAAGATTGAGAATTGAAGATTGGCTGCCGTCTGCTGCCACTTGCCGCCATCCAGACGATATTTCACCTTACCTTCTATCTCTTTACCCGCTGCATTGCGACGAGAGAATGTTACCTGAGGCATTTGGTCTTTGCGAATCTTTTGTGGCAAGTCGCATGTCAGTGCCGTAGGCCTGGTACCCAAGGGCAGCATCAGTTGTGCTGCATGTGTCTCACCAGCCACATCGGTTACGTCGGCATCGGCCACAAAGCTGTAATACATACGAGCATTCCCCAAGTCATCGGGCAACAGCATGGGCATCTCTATCAAGAAGTAGCCCTCATCATCAGTCACAGCATCACCATCACAGAGCGGAGTCTCGTCGAGAGAACGTCCGAAATATCCTCCCTGCCAATACCATGAATACGACATCCACCACCAAGCCACGCGGCGCTTTACGGTGTAGTGTACTTTGGCACCTTGTACAGGCACTCCTGCGTATGTCATGGCACGACCACGGGCTCTTACCGTATCACCACCTTTATACGACTCCTTATATTCATCGAATTCCACCTGGAATGTGGGGCGCTTGTACTCCTCAACGCTGAATGACACGCTGCTGGTATTGGCGGAAACTGTGAAACGGCCGTTCAGTAGTCCCTTAGGAAGCGTAAACTGTGCCGCTGCCTTGCCATATTTGTCGGTGACAACATTCTGCTCACTCACCACCTTATAGTTAGCGTCGCGCAACACCATCCTTAAATGCTTATCGCATATAGTGACATTATCGGTGGCACTCTGTTCCTTCCAAACTATGGCTGTAATGTTGACAGTCTGGCCTGGGCGATAGATAGAACGGTCGGCAAACAGCGACGTATGCTCGCTCTTATATTCCCGTTCATAATAGCTGTAGCGCCCGCGATCGTCCATTCCCGGCAGATAATCGTCTGTGTCAGTATATGCAAACAACTGTTCATAATAGCGTTTCTTCAGAGTTTTTGTCTTTCCATTCTTCAGAGGATGCCCCGTACGGGCATCCACCACCTCGTAACGCTTTGTGTTATCGGGCTGGGACTGCATCAGCAGGCGCACGCCTGATACAAAATACAGTCGGCGAATGGTCTCGGTTTTAGGCTCCGAGGTAAACTCCACCAGATATACTCCGGCAGGCAGTCCGCCCAGCTCGGTGCTGTCGTTGAACACATGATATTCATCATAAGACGGGAAAGTGACGGTGTGCGACATGGCAGTCTGCTCGACAGCTCCTTTCATAATCTGCCGCAAGTCATCACTATCATCAGGATTCAGTTGGGTTTCACCATTCAGCTTTGTACGCCATACACGCATTGTAATACTATTCAGACTCCGAAGGTTATTCAGCAAAACAGTCTGCTGCTCCTGAGGCATTGCCACTTGATGAGGCACCTCTACCGAGAACTGAGGATTGACAAGGTTTGAAAGGGCATTGCGCAATTCGTTCGACCGTTTCCATGTTCCCCAACGTTTCAGTGACTGTTGCAGCCAGTCGTATTTTTCCTTGGCCAAGGCATTAGCCTTGCTGTCGTCGTTATCTGCCGACTGCTTATCCATGAGATAGTAACGCTTAATAGCCACCTCACCGGCCTCTGGCAAGTCGCCATAGAGTTCTATCAGCGAGTCTGCCTGCTCTATGCTATCTATCATCTTCAGAGCAGTAAGACAGGCTGCCCTACGATTGCCCACCTTATTATAATATGTATTGAGCAGCGACCATGCCTCCAGTTCCTCGCCTACTACACTCAGCAGGTCGTTGTCATATAGTTCACTGTCGCTGCCACTCACCACGAACGGGATATACATCTCGGCTTTAACCTGTGCCAAAGCATCTGGAGAAGACAGTGCCTTTTCCCGGAATAATGCACTCCGCTCCATGTGATCGTCAGACAAGTGACTATTATCCTGGTATATTTGCGCCAGCACTGCATCGTAAACAGAACGTAGTGCTACGCTCGTCGCCTGCTTTTCCTGCTGTTCCAACCTATTGACGGCAGGCAGCAGTGAGTCGGGTGCTGCCTGTGCCAACAACTGAGCATGCATCAGTGTCGATTTCAGCAATTGGCCGTAGGCTTTCTCCTTGCCTGCCTTCGTCTCAATCTGCTGCAAGTGCTGGATGGCTGTCTTGGGCAGGTCCTTCTGCTGTGCTTGTTCGACCTGTTTCCACAGAGCTTGGTAGGTTTGTGCTGTCGTAGTCATCGGCATCATCAGTATTGTTGCCAGTAAGGCTATTATTCTACTTTTCATAGACGTTCATAATGATAATATCGTACAAAGATAGCAAGAAACTGCGAAACTGCCAAAGTCTTTAACGTGTTTTACCATGTTTTTATAATAAAAAAGCCCCTCTCCAGTTGAAGAGGGACTTGTAGGAAAGTTTCTAATTCCTAAACACCAGGCCATCACCGAACTCGTCGATAACAATTGGCTTCGTGCGGTCTATCTGGTCGGCCAGAATCTTACGCGATAGGTCGTTGAGCACCAGATGCTGGATGGCGCGCTTGACGGGACGTGCTCCAAAATCGGGGTCGTAGCCCTCCTGAGCCAGGTAGCGGACTGCGGCATCGGTAATATCCAGATGGATGCCCTGAGGCTCCAGCATATCTGTCACCTTCTTCATCTGCAGGCGTACCACATCGGCAATCTGCTCCTGGGTGAGCTGCTTGAAGGTGATGGTCTCGTCGATACGGTTCAGGAACTCGGGACGCATGGTCATACGCAGCTGCTCACGGGTGGCATTGCTGGTCATGATGATGATGGTGTTCTTGAAATTGGCAGTACGACCTTTATTGTCTGTCAGTCGCCCGTCGTCGAGCACCTGCAGCAGGATGTTGAAGACATCAGGATGCGCCTTCTCGATCTCGTCGAAGAGTACCACGCTATAGGGTTTGCGGCGTACGGCCTCTGTCAGTTGACCACCTTCATCGTAGCCTACGTAGCCCGGAGGGGCACCAATCAGACGGCTGACGGTATGCTTCTCCTGATATTCGGACATATCGATACGCGTCATCATCGTCTCGTCGTTGAACAGATATTCGGCCAGGGCCTTTGCCAGTTCCGTCTTACCGACACCCGTGGTGCCGAGGAAGATGAATGAAGCGATAGGACGCTTGGGGTCCTGCAGTCCGGCACGCGAGCGGCGTACGGCATCAGAGACTGCATTGATGGCCTCGTCCTGTCCGATGACACGACGGTGGAGCTCCTCTTCGAGGTGCAGCAACTTCTCGCGCTCGCTCTGCAGCATGCGGGTGACGGGGATGCCCGTCCAGCGTGAAACCACCTCGGCGATGTCGTCGGCGGTGACCTCCTCGCGGACCAGTCTTCCGACGGCAGAACCGTCGGACACGCTATTCAGCCGCTGCTGGATAGTGGCGATGTCGTCGTCCAGGGCCTTCAGCTTCGAGTAGCGTATCTCTGCCACACGACCGTAGTCGCCTTCGCGCTCAGCACGCTCTGCCTCCAGTCGCAGGTTTTCCATCTCCTGCTTGTCCTGCTGGATGCGGTTGATGAGCTGTCGTTCGCCCTCCCACTTGGCGCGGAACTGCGACTCCTGTTCGCGGAGCTCGGCTATCTCCTTGTCGAGGGAGGCGAGCTTTTCGGAAGCGGGCGAACCGCTTCCCACGGACGGCGTCTCGCGCTTGATGCTCTCGCGCTCAATCTCTAACTGGGCCAGGCGGCGGCTGATCTCATCCAGCTCCTCCGGCACCGAGTCGCGCTCCATGCGCAGCTTGGCGGCGGCCTCGTCCATCAGGTCGATGGCCTTGTCGGGCAGGAAGCGCTCAGAAATATAGCGTTCCGACAGCTGCACGGCGGCGATACAGGCATCGTCCTGGATGCGCACCTTGTGGTGGTTCTCGTAGCGCTCCTTCAGGCCTCGCAGGATGCTGATGGCCGACAACTCGTCGGGCTCGTCCACCATCACCGTCTGGAACCTGCGCTCCAAGGCCTTGTCCTTCTCGAAATACTTCTGGTATTCGTTCAGCGTCGTGGCACCGATGGCCCTCAGCTCGCCACGTGCCAGTGCCGGCTTCAGGATATTGGCGGCATCCATGGCTCCCTCACCGCCTCCGGCGCCCACTAAGGTGTGGATCTCGTCGATGAACAGGATGATGCGTCCCTCGCTCTTCGTTACCTCATTGATGACGCTCTTCAAACGCTCCTCAAATTCGCCCTTGTACTTCGCACCAGCCACGAGCGCACCCATATCGAGCGAGAACACCTGCTTGTCCTTCAGGTTCTCCGGCACGTCGCCGCGGACGATACGCCCGGCCAGTCCTTCGACAATGGCGGTCTTACCCGTTCCCGGCTCACCTATTAATATAGGATTGTTCTTCGTGCGGCGACTCAGGATCTGCAACAGGCGGCGAATCTCGTCGTCGCGGCCGATGACGGGGTCGAGCTTGCCCTTGCGGGCCAGGTCAACGAGGTTCTTGGCGTATTTCTCCAATGACTGGTAGTTGTCGTCGGCGCTCTGGCTCTGCACCTTCTGCCCCTGGCGCAGCTCCTGGATGGCGGTACGCATGTCCTTCTCCGTGCAGCCGGCATCCTTCATGATGCGGCTGGCCGTAGAGTTGACTGCCAGCAGGGCCAGCAACAGTGGCTCCACGCTGACGAACTCATCGCCCATCTTCTGTGCGATGTCCTGCGCTTTCACCAATACCTGGTTGGCCTCGTTCGACAGATAGGGCTGCCCGGCGCCCTGCACACGCGGCAGGTGCTGGATCTCCTGGTCTATGAGCGTCTCTACCTGCTGGGCGCTGGCGCCGAGCTTCTGGAAGATGAACGACGTGACGTCCTTCGCCTTCTCCAATACTCCTTTCAGTATGTGGACAGGCTCTATCGCCTGCTGGCCGTTCAGCTGGGCCCTGTTGACTGCCTGCTGCACGGCTTCTTGTGCTTTGATGGTAAACTTGTCTAATGTCATAATTATTTCCTCCTTAATTTTGATTTGAACTATTGTTATCTGCCAAATGTAGCACAAAGACTATGCCGAAGAATCGTAACTGACAAATCGTCAGACGCTTCTGCCGTTTTGTCGCGCCGCCACTCCGTGTTTCCTCTTTTTGCCGCCGTTTTGATATAGGTCAAAATGATGAGTATTTTCTCTGTTTTTATTCAGAAAAGTTTGGCTGTGTGCGAACACATTCGTACCTTTGCATCGGTTTTCAGAGAGTGAGGACCCACAGAGAAAGAAAGATATATAAGGTAAAAAGGTTTTTAGGATTAAAGAAGTAAGATTATGATTATCTTCAATTACGTTGTACTGAAGCTCGCTTCCGCAGTGAAGCATGAAGCTGCTCACTTGGTGAGAAAGTAAAGGAAAAATCCAAGATTTCAGGATGTCCAAACTGAGGAGTGTGTCTCTTTTGGGCTGATGAGGAGAATTACACACAGGTTTTCAAACGGATGATGGTAATTAGTTGAGCTCACTTCAAAAAGTGGGCTCAACTACAATTATCCCCACTTAGGTGCTGGTAGAGTGACTTTTCTATTTGTCTCAATTTTCTATTTGTTTCATTCGCGCGCGCGTATGCGCGTATATAGAAAGTAACACGAAAACATCCCACCCATCCTACCCATCCTACACCTAAGTGCAGGTGTAAGAAGTGTAGGATGGGTGGGATGTTTTCGGGTTAAGCTATATGTACTACGCACGCGTGCGCGCATGAAAAGCCCCTCCTTCAGCCCCGCCGGGGGCTACGATAGACTTGGTGTGTGGGATTCGTATAGGATTCTGTGTGTTTTTGGCGACAGCCAATCCGTAAAATCTGTGTAATCCGTGGTTAGACAAGAGAGCCAGTGGTTTTGATTTGTCTAACGGGGTGGAACAATCGTAAACCAGTGGTTTGGAATCGTAAACCAGTGGTTTAGCATCGTAAACCAGTGGTTTAGCGTCGTAAATCGGTGGTTTAGAATCGTAAACCAGTGGTTTAGGATTAAATTCTCGAGAGAATAGAGTTGATGCTTTAGGATATGTAGGGAGCAAAGGCGCGGTCGTAGTCGGGGCTCTCACCGAGACGTCCGTTGACCAGGCAGACGAGCTCCACCTTGCCACGGAAGCAGAGCTGGAGGTCGGCAGCACGGAAGATATCGTGGTGGAACACGTATTTGATACCCTCCTTCGTCAGGCGCAGACGGGAGAGGAACTCGTCGTCGGGACGGAGAGGCACCTTGTATTGCAATTGCATACGGGCGACGACGGCGTCCACGCCTTTCTGGTGCATTTCGGCGAAGCTCAGGCCGCACTCCTTGAGAAAGAGGTGGCGAGTATGCTCACAGTAGTGCAGGTAGTTGGCATTGTTGACGATGCCCTCGATGTCGCATTCGTAATCGCGCACCTGCATCCGTGTTTCAAAACAGTATTTCATTTGTCATTTATCATTTAGCGCGCAGCGCGAAGGTATTCGTAGCCGAAGCGGCAGCGGAGACAGTCCTTGCGGTCGCAGTATTCCTTCTTGAGTTGTATGAGTGCCTGGGAGTCGCCCGCCGACTGCACGTCAAGGCCGCATTGCTGCCACATACGGACGATGTGGTTGTTCTCTGGCTTCAGCTGTTCCAGGAGGTCGAAGGCACGGTCGCAGAGTGCTTCTTTCTGCTTATGGCGCCCCACGGCGAAGAGCATGGGAATGGCGGTGTTAATAATAAGCAGGTTGAGGGAACCGAGACTCAGGTGCTTGGGGTTCTTCGCACTCAGCGAGCCGAAGGTGTAGTGCGTCTCCCAGTAGGGTGTTACCTGCGAACAGAGGAGATTGCGCAGTTGGTCGGCAGTCTCGCACTCTGTCAGCGCACTCAGGGTAGCACGGCGGCTGTAGTAGAGACGCGCCAACTGCGACAGGCGTATGTGGGGGAAGCTCTGTGGACGCATCCGTGCGAACTGCCAGCGAGCGGCGGGCATAGGCTTCAGCTGGAACTTGTGGGCCAGATACTGGTACTCATTGCGCAGGCGGGAGAAATAGCCGTCGTTGAGTGCGTCCTGCTGATAGTGCGGCGGTACGGCGTCAAGCTCCAAGAGTCCTGCCTGCCCCATAAAGATGGCTTCCACTTGGAACAGGTCGTCGCGGTGGTGGTCAACTGCACGAAGGGGCACGTTCATGGCCCATTGCTCGAAAGCATCGCCGTTGATGCCGAAGCCGTAGTTGCGCGCCAGGGTGACGAAATAGGCATCTTCCCACGAGTCGTTCAGTTGCTTCGCACGGCGCCGGATAGCCTCGGTCTTCTGCTCTAAGCGTTCCGTCTGCAGAGCCGACATCCAGGCGTGGACGGTCAGCTTAGAGAGCTCAGGGATGATTCTGTAGCACGGTGGGTACTGGTCGGCGTGGAGCAGTTCCTCATAATGTTCGCGCACGTGGGCAGGAACATCTATCTGCATCTGCAGTAGGCACTTCCCGTCGGCAGTGAGCACCTCGCGGTCAACGACGCCGCAGACGTGGAGCACCACATTGTCGTAGGCATGGTCATGCTCATGGCCATGCTGATACCAGTCGCTGGCACGGTCGTGGATCTCCACGTTACCCACCCACAGCGTTTCGCCGATGCGCACCTTGGCATTGAAGAAGTCGGGGCCGGCGTTGCGGTTGTGCAGGCCGGGGTCTATCACCTCCACCGGTTGACCGTCGGTGGTCAGTAGCGGGTGCAGGGGGAAGAGCTTGTGCTTCCAAGTATAGTGCAACAGTTGTTCCATATTTCTCACTTCTCAGTTCTCACCTCTTAGTTCTCACTTTCCCCATCACCTTCTCTTCTATCTGCTGGAAGGTGACGAAGAGGGCGGGAACGATGAAGAGCAGGGCTATGGTGCCGATGAACATGCCGCCGATGGCTCCCACACCGAGCGACTGGTTGCCGTTGGCGCCGACACCCGTGGCCAATGCCAGCGGCAGGAGGCCAAACACCATGGTGAGCGACGTCATCAGGATGGGGCGCAGACGAACGGTGGCGGCGTCGAGGGCGGCACCTACGATGCTCATGCCCTGACGGCGGCGCGTGCTGGCATACTCCGTCAGTAGGATGGCCGTCTTAGCCAGCAGGCCGATGAGCATGATGAGTCCCGTCTGCATATAGATATTATTCTCCAACCCCCACATCCTGGCAAAGAGGAACGAGCCTGCCAGGCCGAAGGGCACGCTGAGAATGACTGCCAAGGGGATGAAGAGGCTCTCGTAGAGGGCGCAGAGGATGAGGTAGATGAAGACGATGCAGATGATGAAGACTACGATGGTGGTGTTCTCGGCCGACGCCTCCTCACGAGTCATACCGCCGAACTCGTAGCCGTAGCCCTCGGGCAACTGCTGTGCCGCCACCTCACGGATGGCCTGAATGGCCTGGCCCGTGCTGTAGCCATCGGCGGGCATTCCGCTGACGGAGATGGAGGGGAAGAGGTTGAAGCGCGACAGGGTCTCTGAGCCGTAGATGCGCGTCAGCTTGATGTACTGGCCGACGGGTGACATCTCGCCTGTCGAGGTCTTTACGAAGATGTTGTTCAGCGACTCGGTATCCAAGCGGTATTCGGGAGATGCCTGCACCAGCACGCGGTAGAGTTTAGTGAAGCGCACGAAGTTGGAGGCATAGTTGCCGCCGATGTAGCCGCCGATGGTGCTGAGCACGTCCTTGGGCGAAACACCGTGGCGCAGGCAGAGAGCAGCATCGACGTCAATGCGATACTGCGGGTACTTTAGCGAGAAGTTGGTGAAGGCACGCGATATCTCCGGCCGCTCGTTGAGGGCAGCGATGAACTGGTTGGTGTAGCCGAAAAGGTCGGTGATGGTGCCGCCTTTTTTGTCCTGCACGTAGAGCTCGAAGCCGTTGGTGCGGCCGAAACCGGGTATCATGGCCTGGGTGCTTACCTGTATCTTGGCGTTGGCAATGTCGGCGGTACGGCGGTATATCTCCTCGGTGATCGACTTTACGTCGTCATCCTTGCCGCGCCGTTCGTCCCATCGTTTCAGCTTCAGTGTGAAGTTGCCGGAAGAGGACGACTGGTCGAAGCCTACGCCGTTGCCGGCCACCAAGGAGTAGGTGCGCAGCTGGGGCAGATCCTTGATGCGTCCCTCTATCTTTTTCATTATGGCGTAAGTCTGCTTGAGGCTGTTGCCAGGCGATGTCTGCACATTCACGAATATGGTACCCATGTCCTCGCTCGGCACGAGACCCGTCTTCGTGGTCTTCAGCAGCCATCCCAGGCTGACAATGGCGACCGCCACAAGCAGCATGGCCACCCACTTGTGGGCAATCAGCGGCTGTAGTGCTTTCCTGTAGCTGTCTAACAGACGGCGGAAACCCGTGTCGAAGCCCTTGTGGAAACGGGTGGAGAATGACGTTGAACGTTGAACATTGAACGTTGAACGTTCTTGCTCCCTGCTCCCTGCTTCTATTTCCAGCGTTTTTGCGTCCTTGCTCCCCGCATCTCCACGCGGCTTCATCATCAGCGCACTCAGCGCAGGCGAGAGTGTCAGCGCATTGAAGAGCGAGATGGCCACGGCAATGGCCATGGTGAGGCCGAACTGGGTGTAGAACGTGCCCGTGACGCCAGGGATGAAACAGACAGGGATGAATACGGCCATGAACACAAGGGTCGTTGTCACCAATGCCGACGTGATGCTGCCCATGGCGCTGACGGTGGCACGGTAACTCACGGGAGTTTCGGCAGGGAATTCTTGTGTCCCTATTTCCTTTTTCCTATCTAATTCTGCCTGCACCGCCTCTACCACGACAATGGCATCGTCGACCACGGTGCCGATGACCAGCACTAAGGCAAAGAGCGTCAGCATGTTCAGCGAGAAGCCTATGGCATAGATGACGGCCAAGGTGCCGACGAGCGACACGAGGATGGCTATGGCGGGTATCAGGGTGGAGCGCAGGTTTTGGAGAAACACGTAGACCACCAGGATGACCAGCAGTAGAGCCTCTAACAGCGTCTGCAGCACGCTCTTGATGGAGGCGTCGAGGAAGTCCTTCTTCGACTCCAAGTCATCTATGGCAATACCTGGCGGCAGCGCCTTGCGGATGTCCTCTACCTCACGGTCTATCTCCTTGATGATCTCGTTGGCGTTAGAGCCGCTCACCTGGTTCACCATGATGTTCGTGCCAGGCTGGCCGTTGGTCTCGCCAATGTAGTTGTAATGCTGTGCGCCCAGCTCTATGCGGGCAATGTCGCCAAGGTGGAGCACGTCACCGTTAGGCAGGGAGCGGACGACCATCTGCTCGTATTGCGTCTCCTCCTCGTAGCGTCCGCGGTATTTCAGCACGTACTGGAAGGTGTTTTCCGAGTCGGTGCCCAAGGTGCCGGTGGCCGCCTCCACGTTCTGCTCGTCCAGTACCTTGTTGATGTCGGCTGGTGTCAGCCCGTAGCGCGCCATCTTCTGGGGGTCGAGCCAGATGCGCATGGAGTAGTCTGAGCCTATGCAGTTCACCTCGCCCACGCCGGGGATACGGCTCAGGCGCGGCTCGATGTTAATCTTTGCATAGTTGTTCAGGAATGTGCGGTTAAACGAACCGTCAGGGCTCCACAGCGTCAGTTGCTTGATGTTGCTGGTCTGGCGCTTGCGTACGGTCAGACCGCCTTTCACCACGTCGCTCGGCAGGCGCCCCTGCACGGTGGCGGCACGGTTCTGAACGTTCACCATGGCCATGTCGGGGTCGGTACCCTGACGGAAGAACACGCTGATAGAGGCCATGCCCACGTTCGATGCCGACGAGGACATATACATCATGCCCTCCACACCGTTGATGGCTTCCTCCAAAGGCACCACCACGCTCTTCAGTACTGTCTCGGCGTTTGCACCCGTGTAGGTGGCGCTGAGGCGCACTGTAGGCGGGGCAATCTCAGGGAACTGCTCCAAGGCCAGGCGGCTGAGTCCGATGAGACCCATCAGCACGATGAGCACGCTGATGACGCCTGACAGTATAGGCCGGTCAATGAATGTTCTAACGTTCATCGCTTCTTTCGTTATAACGTGATGACGTTATTTCTTTATTACGTCTTTATTTACCACAATTCCTTCTCTCAGCAGTCCGGCACCTTCGGCTATGATGGTGTCGCCCACGTTGAGGCCCTGCTCAATAATGTATTCCTTGCCGTTGTTCAGCCGGAACAAACTGACAGGAGTGGCCTTCGTCTTGCCGTCCACCACCTTGTAGACAAACGTGCGCTCCTGTAGTTCGTAGGTGGCTGTCTGAGGTATTACGATGCAGGCCTTTCGCTGGGTAGGCACCAGTATGGTAGCGCTGCCGCCGTTGTGCAGCAGTCCGGAGGGGTTGCGGAAGGTGGCGCGCAGGGTGACGGCTCCCGTTGTGGCGTCCACTGTGCCACTCACCGCATCGATGCGTCCTTCTATGTCGTAGGGCTGACCGTTACTCAGGCGGAGGCTGACAGCCGGAGCCTGACGGATGAAGTCGTTGATGGAGCCATAGCGCCCCAAAAGGTCAAGCGCCTGGTTCTCCGTGATAGAGAAATAGGCCAGCATCTCATGGTCATCAGACACGGTGACGAGGGGTTCGCTGATGTTGCTGCTCACCAAGGAGCCTACGTGCCAGGGAATCATCGACGCCACACCGTTGACAGGACTCCTGACCTCGGTATACGATAGGCTGTTCCTTGCATTCGCCTCCTGGGCCTTGGCCTGCGCCAGTGCTGCCTCGGCTTCAAGCAGGGCGTTGCGAGTGGTCTGTACCGAGAAGTCCGAGACTACATTTCCCTCTTTCAGCTGTGTCTCGCTCTCGAAGTTCATGCGGGCCGTAGCCAATTTCGCCTCAGCACTCTTCCTGGCGGCGACGGCCACCTCCAAGGCGGCGCGGTATGGCACTTGGTCTATGACAAACAACGTCTGACCATGCCTGACGGCGTCGCCCTCACGGATACAGATACGGGTTATACATCCCGACACCTGCGGACGCACCTCCACAATCTGCCTACCCGTCAGTCGGGCGCTATACTCTTGTGTCAGTGTCTGATCGCTTGCTGTTACCACCATTGTTTGATAATGCGCCCCTTCCTGTGCTTCCTTTTTCTTGTCGGCACAGGAAACGGCGGTCAGGCTGGCCACAGCCACGCCTATCCACAGAATGGTTTTCTTCATACTACGTTTTTAGGCTATGTGTGTGCAAAGGTAGTGCAAATCGAGCGAAATACCAAAGAAAAAGCCATTTTTCTTTGTATTATCGATTTTTTTGCACTACCTTTGCAGCTGAAACTCAACTGCTACCCTATGGAATATACACTGAATGTACGGGGACGCCTGATGGAATTGTCCACACCGCAGGTGATGGGCATCGTGAACGTGACGCCCGACTCCTTCTTTGCCGGAAGCCGTGTGCAGACGGAGGAGGAGATTGCCGTGCGCTGCCGTCAGATGGTGACCGACGGCGCCACGCTCTTTGACGTGGGCGCCTGCTCCACGCGGCCAGGCTCCGAGCCCGCATCGCAGGCAGAAGAGATGGAACGGCTGCGGATGGCACTCGCCGTCGTGCGTCGTACACTGCCCGATGCCGTCGTGTCTGTCGACACGTTCCGTCCCGACGTGGCCCGTATGGTCGTGGAAGAGTTCGGTGCCGACATCATCAACGATGTTAGTGGCGGCTCGCCGGATATGTTCCGGTTAGTGGCAAAGATGGGTGTACCATATATTCTGACATCTGTGCATCCAGACATGAGGAGTATGCTCTTGACGTTTGCTGCCGCCGTGCAGCAACTGCGCGACTTCGGACAGAAAGACATCATCCTCGATCCAGGGTTCGGTTTCGGCAAGACACTGGAGCAAAACTACGAGGTGATGAGTCATTTAGAGCAACTTCAGGTCATGGAGTTGCCGCTGTTAGTAGGCATCTCCAGGAAATCCATGATCTACAGGCTGACAGGTACGACACCCGAGGCATCGCTCAACGGCACAACCATACTCAACACCGTGGCGCTGATGAAAGGCGCCAGCATCTTGCGCGTCCACGACGTCAAGGAAGCGGTGGAATGTGTGAAGATGGTTGGGGAAATCGTGAGTTATGAGATAAGAGTTAAGAAGTAAGTATGTTTTTCGACTTTGGCATCAAAGACATCATAGACATCCTGCTCGTAGCACTGATGCTCTATTACATTTACCGGCTCATGCGTGAGTCGCGGTCGCTGAACGTGTTCACCGGTATCATGATCTTTGTCATTACGTGGCTCTTTGTGTCGCAGATACTGGAGATGCGTCTCTTGGGCAGCATCATGGACAAGTTGGTGTCGGTAGGTGTCATTGCGCTCATCGTGCTCTTTCAGGACGACATCCGCAAGTTCCTCTATAACTTAGGCGGCCACCGACAGATACGCACCATCCGCCAGCTCTTTACTTCGGCGAGGACTACGGAGAAGGAACGGCGAGAGATAAAGGCTGCCGTCATGCCTGTGGTCATGGCCTGCATGAACATGGCCAGGGGGAAAGTGGGCGCACTCATTGTCATGGAGCGGGCGACACCGCTTGACGACATCGTGAGCACTGGCGACACCATCGATGCCAGCATCAACCAGCGCCTTATCGAAAACATCTTCTTCAAGAACTCTCCCTTGCACGACGGCGCCATGATTATCGCCAAGCGCCGCATTAAGGCTGCTGGCTGTATCCTGCCCGTCAGCCACGACCTTGACATCCCCAAGGAACTGGGACTGCGCCACCGTGCCGCCATGGGCATCTCTCAGGAGAGCGACGCCATTGCTGTCGTGGTCTCCGAGGAGACGGGTTCCATCTCCGTAGCCCTGAATGGCGAATTCCGCCTGCGCCTGTCAGCCGAGGAGTTAGAGGGTATCCTTACGAAGGAACTTGAGTAATCTTTTTCTTAGCGATGAGCAGCCAGACGGCACCGATGCCAGCATACATCAGTGCCAACTGCCACGTTGTGGGATGCAAACCTTCGATGCTGGCAAAGGGAAGGGCAGCTATGTGCGACAGCACGGTGTTCAGCGCACGGACGACAGCTATTAATAGGAATGCGCACGATGGAATCATCACCGCTATGAGCGACAGGTAGAGAATCAGCGTGGCGGCAGGAACGACAATGAAGTTGGTCAGCAGGAACCACGTGGAGAAACGGCCGAAGTAATAGGCGATGAGCGGTGCCACGCCCAATTGTGCAGCCACCGATATACAAGCCATGCCCCAGAGCCAGTGAACAAGGCGGTGGCGGAGCAGGAACGGTTGTGGAATTATGTCCTCAAACAAGGGCATGAACAGCAGGATAGCCAGCACGGCCGTGAACGACAGCTGAAAACCTACGTCGAACAGTGCCAACGGGTTCCAGCAGAGCATGACAATGGCAGTGAACGCCAGCACATTGACCGACATCTTCTGCCTGTGCCCTAACGACAGCAGGGCGTAGACCGTCAGCATCACCGCCGAGCGCAGCACGCTCACGGGCAGACCGACGAGGAACACAAACGCCCAGATGCCCAGTATGGATAGCACCTGCGCCGCTACCCTCCAGCGCCGACGCATGATAAGCAGCGAGAGCAGCATGTAGATGATGCCCAAGTGCAGACCGCTCAACGCCAAGACGTGCGAGGCTCCTGTCTGCGAATACATCTCTTTCAGTTCCTTCGTCAGCGCCGACTTGTCGCCCAAGGCCATTGCCGCCACCACGGCATACTCGTCGGCCTCCAAGCCCTGTGCCGCAAACCGCTGGAGCAGGCGGCTGCGCTGCTGCAGGAAGAACAGGCGGCTACGCTCCAAGCGTGACAATCCGTTTAGCGAGACCTTTGCTGGTTGCCAGTTCCAGCCTTTCACAAAGGTTTGGCCCGTAAAGCCGTGAACCGCCAAGTAGCGGCGGTAGTCGAAGGTACCGTTAAGCCACGAATTGTTTTCCTTGATTTGTGAACGGATATGCAGGCCGTCGCCTACATGCAGGGCCCGGCTGCGGCTGTCCTTATAGAAATATGCCTTGAGCTTCCGCCCGCTTTCCGGCAGCAGGAGGTCTACCGCCACGGTCTTCGTTTTTTCCACAGGCTCACTCAACACCACCGCCTTATAGCTCACCTCCCTTTCCGGCCATGTCACCCGTAGCGCCTTTTCCTGCCGTTGCATCAGCAACATGCCCAACGCTACGAAGCAAAGGCAGATGGCCAGCGACTGCACTTGCGGCCAGCGCCATACCAACAGCGCCGCCACAACCAAGCTGATAAATATGGGTAATAGTGGAAACGAACATGCTATGGCGTCGCATACGGCAATACCTGTCATCAGGCAGACGGCCAACCGCACTAACGGGGCTTCCACATTCCTCATCCTTCTTCTCTCATTCCATCGGGAACAGACCGTAGAGCTTGGCGTCGATCATGTCGGTCACCTGCTTCAGGTGATCGGGATTGTCGCCGAACTTACAGGTGTCGCCGTCGATGATGATGAGCTGGCCCTTATAGCCATTGATCCACTCCTCATAACGGCGCTCTAAACCTTGCAGGTAGTCAAGACGCATGGTCTGCTCGTACTGACGGCCGCGCTTCTGTATCTGTGCCACGAGCGTGGGGATGCTGGAGCGGATGTAGATCATAAGGTCGGGCAGTTTGACCAGCGACATCATCAGGTTGAACAGGTCGGTATAGTTGTCGAAGTCGCGGTCGCTCATCATGCCCTGCCCGTGCAGGTTGGGCGCGAAGATGCAGGCATCCTCGAAGATGGTGCGGTCCTGAATGATTGTCTCGTTCGACTTCGAGATTTCCACCACCTCCTTGAAGCGCTTGTTCAGGAAGTATATCTGGAGGTTGAACGACCACCGTGGCATGTCGGCGTAGAAGTCGGCCAGGTAGGGATTGTTGTCTACGGGTTCAAACCTCGGCGTCCAACCATAACGGTGAGCCAAGAGGCGGGTCAGCGTGGTCTTGCCGCTGCCGATGTTTCCTGCTACTGCGATGTGCATGACTTATTCACTTTTCACTGTTCACGTTTACTTTAATCTGAGAAGAGACCGAAGAGGTTGGCGTCGATACGGTCGATAATCGCGGCCAGGTCCTTGGGATTGTGGAGGAAATCCAGCTGGTCTTTCTCCACCACCATGACCCGTCCGGGGTATTTGTGGTAGATGAAGTCGTCGTAGCGCTGGTTCAGGTTCTGCAGGTATTCCAGCTGGATGGCCTGTTCGTAGACCCGTCCCCGCTGCTGGATATTACCCACTAAGTGGGGCACCGAGGCGTGCAGGTAGATCATGAGGTCGGGCACCTGCACCATCGACATCATCTGCTCGAACAGCTCCATGTAGGTCTCGTAGTCGCGGTCGGAGAGGTTACCCATGTCGCGGTTGTTCTCCATGAACACGTAGACGCCCTCGTAGATGGTGCGGTCCTGGATGACGGGACGGTCGGACTGTGCAATGGCAATCAGGTCGCGGAAGCGCTCTTTCAGGAAGTACACCTCCAAATTGAACGACCACCGGTGAATGTCTCGGTAGTAGTCCTCCAGATAGGGGTTGTGGTCAACTGCCTCGTAGCGTGCTTCCCATCCGTAGTGCTTAGACAGTAGCTGTGTCAGCGTGGACTTGCCGCTGCCGATGTTTCCTGCTATGGCTATATGCATCTTTGCGCCGACAACTTTTGATTGCCAGCGCAAAGTTACAAATAATTATTGAATTATCAAACTTTTATTCAGTATTTTTCTTCATCAGCCGCCGCCACTTAAAGTAACCCATGACGGCAATGACGACATAGAGGCCATAGAGACTGGCCTTGAAGGGAATGTCCTTGTAGAAATAGAGCACGCAGGTGACCACGTCGACAGCAATCCAGATGAACCACTGTTCCAGGTACTTGTGTGCCAGCGCCCAGATGCCCACGATGCTCAGGGCCGTGGTGAACGAGTCGGCTAACGGAACGTTCGAGTTGGTGAACGTGACAAGCAGCCAGTAGATGACGGCCCAGACGGCAGCTATCAACAATAGCCAGGGTAACACCAGACGGCGTGGGAAGTGGCGGATACAAGCCCCCCCTACTGCCCCCGAGGGGGCTTCTTTAGTTTTGCTGGTTTGTGCTACCCACCTCCACCAGCCGTACATTGTCATTGCCAGGTAGTAGAACTCCATGCCGCAGTCGGCATAGAGTCCTTTCTGATAGTAGAGCACAATGCCGAGGACCTGCATGGCAAAGCCGACGGCCCACATCCATACGCTGGCCCTATACTCCAATAGGATGTACGCCAGTCCCAAGACCGTCGTCACAATATCCAACCAGTGCGTTACAAGGAATTCTGTCATCATCATAGCGACAAGATATTATTCACTCTTCTCTCTCTGAAGGTATGGCGGTAGCAAATTCTTCACTCTTCACTTTTCACTCTTCACTTAAAAGCGTAGCGTCACGTTGCCCATCATGGTAAAGCCTGCCATGGGGATGAAGCCAATCTGGTAGTATCGGTTGTCGTTGCCGTGACCGCCGCTCTCGTAGATGGCAGAGTAGACCCAGCCGTTAGCAGCGTAGCGGGCATTGAAGATATTGTTGAAGTTCAGACCGAAGACGGCTTCCTTGATGCGCGGAACGGGGAATGCGCAGCCCGGCTTGGCCTGCTTGGCACGCAGCGTGTAGCTCAGCGAGGCGTTCGACACGGAATAGCTGGGCAGCGAACGGTCCTTGTTCTCCGTGTTGTCCAAGTACTGGCGCGAGACGTAGGCCGTGTGCCAGGTGGCTTGCCAGCCTTTGTGATGGAAATTCAGGAAGGCGTTGCTGATGTTCGAGGGGCTGAAGGCCAGCGTGGAGTTGTCGTAGTGGATGGTCTGTTCGCCGACATCCCAGTCCTCCACCACCTCGTCGAAATCCTTGATCTTGTTGGCGCTCAGGGCGGTGTTTGCCTCAACACTCAGCCACGGCGTGAAGTCGTAGCCCACCTGCAGCTCCAGTCCCATGCGGTAGGAGTCCTTGATGTTGGTGGTCAGTTTCTCGCCGATGTCGCTGAGCAGACCTGTCTGCACGAACTGGTCGGTATAGTCCATGTAATAGGCGTTCAGGCCAAAGCGGAAGTTGCCGCCATTGAAGGTGTAGCCCAGCTCATAGTCGGTCAGCCGCTCGGCCTTGGGGGCAGGGTAGGAACCGTTGTCCGTGAAGTTGTTGCGCTCCGGCTCGCGGTGGCTGATGGCCACGGAGCCGTAGACGCGGTGGGCATCCGTCGTCCAGGAGAAGCCTGCCTTCGGGTTGAGGAAGTCGTACTTCTTGTCAATGTTGAGAGGCTGGTTATAGTAACCGCTCTCGTCGTCGTAGAACTTGTCGTTGATGCCGTCGGTCTTGTAGCCCACATGGCGGTACTGCATGTCGGCAAACACATCCCAATGGTCAGTCAGGTGGTAGGCCACTTTCAGGAATGCATTGCCGTCGAGCTTGTGGGCGTCGGAGTCGTAGTAGGTATAGTTGACATCAAGTTCGTTGGTATTACCGCCGTTAATCTCAGGGTGCGTGCGCCAGATGAGGTTCTGTCGTACCCATTCATTCGCAGCGTAGGTAACACGTCCGAAGTGGTTGCCGTCAAAGTTCTGCACGGACAGGCCGCCGATGATGTCGCACGCCTCGTCCTTGTAGTTCATGTTCCAGACGAGTCCGTAGGTGTGCTGTGTCAGTCCCTTCTTGCGCACGAAGTCGGTCTTCTTGATGTTGTTGCCGTCAGGGTCTTTCATGCTCAGTCCGAACTTCGAGAGCTTGTTGTTAAGGCGGAACTCCTCGTAGTAGCCGTAGCCGTAAGTATAGTGCAGCGAGGCGGTGGTGCTCAGCTGCTCGCTGATGTTCCATGCCGCAGACAGGATGTTGTGATCCTGCCAGAAGTTGTCCGTTGTCTTGTCCCAGTAGGTACCGTCAGCCATCTTGTAGCGCTGGGTGGAATATGTGCCGTCGTCGCCGATGACCATACTCTCGTAGAGCGAGTTGAACTTGCCGAGGCCCTTGTCCCACATATCCGCGTAGGTCTTGATGCCCGTGTTGGCGCCGTAGGTGCCGTCCATGATGCTCAGGTCGTTGGTGCCGGCGGTAACGCCGTTCCATGCCTGGCCGGTCTTCTCGAAGTTGCCGATGTTCTTGTATCTGACGACAATATCGTCAGACACGTAACTCAGCCCACCGTAGTAGCTGCCGCTGCGTCCGCTGGTGCCGTGGATAAAACCGTCGGTAGTGGTCTGGTGATAGGCACCGTCGAGTATCCAGTGCTTCCACAGCAGGCCTGTGGAGAACATTCCGCCCACGTTGAGGGTGTTGAACGAGCCGTAGCTGGCTGACAGCTCTACGCCCGGCGTCTGCTGGGGCGTTGCCGACGAGAGGGCCACCGTGCCGCCGAAGGCTCCGTCGCCGTTGGTCGATGTTCCCACGCCGCGCTGTATCTGCACGCTGCCAAGCAGTGAGCCGTAACTGTTCATGTTGGCCCAGAACACACATTGGTCCTCGGGCGAGTTGAGGGGCACGCCGTCGAGTGTGACGTTGATGCGGGAGTCACCGGCACCGCGGATGCGCATATAGGTGGTTCCCGTGCCCAATCCGTTTTCACTCCATGCCATCACGCCCGGCGTCTGCGAGAATAGGAAGGGTAGCTCGCGGCCCGTCTTTGAAAACGCGCTGAGTTCCTGCTTCTTGATGTTGCTGACGGCATACGGCGCATTCTTCTGTGCCCGCACGCCCTTGACTACTACCTCCTGCAGCGCCTCCACCTGCGTGGAGTCGTAGAGTGCTGCCCTGTTCTGGGCGTTACCTGCCACGCTGCTTGCCAGCGCAGCCAAAACAAAAATCTTTTTCATACCTTTGCTTGTACCTTTATTTGTTTAAATGTAAAGGGGGTACAACAATACTTTTCATCCCTACGCCGGCATTGTCCGGATCAGGTTTGAGGGTATCATCTCAGCCCACAACAGGTGGGCACCCCTTGAATTGCGGGTGCAAAGGTAATGAAAAAAGTGAAAAGTGAAAAACGAAACGTGAAAAATTTGCTGCCGCCCCCGCAAATATGTGATATGCAGCAAGAAAAATCCCCGAAACGCCAACGTTTCGGGGATTTTTTTACTTAGCCAGCAGGCTGACGGCGAAGCCACCGCCGGGTGCTTCCTTGAGTTTCAGCACATCGCCACGCTTCACCGTCCGACGGGTGATGGTGTAGGCCTGTGGGTTCGTCTCGTAGTGGGCATTCTTGGCGTCGGCATAGATGGTGCAGTCGTACTTGCGGCCCTTGTCGAGAAAATCGAGGCGGATGATGCTTTGGTGTCCGTTCTCGTCGCACTTGCCGCCGATAAACCAGTTGTCGGTGCCTTTCGCCTTGCGGGCTACGGTGATGTAGTCGGCAGGCTCAGCTTCCAGGTAGATGCTCTCGTCCCAGTCGCATGCCACGTCGCGGATGAACTGGAAGGCATCGTCGAACTTCTCGTAGTTCTCGGGCAGGTCGGCAGCCATCTGTAGCGGCGAGTACATCGTCAGGTAAAGGGCTAAGGAGCCGGCCAGCGTGATGCGGGCCCAGCTGGTGTTGTTGCTCCACTCTGAGAGCTTCGTCACGAAGATGCCGGGCGTGTAGTCCATCGGACCGCCCTGCAGGCGGGTGAACGGCAGGATGCAGGTATGGTCAGGACGCGAGCCGCCGAAGGCCTCGTACTCCGTGCCGCGTGCCGACTCGTTTCCTACGAGGTTGGGGTAGGTGCGGCAGAGACCTGTTGGGCGGGTAGCCTCGTGGGCATTGACCATGATGTGATGCTTGGCAGCCTCCTTCACCACGTAGAGGTAGTGGTTGTTCATGGACTGCGAGTAGTGGTGGTCGCCACGGGGGATGATGTCGCCGACGTAGCCAGTCTTCACGGCATCATAGCCGTACTTGTTCATCAGCTGGAAGGCTTCCTTGATATGGCGCTCGTAGTTCTGCGAAGAGCTGCTGGTCTCGTGGTGCATCAGCAGCTTCACGCCCTTGGAGTGGGCATAGTCGTTGAGCATCTTGATGTCGAAGTCGGGGTAGGGGGTGACGAAGTCGAAGACGTCGCGCTTCCACATGTTCGCCCAGTCCTCCCAGCCAACGTTCCAGCCCTCGACGAGCACCTCGTCCAAGCCGTTCTTCGCAGCAAAGTCAATGTAGCGCTTTACGTTCTCATTGTTGGCCTTGTGCGTACCGTTGGGCTTCACCTTGCTCCAGTCAATCTTGTCTAAATGGATGCTGGGGAAGTCGTTGGTGTAGTGCCACGAGCCGCGGCCCACAATCATCTCCCACCACACGCCGCAGTACTTTGTGGGGTGAATCCAGCTCACGTCGTCCAGCGCGCAGGGCTCGTTGAGGTTCAGGATCAGGTTGGAGGACAGCATATCGCGGGCGTCGTCGCTGACCATGACCGTGCGCCAGGGGGTGGCACAGGGCGTCTGCATGGCTCCCTTCAGGCCGGTGGCGTCGGGCGTCAGGTGGCTGACAAAGGTGAAGGGCTTGGGCAGCGGCCAGGGCGACGGCTTCGGGTTGGGCGTGTAGGCGTTGCTGCCGCCGCCGAGCTTCGTCGTGAGCGCCTTCGTCTCGGCGTCCACCAGCTCTAAGTGCATGGTGGCATAGTCGGTGCAGGCGGCCTCGTGTATATTAATGTATAGGCCGTCCTGGCTCTTCATCTGCAGGGACGTCTGCACGCCCGTCTCGGAGAAGACGGCTACCGAGCTGTTGCTCCAGTTTACGGCTTTCTTCATCCTGCCGCGAATCTCGCTGAGTTTCGTCTGCTGGGTCTCCTGCTCCTGGGTGTCATAGTCGCCGGGCAGCCACCAGGCGGTATGGTCGCCAGCCATCGCGAATTCCGTACGCTCCTCTTGGATAAGGAAATAGTTCAGCTCCTGCTGCTGCGGGAACTCGTAGCGCAGACCAATGCCGTCGTCGTAGACGCGGAAGCGGATAATGATCTCCCGTTGGGCGGAAGGTTGCGACAGAGTCGCAGCATACTCGGTGTAGTGGTTGCGGATGGTGGCGGTCTCGCCCCAAACGGGGCGCCACGTCTCGTCCTGCTCCTGTGTTGTCTCGCTCTTCAGGGTGAAACCGTCCATTAGGTCGGTCTCCTTCAGTCCCTTCGAGGCGTGCTTGTCCTTGGCCAGTTCTAAGCCGAGGTGCGAGGGCAGGACGACGGCCTTGCCCTTGTACGACATTTCATACACCGGCCGTCCCTGGCCGTCAACGGAAAACTTCAGCTCAATGTTACCATTGGGCGACTTCACGGTGCCTGCCACCGCCATCAGCGGAGCTATCAACAGGCAGAAAAAAATGCTCTTACGTTTCATGCTGGTTAGTTATTAATTTTGTTGCAAAGTTAAGCATTTTTCCGTTACTATCCAAATACTAACATCCTTTTCTGTCAATCTGCAGGGCAAACGATTGCAAACCGCAGGAAACGGCTTCGCGCGCGCGTGCATTATGGAGGTTAATCTGAAAAGATCCCACCCATCCTACCCATCCTACACCTAAGCAGGTGTAAGAAGTGTAGGATGGGTGGGATCTTTTCGGGTTAAGTTATATGTATTACGCGCGCGTGCGCGAGAGAAACGGACAAATTGTTGTATCGTGGACATGCATTCAGACACGGGTGGTAGAAGTTCAGTGTCGCAAAGCAGAAAGTCCGTGACGGGAAACCTACGTATCAAAGGATCGTTGGTGCTTCAGTTTTGTTCCACGGGGTGGAACAATCGTAAACCAGTGGTTTAGCGTCGTAAATCGGTGGTTTACGATCCTAAACCACTGGTTTACGATTCTAAATCGGTGGTTTAGAAATGAAACTCGGCGGTTTAGAAAGGATTAAGCAGGCAGCAAAAAAAGGGGGGTGCGCTCCTGAAAACATCGCACCCCCCATCGAGAAAAACTACTAACTACTATAATTTACTTGATGAAAAATTTCTTGCCATCCTTGATGTAGAGACCCTTCACAGCCTTGTTGACCTTGCGGCCCGTCAGGTCGTAGATAGCACCGCTGAACTTCTTGTCAGACTTCAGCACGCTGATGCCCATTGCATCTTCGTACTCGGCGGGAGTGATGAAGGTTACGTCGTAGGTATAGAACCATTCATCGCTTTCGAAGCAGAGCTTGGTGTCGATGGGCTCACCAGCCTTGACTGCTCCATTCAGGTTGAATACGTTAAGTGTAGCAATATTGCCTTCGATACCCTCCTCGGGGAAGGTGATGTTAATGCCTTCCTCTTCGTCAACGTATGAGCCGTAGGCATTGATGAAGATGCCGGTCGTGGGCTGCATACCGCCTGAGATAGATTCCTTGATTTCCGGATCTTCACCCGGTTCTTCGCCAGGTATAATCTCTCTAACCAGCACTCTCATAGCATTTTCGTTGAGGAAGTCCGTTAGGTTGTCTATGCCTAATGTTTCTATCATCGGCGTCATGTCAAGCTTGATGTTCACTTCGTTTTCAGCGTCAGGAACAGGCAGCTTAAGATCTTCCCTCTTCAGTGTACGGTCGTCGATGGTCACAAAAGACTTACCTACAGAGAATTCATCGAACTGGAAGTAATAGTTGTTTACTTCCTTCAGCGCGTTACAGTTGAAGGCAATGGTGGTACCGCTATTGTTAACTGTAACGGTGTCATTAAACACCTGCCATTCATCGGTGAAGTTGAGATTGCCTAACAATCCATGAGCCACATAGGCACCAGGACCATTGTGCAACTGTGTCGCAACAGTAGCTTCCTTGTCAGCACGATATTTAAATCTGACTACCATTTTTTCACCCTTCTGGAACTTGTGGGGAGAGCTGACAAAGAACTGGGTAGCCCAGTCTTCCACGCCTAATGAACCGTCGTTCTTCTTCACGGTGTCACCGTTTTCGCGGATGTAAATCTTGGTGACAATCACTGTATCCTTCATGATGGTATTGCCCTCTTCATCCTTGAGGGTCTCGCCAGTCTCAGGATCTGTTGCCTCTATTTGCTTGGTTGATTCGTGCGTAGCGTTGTAACCGATAGACTGCAAGGTCAGTGTAGGTACTCCGTCAACATCAATTACCTTTGCGGGCAGGTCCTTTCCTACTGCGCCCTCGCGTGAGGTGAAATTGGTGAACTTACCATTTGCCAGATTCAACTCCATCTCAGACAGGGTTCCTTTGGGTAAGAAATTGAACCACCCACTGTCATCGTCTGGCTGTGCTTCCTGGGGATCCCTGACTTGCAGCCTGACATCATCAAAATAGACAACATTACCATCGCGCATAGTAGAGAGGTTGAAAGCTACGCTCTGGAAGAACTTGCCGTTAGACTCCTGGGTATGGCTGGAGGTAACGGTAGCCGTTACTTCAATCTTCTTCCACTCAGTGGTGTACTCAATATCACCAAACAACTGGTAGTGGTTGTAGTTACCTGGTTCGTAGTGAGCCTGAGTCTGCATTGTACCGTTTTTCTCACCTCTTACTTTCATAGTAAGCCTGAGCTCCTTTCCTTCGGGAATGGTCTCGGTGGCATAGATAAAGAATTGGCTGTCCCACTCTGTCCAGTCGGGTTTGTTGTTACCTGAGTCCGTGGTAGGATTGCCTGCGGCATCAGCCTCTTCCTTGCTGCGGATAATCACTCTTGCACAGTGGTTACCGGGTTTCACGGGATCCTCAATAATCTCGGCAAATCCCTGGAACTGGCCTGGTGATACTTCTGTAGCACTTTTTTCATCGTACTTCTGATTACTTTCGGGATTGAACTCTACGTTCAGACGCCAGTCATGACACCAATAACTTGACCACAACGGATCTTGTTCACCCTCCATGGTGGGATTGGTGTTAATGGTCTTCCATTTTTCCTGTGCAAAGGCACCGCTACTAACGAGCAGCAACCCTGCGATTAGAGTAAAGAATCGTTTCATAAGTTAATGTTTTAGTTAATATTTAATGGTTAATAATTGTATTCTTCAGTTTCCGTACAAAATCTGCCTGCAAAGTTAAGATATTTCAAGATAACAACAGTTTTTTTTTGTAACGCGTTCTTTTTCTGTTGTAACAAACTGCCGGAGAAGGGCGTGGATGAAACAAATGAGTATGTTTCGCGCCCTTCTCCGGCAGTAATGAAACCTGTTCCTGAGCTCAGCCGCAAGCGGCAGAGAGCACCTCGGAGAGCGTCGGATGGATGTGGACCATGTCGGCCAACTGGCTGATGGTGGTGTCACGACACATTAGGACGCTGGCCTCCTGCACGAGGTCGGCAGCATGGGCGCCGAAGGCGTGGCAACCAAGAATCCGGCCTCCGTCCTGCCCTTCTGAGGGTGGTGTGGCAAAGAGCTTCAGCAGTCCCTCCGGCTCATTCATGGCAAGGGCCTTGCCGTTGGCGCGCCAGAACGACTTCTTGCACACATAAGGGATGCCCTGCTCCTTCAGCTGGTCCTCCGTCGGTCCCACACAGGCAGCCTCTGGTTCAGTGAAGATGGCTGCGGGCATGATGTCGAAGCGGATACCGTCCGCACGGCCGAGGATATGGTTCACGGCACGCACGGCCTGCATCTCTGCGGCATGGGCCAGCATCTGCCGTCCATTCACGTCGCCGATGGCGTAATGGTGAGTGGTGAGAGGTGAAAGGTTACGGGTAGGCGCGTCAGCGGGAATGGGGTGAAGGGATGAGGCGATCTGGAAGTTGGCATTGACGGGGATGGCGCCGTTGGGGGCGGCGGTGATTCCTGCTGCGGCAAGGTTCAGACCGTCGGTATTGGGCTTCCGTCCCGTAGCCATCAGGATAACGTCGGCGTCGATGTCGCTGAGCGACTGTACGGCAGTCTTCATGTGGAACGTGATGCCCCTCTTCTCAAGAAGTTTGCGCAGGCGCTTGGCAATATCGTTGTCAAGGGCGGGCAGGCACTCCTTCAGGTACTCAATGACGGTGACCTCCGAGCCGAAGCGGTGGAACACTGAGGCGAACTCCATGCCGATGACCCCGGCACCAATGATGCAGAGCTTCTTCGGCAGGCGGTCGAGCTGGAGCAGGCCAGTGGAGTCCACAACGCGGGAATCGCCGATGTCGGGCAGCGGCAGAAGCTTGGTGCTGCTGCCCGTGGCGATGATGATGTTCGGGGCGGTGAATAGCTCGTCTGTTGCGACTGAGTCGCAACCCGCAGAACAAGCGGCGGGACGGGCGTCAGAACCTTCGGGGTGAGCGTCGCAACGGATGGTGCCGGCATCGACGAACGAAGCACGACCACGTACCAGCGTGATGTTTGGGTGTGAGAGAATCCCCTCCACGCCCTGACGCAGCTGCGGAACGACCTGCGCCATCCGCTCGCGGGCCTCGACAAACGAGGCGCTGTGAACGTAGGTCTTGGTAGGGATGCAACCCACATTCAGGCAGGTGCCTCCCACCTCATCGTCCTCGAAGATGACAACCTTCAGGCCGTTTTTGGCGGCGTACTCAGCGGCGCGATACCCCCCTGGGCCAGCGCCTATGATGCATAAATCATAATTCATAACTCCTCATTCATAATGCTTGAAGCATTGCACGATAAGTGGTTACGGGATGCTTGGCGGCGAGCACATCATCTACACGGCCGATGGGCGTCGTGTGGGGCGCCGACTTCACCTGATCGGGGTCGGTCTTGGCCTCCTCGGCTATCTGGCGCATGACGGCGATGAAGCCGTCGAGCGTGTCCTTCGACTCGTTCTCCGTCGGCTCAATCATGAGGCTCTCGTGGAAGAGCAGCGGGAAATAGATGGTGGGTGCATGGTAGCCATAGTCTAACAGGCGCTTTGCTATGTCCATTGTGGTGACGCCGGTGCTCTTGTCCTTCAGCCCGTCGAACACAAACTCATGCATACACAATCCGTCAATCGGCAGTTCGTAGACATCCTTCAGCGACTCCTTGATATAGTTGGCGTTGAGCGTGGCCAACGGCCCTACTTCTTTAATATGTTCGCGCCCGAGCGTGAGGATGTAGGCGTAGGCCCGCATCATCACGGCGAAGTTGCCGTGATAGGGCGACACGACGGGGAAGAACTGTTGCAAGCCCTCGCGCACGCCGACGGGACCGGCACCGGGACCGCCGCCGCCGTGGGGCGTAGAGAAGGTCTTGTGCAGGTTGATGTGCATCACGTCAAAGCCCATGTCACCCGGACGCGCTGCGCCGAGCATGGGGTTGAGGTTGGCACCGTCGTAGTACATCAGGCCGCCAGCCTTGTGTACCAGCTTCTCAATGGCGGGTATCTGCCGTTCGAAGAGTCCCAGCGTGTTGGGGTTGGTCATCATCATCGCGGCGATGGTATCGCTGCCTACTGTTGCAATCAGCTCTTTCAGGGCAGCGACGTCGATGGTCCCGTCGCTCAGCGACTTCACCTCTACGATCTCTAAGCCGCAGACGGCGGCAGAGGCGGGGTTGGTGCCGTGGGCCGAGTCGGGCACAATGACCTTTCTGCGCTGCAGGTCGCCGCGGCTCTCGTGGTACTTCCTGATGACCATCAGGCCCGTCAACTCACCGTGTGCACCGGCGTAGGGTTTGAACGTGAAGTGTGCCAGACCCGTCAACGCACTGAGCGAACGGCCGAGCAGGGTGACAAGTGCCTGTGCGCCCTTCGTCGTCTCGGCAGGCTGCAGGGGGTGCAGCTGTTGGAACTGCGGCAGGGCTGCCATCTCCTCGTTGATCTTGGGGTTATACTTCATGGTGCAGGAACCAAGCGGATAGAACCCCGTGTCCACGCCGAAGTTATTATTGGAGAGGTTCGTGTAGTGACGCACCACCGTCAGCTCGTCGCACTCCGGCAGGGCAGCATCCTCGGCCCGCTTCATGGAGGCGGGTATCTCATAGTCGCCAAAATGATTCTTAGGCAGGCTGTAGCCTTTGCGGCCCTCCTTCGAGAGCTCGAAGATCAGGTTTCCGTATAGTTTGTGATTCATAGGGCAGCAATCTTTACGAGGTTATCTATTTCTTCCTTGGAACGCTTCTCGGTGACGGCAAAGAGAATACCGTCGTCACCAAGGCGCACGCCACCCAGAATGCCCGCTTCAATGAAGCGCTGGTAGAGCGTGTCAGCATCGCCGTCGTAGCATACGAGGAACTCGTTAAAGAACGGACGGTCGTAGACTAAACGGAAGCGACCCGTTGCCAAAAGTTGGTCGCACAGGTAATGTGCGCCCGCATAGGAAAGGTCGGCGGCCTCCTTCAGCCCCTGCTTGCCCATCAGCGAACAGTAGATGGTGACGAAGAGCGCCATCAGCGACTGGTTAGAGCAGATGTTCGAGGTGGCCTTCTGGCGGCGGATGTGCTGTTCGCGGGCCTGCAGGGTGAGCACGAAGGCGCGCTGGTCGCGGTTATCCAGCGTCTTGCCCACGATGCGGCCGGGCATCTTGCGGATGAGTTTCTCCGTGCAGCACATATAGCCCACGTATGGGCCGCCCCACTGCATGGGGATGCCTAACGACTGACCGTCGCCTACGGCGATGTCGGCGCCCCATTCGCCGGGAGTCTTCAGCACGGCGAGGTCGGCAATGATGCTGTTCATGACAAAGAGGGCCTTGGCATTGTGGATGGCGTCGGCAAAGCCGCCATAGTCCTCGACGATGCCGAAGTAGTTGGGCTGCTGCACCATCACACCGGCCACGCCGCCCTGCGCTAACTGTGCTTCGAGGCTTTCCCTCGAAGTGACCCCGTCCTCCTGCGGAATCATCTCCAGCTCTATGCCCTGGAAGTGGGCGTATGTCTTCATCACCTCAACAGTCTTCGGGTCCACGGTCTCAGATACTAAGAAGCGGTTCTGCTTCTTGCCTGCTGCCACCGCCATCATCATAGCCTCGGCCGAGGCCGTAGTGCCGTCGTACATGGATGCGTTGGAGATGTCCATGCCTGTCAGCTCGGCCATCATCGACTGGAACTCAAAAATGTAGTGCAGCGTGCCCTGCGAAATCTCCGCCTGGTAGGGTGTGTAGGAGGTCAGGAACTCAGAGCGTGACAGCAGGCTCGGGATGACGGCGGGTGTATAGCGGTCGTAGACCCCTGCGCCGGCAAAGCACGTCAGCGGATGGTTCTGTGAACCGAGCTTCTCGAAGAGCTGGCGCACCTCCAGCTCGCTCATCTCCGAGGGGATGTCGTAGTCGCCACGGAAGCGGACACTCTCAGGTATCTGGGCGTACAGGGCGTCGAGGGAATCGACGCCTGCTTTCGCCATCATTGCCTGAAGGTCTTCCTCTGTATGGGGAAAATACTTATAATTCATAATTCACAATGCATCATGCATAATTACTTCTCGCAGAATGCTGCGTAAGCCGAGGCGTCCATGAGGTTGTCGAGCTCAGACTTGTCGCTGAGTTCTACCTTGATGATCCAGTTCTCGTAGGCATCTTGGTTGATCAGCTCGGGGCTGTCCTCCAAAGCTTCGTTCACCTCGACGACGGTGCCGCTGACGGGCGACATCAGGTCGGAGGCTGCCTTCACGCTCTCCACGGCGCCGAACTCCTCGCCGGCCTCCACCTCATCGTCCACATCGGGCATGTCCACGTAAACCACATTGCCCAAAGCGTTCTGGGCGTAATCAGTAATGCCGATGAAACCAAAGTCACCTTCTACTCTTACATATTCGTGCGACTCCGAGTAGTAGAGTCCTTCCAATACTTTTGCCATAATCTAAAGCTTATAATGTTTGTCATAGAATTTTTTCTTGATGACGGTGCCGGGGAACACCTTTTTGCGGATTTGGATGTCCACCTCGGTACCAAGTGCAGCATACTGCGAGTCGATGAGTGCCATGCAGACACTCTTGTCAGTAGAGAGGGTGTGGTAGCCCGTGGTCACCTCGCCGATGGGCTGGCCCTCCTTGTTCAGCACTGTGTAGCCGTGGCGGGGGATGGCCTTGTCGTGCAGTTCAATGCCTACCAGCTTTCTGGCAACGCCCTCTGCCTTCTGCTTGGCCAAGGCTTCCTTGCCCACAAATTCCTCCTTGTCGAGCTTCACGAACATACTGAGGCCTGCCATGATAGGCGAAATCTCCGCACTCAGCTCGTCGCCGTAGAGGGGCAGTCCCACCTCGAAGCGTAACGTGTCGCGGCAGCCGAGGCCACAAGCTTGGACGCCGGCGGCAATCAGCTTATCCCAGCAATCGCGGATGAAGTCGTGGGAACCGTACACCTCAAAGCCGTCCTCGCCGGTGTAGCCCGTGCGGGAAACGATGATGTCATAGGAGGAAAGACTACTGGCTCTTTGCGAGCAAAGCGTCCCAGAGGGGCGAGCTGGCGCGTCAGCGGGAATGAGGTGAGGAAGGGTCTTGAAGGTGTAGAACTTCAGTTCCTTGCAGGGGATAGCCAGCACGCGCTCCATCACATCCTCCGACTCCGGTCCCTGAATGGCAATCTGGCCGTAGAAGTCGGAGCGGTTCTGCAGGTCGATGTCGAAGCCTTGGGCTTGCTGCTGCATCCACGCCCAGTCCTTGTCGATATTGGCGGCATTGATGACGAGGAAGAAATCGTTATCGCCCATCTTGTAGACTAACAGGTCGTCTACCGTGCCACCGTCTTCGTAGCACATCATGCCGTAGAAGATCTTCCCCACGGGGGCACCGGCCACGTCGTTGGTGAAGATATGCTGCACATAACGCTCAGCCTCCTTGCCACGTACCGTCACCTCGCCCATGTGGGAGACGTCGAACAGGCCCACCTTCTCACGGACGGCGGTATGCTCGGGAGCAATACCTGCATACTGGTAGAGCAGGGGCATGTCGAAACCTCCGAAGGATACCATTGTAGCGCCCAATGCGACGTGCTTGTCGTGCAGGCACGTCTGCTTGTCTTTCTTTTCAAGTTCTTGTTTGATAGCCATTTTTCAGTTATTGTAGTTATTGGATTATGTAATCAGTCTGATGAAGTCCTCGCGCAGATACGTCTGCTCCAACGCTTCTATTCCGGCTACGTCGCTGGGCGAGAGTAGCAGTTCGCCGTCGCAAAGGGATTCCCTGATGAGCACCTTCAGTTGCTCAAGGCTCAGGGTGGTGTGGTCTTTTAGCAGCGTGATGCGCTGACGCACGCTCTGCACACCGTTCTTCTGAAGTTTCTCGCGGCTCGGCGTGATAGCTCGCACCATGTGCTCCATGTTCGTGTCGTAGAGCATGGTGCTGTGGACGATGCTATGACCGTCCACATGGTAGCAGGCAGTACCGCAGACCTTCCTGCTGCCAATCATGATGTCATTGTGGCTGGTACCCGTGGCCTCGATGCCCATCTTGCGTAGCACCAGCAGTACCATGTTGACAAACCTGTTGAAGGAAAAGCCTACATTGTCACTGGCAGTGACAAAGGAAAGCATCAGGTTGTCCATGTCGGCATACACACAGCCGCCGCCGCTCTTACGCCTATAGATCTTGATGCCGTGCTCACGGCAATAGTCTATATCCACTTCGTTTTCTGCTACTTGGTTGCGGCCAAAGATAACACTGGACTCTACTTGCCATGTAAAGAAGCAGTCGGCCTCTTCAAGATGGCGTGCCACATATTCCTCCATCGCCAGATAGAACGACAGATGACGAATTTGGGAAGGTTCAGGCAGAGATATATACTTCATTCGTTTAGGTCAGCGTATAATCTCTGCAAATTTATGAAGTTTTTGCGAGACCACCAAGAAAAAACCGTTTTTCTTTTGCATTTCGCCCGTTTTTTCGTATCTTTGCGACAAAAATATGAAAGAACAGACCACCACTTACCGTAATCTTTGGGAACGCCTGACGACGGTCTATGATGTCGGCGAGGCAAAGTCTGTGGTGCGTTGGCTGTTAGATGTCAGCTTCCAGTTGACGCTGGCCGACGTACTGGGTGGTGCGTTGGAACGGCTAAGTGCTGGTGACAAGCAACGGTTGAAACAGATGATGCTGCGTTTGGAGCAGGGTGAGCCGGTGCAGTACGTGGCGGGACAAACAGAGTTCTGCGGCCGCTGGCTGCATTTGGAGCCGGGTGTGCTCATCCCCAGACCGGAGACGGAGGAACTGTGTCGGTGGATACTGGGAGGCAATCATCATCCATCCTCCATCCTCGACATCGGAACGGGCAGTGGCTGTATAGCCATCACGCTGGCCTTGGAGTTAGAGGGAGCGAAGGTGATGGCGTGGGACATCTCACCAGAAGTCCTGCGTATTGCATCAGAGAATGCCCGTCGTCTCGATGCCAACGTGGACTTCCGCCGGCAGGATGCACTTTTACCGCCGTCAGACGCTGACTGTTGGGACATCATTGTCAGCAATCCGCCGTATGTGTGTGACAGTGAGCGGCAGCAGATGCACATCGGCGTGCTCGGCCATGAGCCGCACCAGGCCCTCTTCGTTCCCGACGGCGACCCGCTACGCTTCTACCGCGCCATCGGCCGGTATGCCTCTACGGCCTTGTGCCGTGGCGGCTCTCTCTACTTTGAGATCAATCCCTTGTACCACAGTCCGCTGTGCCAGCTTTTGGAAGAACAGGGATTTAAGGATATATCAACGCAAAATGACCAGTTCGGCAAATGCCGGATGGTCAGAGCCATACGACCATGAAGGAAATCAGCGAACAAGAAGCCTGGTTGCGCTTATCTACGCTTTGCGCCGGCGGCGAGCACTGCCAGCACGAGATGACGGAAAAGATGCGGCGCTGGGGTGTCAGCGACGAGGCACAGGCCCGCATCATGGCGCGCCTTGTGGACGAACGCTATATAGATGATGAGCGCTACGCCCGTGCCTTCGCGAACGACAAGGTGCGTTTCGACAAATGGGGTCGCCGCAAGGTGGAGCAGGCGCTATGGATGAAGCACATCAGCGACGACATCATGCAGCGCGTGCTCGACGAGATAGACGGGCAGCTCTATGTGGACAACCTGCGCCAGTTGCTGAAGAGTAAGGATAAGAGCGTCAAGGCTGCCTCCGACTACGAACGGCGCCAGAAGCTCGTCCGCTTTGCCCTTGGCCGTGGCTATGGCTTCGATGTCATTCGTCTGGCTATGGATGTGGGCGACATTGAGGAGGAGTAGGGAGATGGAGAAGCAGAACTATATGAAGCCGTACCTGCGCTACCTGAAACTGCAGCGGGGCATGTCGGCAAACACGTTGGAGGCGTACAGCCGCGACGTGGAGAAACTGCTGCACTATTTGGACAGGGAGCAGAAGGATGCGGCAACGATGGAGCTGGAAGACCTGCAGCATTTCGCCGCAGGACTGCACGACATCGGCATCGGGCCGCGCTCGCAGTGCCGCATTCTGAGCGGCGTGCGTTCGTTCTGCCGCTTCCTGCAGTTGGATGGTTTCCGCGACGATGACCCCAGCGAGCTGTTGGAGTCGCCGCAGATAGGCGACCACCTGCCTGCCGTGCTGTCAACTGAGGAGGTAGACCGCTTGGAGGCATCCATCGACCTCTCGAAGTGGGAAGGTCACCGCAACCGCGCTATCATTGAAGTGCTCTTCTCCTGTGGCCTGCGCGTCAGCGAGCTGGTGACGCTCCACCTGTCTGACCTGTTCTTGGAGGAGGAGTTCGTGCGGGTGTTGGGCAAGGGCTCGAAGGAACGCTTGGTGCCAATCTCTAAGCGGGCTATCCGTGAACTGCATTTATGGTTTGATGACCGCCAGCAGATGAACATCAAACCCGGCGAGGAGGACTACGTATTCCTGAACCGACGCGGCGCCCATCTCACTCGCACCATGATACTTATCATGATCAAGCAGCAGGCCTTGGAGGCTCGCATCCAGAAAACCATCTCGCCCCATACGCTACGCCACTCGTTTGCCACGGCACTGTTGGAGGGCGGTGCCGACCTGCGCGTCATCCAGGCGCTATTAGGCCATGAGGACATTGGCACGACGGAAATCTATACGCATATTGATACCTCTGCCCTGCGTCGTGCCATTCTGGAGCACCATCCGAGGAATATGGTGAAAGGGGATGGTGGATTGTGAGAATAATATCATAACTACTAAGTACAATAACATGAAGAGAAAACTAAATCTACTGCTGTGTGCCGCCGCCATGTCGGCAACAGCCTTGGCCGGGAATGTGCAACCCATCCAGGAGGTGGCTTTTAACAAGGTACACCTGGACGACGTGTTCTGGGCACCCCGCATTGAGGTGAACCGTACCGTCAGCATTCCCTCGGCTTTCCGCGAATGTGAGAAGAGTGGACGCTTTGACAACTTTGCCCTCGCCGCCGCTAACTTAGGCCGTATGGAGACCACGGTGAAGGAGCATCAGGGCGATTTCTCCTTCGACGACACCGATCCCTACAAGGTCATCGAAGGGGCCAGCTATGCGTTGGCTGTGAAGTACGACGCGAAGCTGGACCACTACCTCGACTCCGTCATCAACCTCATTGCCCTGGCTCAGGAGCCCGACGGCTATCTTACCACCTGCGTCACAAATAAGTGTACACGGCTCTCCGGCTGGTGGGGCACGCACAAATGGGAGAAGATCAATTCCCATGAGCTGTATAACTCCGGCCATCTCATCGAGAGCGCCGTGGCCCATTACCGCGCTACGGGCAAGCGAACGTTTCTGAACGTTGCAATCAAGAACGCCGACCTCGTCTGTCAGACGTTCGGCCCCAACGAGGGGCAGATACACCGCCCGGGCGGTCACCCCATCATCGAGATGGCACTATGCAAGCTCTATAAGGTGACGGGCAACAAACGTTACTTGGAGGGGGCGAAGTATTTCGTGGAAGAGACAGGCCGTTGTACCGACGGCCATGCGCCCAGCATGTACTCTCAGGATCATAAGCCCATCCTGCAGCAGGATGAGATTGTGGGTCACGCCGTGCGCGCCGGCTACCTCTACAGCGGCGTGGCCGACGTGGCAGCACTGACGGGTGACAAGACCTACCAACAGGCCTTGCAGCGCATCTGGAATAATATGTCGTCGAAAAAGCTCTTTATCACTGGTGGTATCGGCAGCCGAGCGCAGGGAGAGGGCTTCGGTCCCAACTACGAGCTGAACTCGCACACTGCCTACTGTGAAACCTGTGCCGCCATTGCCAATGTTTACTGGAACTACCGGATGTTCCTCGCTACGGGCGAGTCGAAGTATATGGACGTGGTGGAGCGCGCGTTATATAATAATGTATTAAGCGGCGTCTCGCTCTCCGGCGACCGTTTCTTCTATGACAACCCTTTGGAGAGTGGTGGCGAGCACGAGCGCCAGCGGTGGTTCGGTTGCGCCTGCTGTCCTGGCAACGTCACCCGCTTCATTGCCTCAGTACCCGGCTACATGTATGCCACTAAGGGGAAGGACATCTACGTGAACCTTTATGCTCAAGGCACAGCAAAAATTGGCAACGTAGAACTGGAGCAGACAACGCAGTACCCTTGGGACGGAAAGGTCCAGATCAAGGTGGTGAAGGGTGGCGGAAAGTTTGCCATCAAGCTGAGAATGCCAAGTTGGCTGAGTGACAAACCCGTACAAAACGACCTCTACACCTATTGGAGCGAATCCTTCCCATACAACCTCCCATATCAATCCACTAACGTGGAAATCAATGGAAAGGCCGTAAAGATGGACTGCTTCAATACTTACCTTACCTTAAACAACAATTGGAAGAAAGGCGATGTCATCACTATTGACTTTCCCATGGAAGTGCGCCGTATCGTGGCCAACGACAACGCCGAGGACCTGCGGGGCAAGATGGTTCTGGAGCGCGGCCCCATCGTCTACTGCATCGAGGCGGGCGACCAGTCCTGCAAGAGTGTCTTCGATATGTTTCTGCCGACCGACAGTCATCATGAGTACAAGGTGAACTACCAGCCGGAGCTGCTGGGCGGCATCGCAGTCATCGAAGCAAAGGCCAAGATGGTGCGTTACGACGGCAACGTGGCTGACGTGGACATGAAGGCAATTCCCTATGCCGTATGGAACAACCGCGGCCCACAGCAGATGGAGGTATGGATAGCTTCGACACCCGTGGCTACCCGTCCTGTTCCTCCCGCCACGCTGGCCAGTCAGGCACAGACCTTTGCCAATCGCGGCCCCATCCAGAACGATGCCCCTGAGACAGCACCCACCGACTCCTGGGCCGGCGGCACTAACGACCAGTGGGAGCCAAAGCGGTCAAGCGATACCTCGAAACCCTACCATTACTGGTGGCTGAAGCGCGGCACGCAGGAGGCCATTAGCTATCGCTGGCAGGAACCGCAGTACATCAGTAACGTGCAGGTCTACTGGCTTGACTTCGACCACTACGACGGTGACTTCCGAGTGCCCCAGTCGTGGGTACTCTATTACGAGACGGAGGATGGACAGTGGTGTGAGGTGGAAGACCACGAGCCCTATACCGTACACAAGGACTGCTACAACAGCGTCAGCTTCCGTTCCGTCAAGACCAAGGCCCTGAAGATTGTGGCCCAGCTGCGTCAAGGGCAGTCGGGTGGTGTGTTAGAGTGGAAAGTCAACAAGTAGGACGCCTGCACCGGTAGCTCAGCGGGAAAGCGGAAAACCGTCCTGCAGCCCTTCACGGGAATGGTCTTTCCACAGGATGACTTTCCCTTCATAAAGGGTGGAGGGGATGTCTATGATACGCTGGTTGGAGGAGCCGCGAAACAGCAGACTCTCGTCACGCAATGACTGGACAAAAGGACCGTCGACCAGCACGTCAATCTGTTCCAAGAGCTCCCGCTGGTCGGGATGGATGAGTTGCTCGAAGCGGAAGCCCGTGTAGCACCAGATGTCCTTCTGCGTCCGGCGGTGTATCTCTCGGGCCAGCTCTGCGAAACCTGCTGCCTGGTACATGGGGTCGCCGCCGGAAAAGGTGACGTTGGCGTAGGGGTCGGCTTCAATGATACGTATGATTTCCTCTATCGCCATCTCCCGTCCGCCTTTGAAGTCCCACGACTGCGGGTTGTGGCAGCCGGGGCAGGCATGGCAGCAGCCGGCGCAATAGATGGATGTACGGAAGCCGGGGCCGTCAACCATCGTGTCCTCTATGATGTCAAGTATACGTAGCATTTCAGCGCACAAATATACAACAACTTCTTTAACTTCTCTCCTCCTTTAACTTCTTTAACTTCTTTTTTTCGTTAGATTACAAAAGCAAAGGCGGCGCGTCATTAGAATAAATGCTATTTTTTTATTCTATGAATAAAAGGAATCTGTTGACGGTCCTGTTCGCCGTTTGCTTTGTGGCGCTCGGGGCAAGGGATATATTTGTGTCTACTTCTTTCCACGAGCCAGCTACGGAAGGCTTGCGGTTCATCTATAGCAACGACGGCATCAAGTGGGATTCCATACAGGGCGTGTTCCTGCGCCCGGAGGTGGGAACGCAGCAGGTGATGCGTGACCCCTCGGTGGTCAAGGGGCCTGACGGCACGTTTCACTTAGTGTGGACTTCGTCGTGGCGTGGCGACCGTGGCTTTGGCTACTCGTCGTCCCGTGACCTCATCCACTGGACGCCCCAGCGCTTCATTCCTACGGGAATGGACACCACGACGGTGAACACCTGGGCGCCGGAGCTGTTCTACGACGACGTGCGGCGGCAGTTCCTCATCGTCTGGGCATCGTGTGTGCCGGGTAAATTTCCCGACTACCAGGAAGACCATAAGAATAACCACCGTCTGTACTACATGACCACGAAGGATTTCCTGCGGTTCTCTGCGGCTAAGCTGTTCTACGACCCGGGCTTCTCTGCCATTGACGCTACGCTGGTGAAGCGCGGGAAGAACGACTATGTGATGGTGGTGAAGGACAACTCCCGCCCCATGCGTAACATCAAGGTGGCGTTTGCCGCGTCGCCCTACGGTCCTTGGAGCGCCGCGTCGGAGCCTTTCACGGAATCGTTCACCGAAGGACCAACCACGGCTAAGGTGGGCGACTGGTATTACATCTACTATGACTCCTACCGTCACAAAATCTACGGTGCCCACCGCACGAAGGACTTCAAGGTTTTTGAGGACCAAACGGGCACGGTCTGCTTTCCCGTAGGCCATAAGCACGGTACGGTGTTCATGGCCGACGAGCAGTTGGTAGAGGGGCTGGTCAAGTACAATCGCGACGTTGTGCATTACAGCGGAAAGACCATTGCCCGCCCTGAGCGTCACGACGGAGGACTGAAGCCCGTGGTGGGCGTACACTCCATACAGACCATGCGCGGGGAGAGGCCGTGGACGTATAATCACCAGCCGATGCTCTGCAGCTGGAACGGCAAGCTGTATATGCACTACCTGACCGACCCCCGCCACGAGCATGAGGCACCGGGCAAGACGATGATGCAGACCTCGGTCGACGGTTACACGTGGACAGAGCCTGTGGAGCTGTTCCCGGAGTACCCCGTTCCCGAGGGCTGGACGAAGGAAGGTACAGGCTTTCCCGCCGCTCATAACCTGAAGGCGGTGATGCACCAGCGTGTGGGCTGGTATGTGTGGCAGCCGTCCGGTAAGTCGCTTTATCAAAGCGATAAACAGAACAGTCGCCTCCTCGCCACCGGCAACTACGGCATCTGCCTGACCATCAAGGATGACCCCAACGACGGCAACGGCATCGGGCGTGTGGTTCGCGAGGTGAAGAAGGACGGTACGCTCGGCCCCATCTACTTCATCTACTATAATCACGGCTTCTCTCCGCGTAACACTCTTTACCCGTATTACAAGAGCAGCAAGGACAAGAACTTCGTCCGTGCCGTAGATGCCATGCTGGCCGACCCCATGCAACGGATGCAATGGGTGGAGGAGGCCGACCGGGGTGACAAGTTACTCCCCTTGGATAAGCCCTATAAGGCCTTCTGTGGCTACACGCTGCCCGACGGTCGCAAGGTGGCACTGTGGAAACACGCCGTCACCAGCCTCTCTGCCGACGGCGGCAACACGTGGCGGCTGGTCAACGTGGATGGGAAGTTAGGCTGCGACCGTGCACCTGGCTTCGTCAACAGCAACGCGAAAATCTGGGGTCAGCGCCTCAGCGACGGCACCTACGCCACGGTCTACAACCCCGCGGAATACCGCTGGCCGTTAGCCATCAGCCTCTCGCAGGGCGGACTGGAGTACACCACGCTCTCCCTTGTCAACGGCGAGGTGACACCCCTGCGTCACGGTGGACAGTACAAGAGCTACGGCCCGCAGTATGTGCGAGGCATAGAAGCCCCCCTTTCAAACCCCGGGGTTCCTACCGACCTCTGGGTTACCTATTCTAATAACAAGGAAGATATATGGGTGAGCCGCATCCCCGTGCCCGTCCGTCTGAACGCCACCGCCCATGCCAAGCCCATCGCTAAGGAAGCGATGCTGGCTGACCTGACCGATTGGAACCTTTACGTTCCCCGCCTTTGTCCTGTCACCGTGGAGGATGGCGCGTTGACCCTCAGCGACAGCGACCCCTACGACTATGCCAAGGCGGAGCGCATCATCCCCAATACGAAGGAGTTGGAGGTGACGTTCGACCTGTGTCTCGACCAAAATAGCCACGGAGAGCTGGACATTGAGTTTGTAGACGATAGCGGCAACGTCTGCTCACGCATCGTGGCTGACAGCACGGGGGCTGTCCGCGTAAAGGGCGGTGCCCGCTACGGCACGCTGTTGAAAAAGTACGAGCCGGGCATCACCTACCATGTGAAGGCGATGCTCAGTTGCGACCTTCATCGGGCGGTTTACAGTATTTCTGCCGCAAATTCCGGACAATCCGGAAACTCTAGCACCTCCGGCAAATGCACCCGCCAGTTTGACACGCCCGTGGAGAGCATCAGCCGCATTGTCTTCCGCACCGGCCCGCTCTTTAGCCAGCCCGATATCAACACTCCTGCCGACCAGGACTTCGACCAGCCCCTGGCTGACGCCTCCGTTCGTGTGGCCAGGTTCTCCCTGGCTAATATCACCTCTCGTCCCCTTGATGCCTCCGCAACTGCCGTCCTCCGCTACGACGACTTCGCCAACTACGCCGAGCGCTTCAACACGATGGAGGACGAAAACATAGTGACCACCATCCCCAACGCCCAGTCCTCGGAGTGGATGCGGCAGAACATTCCTCTCTTCGACTGCCCCGACAATGACATGCGCGAAATGTACTACTACCGCTGGTGGACGCTCCGTAAGCACATCAAGCGCACACCCGTAGGCTACGGCATGACGGAGTTCCTCGTGCCGCGCTCCTACGCCGACAAGTACAACCTCATTGCCTGTGCTATCGGCCACCACGTGATGGAGAGCCGCTGGCTGCGTGACACCACCTACCTGCACCAGATTCTCCGTACCTGGTACTACGGCAACGATGGGCAGGCTATGGAGCGCATGAACCGCTTTTCCAGCTGGAACCCTTACGCCGTACAAGAGCTTTTCAAGGTGCAAGGCGACACCGCTTTCATCTTCGGCCTGAAGCCCCGCCTCGAAGAGGAGTACGCCCGCTGGGAACGTACCAACCGCCTGCCGTCAGGTCTCTACTGGCAGGGCGACGTGCAGGACGGCATGGAGGAGAGTATTAGCGGTGGACGCAAGAAACAGTACGCCCGCCCCACCATCAACAGCTATATGTTTGGCAACGCCCAGTCGCTGGCGGCGATTTGCCGCATGGCGGGCGAAACGGACAAGGCCGCGCTCTACGAGCAGAAGGCCGATACCCTGCGCTCGCTCATCCTGAACAAGCTGTGGAACGAGGACCATCAGTTCTTTGAGACCCTGCGCGGCGACACACTGGCACAGGTACGTGAAGCCATCGGCTACATTCCCTGGTACTTCAACTTGCCGACACCAGGCTCCAAGTATGATGTTGCATGGCAGCAGCTGGCTGACGAGCAGGGCTTCTCCGCCCCCTATGGGCTGACCACCGCCGAGCGCCGCCATCCGCAGTTCCGCTCCCACGGCGTGGGTAAGTGCGAGTGGGATGGCGCCATCTGGCCCTTCGCCACCTCGCAGACACTGACGGCCCTTGCAAATAGGGAAGCCCTCTCGGGGACCGTAGGGGGGACTTCCCTTTTCTTCCATCAGATGCGCCTCTACGTGGAATCGCAGCACCACCGCGGACGGCCCTATATCGGTGAATACTTGGACGAGACGACGGGAGCCTGGCTCATGGGTGACCGTGAGCGCTCGCGCTACTATAATCACTCCACCTTCTGTGACCTCGTCATCACCGGTCTCTGCGGCCTCCGCCCGCAGGAGGACGGCAGCATCGTTGTCAGCCCCCTCGTGCCGCAGGACCAGTGGAACTGGTTCTGCCTTGACGGTGTGAGCTATCGCGGCCATCTGCTTACCATCCTCTGGGATCGTGACGGCCAGCGGTACCACCAAGGGGCGGGCCTCACGCTGATGGTGGACGGGCAGGTCGTGGCCCGTCGCAAAGACATTGGATTACTCACCTTTTTAAAGCAATAAGGAAATGAAACACTCCCGGATACTCCTATCATTTTTCATCTTACATCTTTCATTTACCGCAGCGCCTGCCGCTTCCCGTTATGAGACGCAGTACCGCCGCCCCGTCAGTGACGTGATGAACGATGTGGCCGCACGGTTTAACGTGAAGTTCAAGTTCGATGCCAATGTTGATACTGCAGGCGTCACCTTGCCCTATGCCGACTTCCGCGTCCGTCCCTACTCCTTGGAACAGACGCTCGACAACATCTGCAAGTTCTTCGACTGGAACTGGTGGAAGCAGAGCGGAAACCTCTACAAAATCAAGCTCTACGAATACCCGCGCCGTCACGACGACGAGGGGCGCCAGATGCTCGACTGGCTCTCCCAGAAGTACAGTAACGCCCAAGAGTGGGAGGCCCGCCGCGCCATTCTAAAGAAAGAGGTGCGCGAGCGATTGCAGATAGACCAGTTCCTCGATTCCTGTGTGAAAGACCCCAAGCCCATCCTCTCCAAGGTGCGCCGCCACGACGGCTACACCACGCAGAACATCTGCCTCGAACTGACGCCAGGTCAGCATGTCTTCGGCACCATCTACTCGCCCGATAGCCGTAAATTCCGAAAGAACCAGCATTTCCGCAAGGGCTTCCCTCTCATCGTCTGCCCCGACGGCCACTGGCCCTCACGCTATCGTGACGACGAGCAGCAGCGCTTGGCCACGCTGGCCCGCATGGGAGCCATCTGCGTAGACTTCGACCTCTATGGCTACGGCCAGTCGGCCGCCGAAGTTGGCGATCATCACACCGCCCGTGCCCACATTTTCCAGGCCGCCTGCGGCCTGAAGCTGCTCGACTATATGCTGAAGAATCGTAAGGACATCGACCCCACCCGCGTGGCTGCCAACGGCGGCAGCGGCGGTGGCACCCATACCGTGCTTCTGGCCCTGCTTGACGACCGCATCACCGCCTCTGCCCCGGTGGTTCATGTGGCCTCTCACTTTGACGGCGGATGCCCTTGCGAGAGCGGTATGCCCGTACAACTGGCGGGCGGCGGCACCTGCGAGGCCGAACTGGCAGCCATTATCGCTCCGCGTCCGCTCCTACTTGTCAGCGATGGCGGCGACTGGACATCCACCAACCCTCGTCTGGAATTCCCCTTCATAGAGCGCATCTTCGGCTTCTACGACGCCAAGTCTCAGGTACGTAATATCCACCTGCCTGCAGAGCGTCACGACTTCGGCCCCAACAAGCGGCAGGCTGTCTACCAGTTCTTTTCCGACGTCTTTCAGCTCGACTCCACGATGATTGACGAGACAAAAGTCGCCATAGAACCCGAGGAAGTCATGCAGACAAAACTCCAGTAAAATGCGGCAAGAACTCTTGCTCTCTTTTTACATTACTTCTCACACCGCTCCGTGTAGAACTTCAGAAAGTCGCTCCACCGGTAATAGGGGTAGCAGTCCGTGGGTACGGGCAGGGTGGCCTCCTGACCGTTTAGCAGGCACTTTACCAATATGTCGGCGCCCGCCTGCCGGCTACGGTAGAACACTATCTGGATGTTGCTGGCCTTGCACGTCTCCCAGTTCTGGTAGCAGTCCTTCACCTCGTAGGGATCCTCGGGGTCAAGGTCGGCGCCGTTGATGCCCATGAGCACGGTGAGCGGTCCGATGCAGGTGTCGTGGCCAAAGCGCAGGTCGGCTATGCGGCGGCTGCTGCCGTCGATGACGGCGGAGGCTTTCCTTAGGATGTCCTGAAGGATGGGTATCATCTGGTACTGTGGTCCGAACACCCATGAGTAGGAGCCCAGGTTGCCACCCTCCCACTCGGTAGCCAGCTCCTCGTCGGTGATGATGTTCCCCATCATCCCCTCGTGGCCGATGCTTGGTAGCGAGGTGTAGAGGTTGATGAGGTTGCTCGTGATGTGGTGCAGACGGCCGGGCAGTCCGTCAGTGCTGGTGAACATGCGCTTGAGAATGCTGTCGTGTAGCACGCTGACACCCGTGAACTGGTTGCGGTTTTTCTCGTAGCGCGGTTTGAGGTTCCGCGGATAGTTGTGCTTTACGGGGTTCTGGCCGTCGGTGGGCACTACACCATCGAGGGTAAAGCGTGACGATTGTTCCCTGATTTCTATCTTCGGGTTGCACTGCACCAGTTCCTGGCAGAAGGCCGACATGCTGATGACGCAGCGCCCTGTCAGCGAAGAGATGGCCAGCACATCGCCTCCTTTCTTAAACACTTCGGGGAAGTTTTCGTACATCCTGCGCGCTATGCCTTGGTGCTGCTGCCAACCCAGTTCAGTCAGTTCGCTGACGCCGGTTTCCAGCTCTTGCTTAGCTGCCGCGAACTTCTGGCGGAACTGCTCACCGGCAGGCGTAAGCAGGTGTCTCTCGCCAGCAAAGGAGAGTAGCGAGTCAAGCTCTTTGTAGAGCAGGCTGTTCCAATAGTAACGGGAGCCGTGTCGGGCATAGTGGCTGATGTAGAACGGTTTGTAGCCCTTAGGGGCTTTCGTTAGACTTGCCGTGGCAGGCTGATAGGGATAATCGTTGCCATAGGCCTTCCGGGGGTCGGCCTTCAGCTGTTCCAAGACTGGTACGGCTTTGCCGCCGTCGGATGCCGACACTTGGGCAATGGCCGTGGTGGCCAGCATCATGCCGGCAACGAGCGATAGCGTGGTTAGCGATAAGATTCTCTTCATAATGGTTTGGTTTTTAAAAGAAGAATCCGGCACCGTAGATTAAAATGGCATAACGGAAGATTTTGCCAAGCGTGATGGCAATGAACGTAATGACGACGTTTGCCCGCATGAGGCCGAGGAGGATGGTGATGGCGCTGCCTAAGAGGGGCACGAAGGCAAAGAATCCCATCCAGGCTCCCCGTCCGTGCATGAAACGCTCGGCGCGCTCCAGGTCACGGGGCTTCACGTGCAGGTAACGCTCAAACCACTCCGTCTTGCCCAGCCGCCCGACGCAGTAGTTCACGACGGAGCCGAGCACATTGCCGATGGTGCCGTAGATGGCCAGACGGATGGGGTCAAGGCCTGTGGCCATGAGCCCCAGCATGACGGCCTCTGACGAGAAGGGGAAGAAGCTACCAGCGAGGAAGGCTGCCAGCAACATGCCTGTGTAGCCATAGCCGGTCAGAAAGTCAATGATGGCATCCATAGGTTGAACACGGTCAGCAGCAACGTCACCACGCTGATGACTATGAAGGCAATGTTGGTGATGCGGGTGCGGGTGAGGGCCAGGAAGTGGCCGATGAGCGGCACCACATTGATGATGAGCAGGCGCATGAGGCAGTCGTAGTGCTGCGGCTGCAGGGCGATGGCTACGATGCAGAGGATGGACATCCAAATGAAGCATCCGTAGAACTGGCGTACTTTGATTTTGTCTGCCAGGTAGCGGTGCAGGAAGTGGATGGTGCCTGTCACGAACAGGATGACTATCCATGCGTAGGATAGTATCTGACCGACGGTCAGCTGATGGTAGTCGTAGGGGAAGGGTAGGTCGGCAAGGCTCTGGAAATGGGTGGTGATCCAGTTGAAGTCGCCTTGCCAGAGGAAGTAGGCCATCAGAAACCAGTAGGGCGTCAGCAGACCGATGATGGAGGCCATGAACGTGCGCAAGCTGAAGGAGAAGAGCTGGAACATCATGAACATCCAGAATACGGGAATGAAGAAGAACAACTGGGGAAAGAGCAGACTGGCCATGCCGAGGCAGAGGAAAGCATAGAAAATCCAGCCGGTCGCCGTCTTGTCCTGATAGCTGCGAAAGGCGCAGAGGTAGGAGGCGATGATACAGAGACCTACTATGCTGCCGCTGACACTATTGAACTGGAAACAGGTCAGGCAGCAGAGGGCGATGAACGAGGCCGACACCATGCGGCTGTAGATGCGGATGAGGGCATTGCTGTTGTTCAGGATGACCATCAGTGCCGTTGATACTCCCAAGCAGCCCAACTGTACCCATGCTCCGCCCGTCAGACCCTTGCTGGCTAAGGGGTAGAAAGGTGAGATGAGACCATTGACTAACCACACCATAATGCCGTAGACTGCCATGAAAGGCAACAGCCTGCGGCTCTCAGCCACCCTGCCCTGTATCCGTTTTACCATTGAACGTTAATCATTGACCATTGACCAATGTGCATTGACCATTGTGCATTATGCGTTGCGCATTGTCAAAGGTCCGCTCCGATGTCGCGGCGGAAGTATTTGTCAGTGAACTGAATCTTCTGTGCCTCGGTAAAGCTTCGGGCAAGGGCGATGGACTTGTCCTTGCCATATGAGGAGATGGCAAGGACACGGCCTCCGGCTGTCACCACCTTACCCTCTTGCATAGCCGTGCCGGCATGGAAGATGATGGTCTCGTCATTATAATGGGAGGAAGCTGTGGGGAAGCTGATTTCATAGCCCTTCTTGTAGGCCTGCGGGTAGCCGCCGCTGACAAGCATGACGCAGACGGCAGCACGCTCGTCGAACTCGATGGAGCGCTGATCAAGGTCGCCAGCTGCCACACCCTCGAACAGGTCAACGAGGTCGCTCTTCAGGCGCAGCATTACGGTTTCTGTCTCCGGGTCACCCATGCGACAGTTGTATTCGATGACCATCGGCTCGCTCTTGACATTGATAAGTCCGAAGAAGATGAATCCCTTGTAGTCAATTCCTTCTTCCTTCAGACCGTCAACGGTGGGGCGGATGATACGGTTCTCCACCTTCTGCATCCACTCCTTTGTGGCAAAGGGCACGGGCGACACACTTCCCATACCGCCGGTGTTCAGACCCGTGTCGCGCTCCCCGATACGCTTGTAGTCCTTGGCCTCGGGCAGGATCTTGTAATGGTCGCCGTCGGTCAGCACAAATACAGAGCACTCAATGCCGCTAAGGAACTCCTCAATGACCACACGGCTACTGGCATTGCCGAACATACCACTCAGCATGTTCTTCAGTTCCTTCTTGGCCTCGGCCAGTGTGGGTAGGATCAGCACGCCCTTGCCGGCGCAGAGACCGTCTGCCTTCAGGACGTAGGGAGCATCCAAAGTCTCTAAAAACGCCAGACCGTCTTGAAGATGTTCCCCGTCGAACGTCTCATAGCGGGCGGTGGGAATGTGATGGCGCTGCATGAATCCCTTGGCAAAATCCTTGGAACCCTCAAGCACGGCACCTGCTTTTGACGGGCCAATGACGGGAATGGCGCTGGTGCGATGGTCTTGGCGCAGGTCATCGTAGATACCCTTCACCAGAGGGTCCTCCGGCCCTACCACGACCATTCCTATCTGCTTCTCTACGCAGAACTGCTTGATGGCCTCGAAGTCGTCGGCCTTCATAGCAACGTTTTCGCCACACGCCAAAGTGCCGGCGTTGCCGGGGGCAATAAAGAGTTTCTCACACTTGCTGCTCTGAGCAATCTTCCATGCAAGCGCGTGCTCACGTCCACCGCTGCCTAAGAGTAAAATGTTCATATCGGTCTTTAATTTTGCTTTTGGGTGCAAAGGTACGCATTTTAATTCATAATTCATAATTCATATTTCATTATTTTTGTCGGCGGTAGCAAATTATTCACTTTTCACTCTTCACTTTTCACTTTTTTTCGTACCTTTGCACCCAAATTTTCAAATCGTAATAAACAATGATGACAGCAAAAGAGATCCGCGACTCGTTCAAGCAGTTCTTCGAGTCGAAGCAGCACGCCATCGTGCCCTCAGCACCGATGGTCATCAAGGACGACCCCACACTCATGTTCACCAACGCCGGCATGAACCAGTGGAAGGATATTATATTAGGTACACGCGACCCGGAG
>ONKY01000132.1 GCA_900318585.1 uncultured Prevotellaceae bacterium
GCAGGACAAGCAGGAGATGGAGAACCTGCGCATAGAGGCAGAGCGTGCAGAGCGCGAGGGCGACTACGGACGGGTGGCCGAGATACGCTACTCGAAGCTGAAGGCGCTGGAGGACGACATCATCTCCGTACAGCAGCAGTTAGACAACCTGTCCGTGTCCGATGGTTTACCCACCGGAGCCCGCCTCGTCCGCGAGGAGGTTACCGCCGACGACATTGCCGAGGTGGTGAGCCGTTGGACGGGCATCCCCGTGACGAAGATGATGCAGAGCGAACGCGAAAAACTGCTCCACTTGGAGGAGGAGCTGCACCGTCGCGTCATTGGGCAGGACGAGGCCATCACCGCCGTCAGCGACGCCGTGCGCCGCAGCCGCGCCGGTCTGCAGGACCCCAAGCGGCCCATCGCCTCGTTCATCTTCCTCGGCACCACGGGCGTAGGTAAGACGGAGCTGGCCAAGGCGCTGGCCGAGTACCTGTTCAACGACGAGACGATGATGACGCGTATCGATATGTCGGAGTATCAGGAGAAGCACACCGTCAGCCGCCTCATCGGCGCCCCTCCGGGCTACGTCGGCTACGACGAGGGCGGACAGCTGACGGAGGCCGTCAGGCGCAAGCCCTACAGCGTGGTGCTCTTCGACGAGATAGAGAAGGCTCACCCCGACGTATTCAACATCCTGTTGCAGGTGCTGGACGACGGACGGCTGACGGATAACAAGGGCCGCACGGCGAACTTCAAGAACACCATCATCATCATGACGTCAAACGCCACGCGCGAACAGCTGAGGATGACCATGCGCCCGGAGTTCCTGAACCGTATCGACGAGATCATCACCTTCCAGCAGCTCACACGCGAGCAGATAGCCGACGTGGTGCGCCTGCAGATGAAGAAGGTGCAGGAGATGCTGGCGCCGCAAGGCTTCCAGCTCGAAGTGACGCCGCAGGCCATCAGCTACCTGGCGCAGGAGGGTTACGAGCCGGAGTTCGGTGCCCGTCCCGTGAAGCGTGCCATCCAGCAGTTAGTGCTCAACGACCTGTCGAAGAAGCTCCTCGCCGGAGAGGTGTCGCACGAAAAGCCCATCATTGTTGATGAGTTTGGCGACGGCCTGGTGTTTAGGAATTGAAAGGGAAAGTGAAAAATGAAGAGTGAAGAGATTCCCGCGATGGCTGGAATCTCTTCACTCTTCATTTTTCACTTTTCACCTTTACTTGTCAAGTTCGGCGAGGTTCTCAGCAATCATCTCGTCGGTGACAGTATAGTTCTGCAAATCGCCCTTGATGAATGACTCATAGGAAGGCATATCGATGAGTCCGTGTCCGGAGAGGTTGAACAGGATAACCTTCTTCTCGCCGCTCTCTTTGCATTTATTGGCCTCACGAATGGTTGCAGCGATGGCGTGGCAGCTCTCAGGAGCAGGGATGATGCCCTCTGTGCGTGCGAAGAGCATACCGGCCTCGAAGGTTTCCAGCTGAGGAATATCGACACCATACATATAACCGTCCTTGATAAGCTGCGAGATAATCATGCCGGCACCATGATAACGCAGACCGCCGGCGTGGATATTCGACGGTTTGAAGTTATGGCCGAGGGTGTACATCGGCAACAGCGGCGTGTAACCTGCCTCGTCGCCGAAGTCGTAGCGGAACTGTCCGCGCGTCAGCTTCGGGCAGCTGTCGGGCTCGGCAGCGATGAACACGGTGTTGCGCTCGCCGCTCAGCTTGTGGCGCATGAAGGGGAAGGCGATACCGCCAAAGTTGGAGCCACCGCCGAAACAGGCAATCACCATGTCGGGATATTCACCTGCCATCTCCATCTGCTTCTCTGCCTCAAGACCAATGATGGTCTGGTGCAAACCCACGTGATTCAGCACGGAGCCGAGGGTGTACTTACAGTTGGGCGTTGTAGTGGCCAGCTCAACAGCTTCGGAGATGGCGGTGCCGAGCGAGCCGCTGTGGGTAGGATCCTTGGTCAGAATGTCCTTACCTGCGCGAGTTGACATGGAGGGAGAGCCCTCGACCACGGCACCGAAGGTGCGCATGATGCTGGAGCGGTAGGGTTTCTGCTGCATGGTGATCTTCACCTGATAAACGGCACAGTCCAGTCCGTAAATCTTGGCAGCATAGCTCAGGGCTGCACCCCATTGTCCGGCACCCGTCTCGGTGGTAACGTTGGTCGTACCCTCCTGCTTGGCGTAGTAGCACTGAGGCAGGGCAGAGTTGATCTTGTGCGAACCTAAGGGGTTTGTGCTCTCGTTCTTGAAATAAATATGTGCGGGCGTTCCCAGTGCCTCTTCGAGTGCGTAGGCACGCACTAACGGAGTACTGCGATAGTACCTGTATTTCTCAAGCACGTCCTCGGGAATATCTATCCAACGGTGCTCCGTGTCAAGCTCCTGCACACAGCACTCGCGGGGGAAGATGTGTGCCAGGTCGTCAACACCAAGCGGCTGCTTGGTTGCCGGATGGATGGGCGGCATGGGCTTGTTGGGCATGTCGGCCTGGATGTTGTACCACTGTGTGGGAATCTCACTCTCTTGAAGGATGAATTTCTTCTGTTTCATAATTGTTGGTGTTTAGTTAATTATTTATTCTATTGTATTTACCTAAAAGAAGAGAGGCCTGTCGTAAGAACAGCAGGCCTCTCTTGTGTTTTATGTTACAATCCACAGCTCTGGTGACTCACGACTATTTCCGTCCTGAGCGGCGCCACCAATATGCTGCTTCGTTCATTATCATTTGTTACGTTTTTGGTTTCTTCGGCTGCAAAGTTATAATATTTTTGCGAAACAGCCAAACAAATTGAAAGAAAAATACGTTTTTTCTCTGCAAACCATTGTTTAATCAAATATTTTTAGTATCTTTGCGACATATTACCAACCTAACTAAATCGTGAAATTGATGATGACGAAACGATTATTACTTTACATGGCACTATTGCTGATGCCATTTGGGACGGCCTGGTCGGCCGATGATATGACAAGTTATCTGCCCGCAAACTGGGGCGGATGGGTCAACTTGTCGGCCAGTGTGAACGACCTCACTTATTACGATAGCAATCAGCTACCCATGCAGGCAGCCGTATCAGGCGAGACCATTCATGTGTTTTGGACTGACTGGAAGCCCAATGCACGGGGCGAATACTGCGTTTACTACCGCCGGAGTGCCGACGCCGGCAAGACGTGGGAGGATGCACGTGTCATCGTCGCCTCCAAGAACCTGAGAATGGTTGACGTCAACTATGTGGGCGGCAGCTTCGGTACTAACGCCAAGTGGTTTAACGTGGAAGGGCAGAACGTGCAGGTTGTGACCATCCAAGAATCGGATGACAACAAATACAGCGAGCTTCTCTATACCTATTCTGCCGACGGCGGAAAGACCTTTGAGACCCGCCAGTTGGCCAAAGGCGGCGAGAACTACCACTTTGGCCGGCCCCATGTGGTAAGCGACGGCCAGACAGTGGTTGTTGCCTTCCAGCAGGGCAAATATGCCGGCACTCCCTACCACACCCGCGTCCTCACCTCGTTCGACGGTGGAAAGACATTCTCGGACAAGGAGATAGACCTCAGCCAGGAGCTAGGCGATGTGCAGGTGTCGGGCAGACGCTGGGCGGTATTAGGAGAAGTTGACGATTGGAACAATGGCATGTTGAGGGGCAACGTCTATGTATCTACCTCGGCCGATGGCGGCCAGACGGTTTCCACGCAGAACGTTGCGCCCATCGTCGTTGACAAAGAACGGGACTGGACTGACCGTTCGTGGGGCAGCCTGGAATTTATGAAGGGTCACAACGGGGATGCCTACAACTATCATCCACAAATGACCCTCGAGGGCGACGCCATCAACGTCGTATTCCGTGGCTGTGCCAAGGAGGTAGAGGGGAAGCGTCCCACCAACGACCGCAACCACACCATCTTCCGTCGCTCTACCGACGGCGGTAAGACATGGTCGGAGGCCATCTATCTGCCCCGCTCTAACGGTTCCGACTGTGCTATTGCTGCCAAGGGCGACCATATCTATGTGTTGCAGGCCGTCAACGGCCCTCTGATGACCTACTCGCACGACGGCGGAAAGACCTGGGACGTTCAGACACGCTGTTTCTGGGAGGGCAATTCCAACGGCTATGGAAACTTCTACGACCTCTACCTTGCCCCCGACGACACTTCTGGTCAGCATGTCTACATGACCGGTGTTCGCGGGCTGTTGGTAGAGTCGAAGGATGGCTTCCGCACCGTCCACCGAAACTTCAGCATTGGCACGGAGTCGTGGTATGGTGGCAGGAGCAACAACCATTCCCTCACCGTGCTGCTCGACAGCAAGGGTACCGAACATTGGGTGATGAACTACACAGGACCCTACCCGTCCAACAAAGACTATTTCTGGAACATCGTCTACCGTCGCAACGACCCCGCACCCGCTACGGGCAGCAAGAACATGGCACTCGACATTTCGGAAATAGCGAACGCCGTGGACCGGCCGCTGACCAATGTCACTATCCCCATGACCCCAAGCCTCATGGCCACCGCCGAGGCTACTACCGTGGAGTGCTGGGTAAGGGTGGATCAGGACACCCGGTTCCAGATTGCCAGCCTGACAAACGATGCTGCCGACCACAAAGGCAGTACCTATCATGGTGGCTGGGGCATCGAGGTAAGCAGCGATGCCAACGACTGGTTCACCTTCTGGGCATACCTGGGTACAGACCGCTCCGTGGATGCCGTGGGCAAGAGCATCTGGGACCGCTGGCGCTACCAAGTCAAGGAATGGGGCAAGTGGCACCACGTGGCCCTGACCTACGACTCAAGGGTAGAGAAGGACAACATACGCCTCTATGCCGACGGCCTGCTTTTGGGCACAGCCACCGAGAGCGGCAAGATCAAGATGGGCAGCAACCCCATTGTCATAGGCCGCGCAGGTACCTACTATGACCCGAAGGGACTGGTGGACAACTTTGCCATCTACAGCCGCGCACTCTCGCAGGAGGAGATACAACAGCATCTCTACAACATGCCCGATGCCAACGACAAGGACTGCCGCCTGCTGCTCACCTTCGACGGCTCGCTGCAGGACAAGAGCCAGTACAAGAACGACCCGGCCCCGCTGATGGATGCCATCCTCGTGGAACATGACGGCATCCGCGCCCCTCACCCCCAATTCACCATGACGAAGGACTCAAAGGGGCAGAAGGTCTACGTCAACGATATGACCCAGGACGGCGAGGCCTGCTGGTGGGTACTGCCCTATCCCGGCAGAACCAACGACTACAAGACCAGCGACAAACGCCACGTGGAGCAGGACTTCAGCCGTGATCCGGGCACCTACAGCTATACCCTCGTGGCCAAGGGAACGGGCAGTTGCAATGCCTATGCCTCGACTGTGCAAACGCTGGTTGTTGGCGGACTGACCAGGGTATTCCCTGACGCTGCCGGACAGTCCGACGATGTGGAGTTGCGCATACAGGGCGGCTACACACTCACTTCCAACAGGCAACCCCGAGTGCTGTTAAAGCAAGGGGCTACAGAGATAGAGGGCAAGTGGCGATTAAAGAGCGGCTATGACGCCAGCAAGATTACGTCAATCGATGACCTTGCCCCCGCATTGTTCGATCTGAGTAGTGCTCCGACAGGCCAGTATGATGTGATTGTAGACAACGATACACTCCATCAGGCCTTTACTGTGGAAAAGAGCGAAGGTCCCGACGTATGGATGCAGGTCAACGGATTTGACAGGATGCTGTGGAACAAGTACCAGCTGCTTACCATCGACTATGGCAACCGCTCCAACACACCCGCCTATAACGTGCCGTTCCTCCTGTTCATTCCCGACAAGGGAGGGAACATAGACGTCAGTTTCGATTTCGAGACCGATGTGGATTATCCTTATTATGACGATGTCGTAAAGAAAATCTACGGCAAACTGAACGACTATATGATGGGATACGACGAACAGACGGGTGACTCCATCCGTTGCTATATGTTCCTGATACCGTATATTGGCGCCAACAGCACCAAGCAGAAAACATTCCGCATTTGTTACCATTATCCCGGCGATGAACAAATACTGTCACTCAAGGAAGAAGTAAGCATCTATTACCAGATAGAAGAGCCCTGGGGATGGATTCCGTCTGATTCCGAGGCAGCTCGCAGAAAGGAGCTTTGGACTTCCGAGCAGTGGGAGTGCATGCTGAGGCTATTAGGCGAAAACACGTTGTGGGATGCAGTCATCGGGCAGGTACCGGAATGGGGTTGCTATTCAAGTGGTGCCAAGACCTATATAGACTTTACCAGAGACATTTACAACCGTGATGGGAGCGACTTCTTTGGCAATTTGTGGAAAAACGGGGTCAGCATGGCTATAACCTGTCTTCCCGATGTCCTGGCCATAGCATTTCCAGAAGTGGTCATCCCCATCAAGCTCGCTTCCATTGGCGTAGGCTTCGCATGGGCGCTCATCAACACTCAACTTAGCAGGGACGGCTGTCTTGAAGCACAGCGATACAAGAAGAACATTTTCGGTGTACGTAGCTACGACCCCAACGAGATGATTGGCCCGTGGGGACCTGACGACCAGCGCCACTACATCCAGCCCATTCACAACATGAACTACACCATCACCTTCGAGAACAAGTCGTCGGCTACAGCTCCTGCCCACGAGGTATTCGTGACCGACACGCTCGACGCCACGAAGTACGACCTCTCCACCTTCGGCTTCTCAGGCTTCGGCTGGGCGGAGAATTCCTATACCGTTGGCGGTAGCAAGACCAAGGAATTCACGCGCGATATTATATATAATGTAAAAGGACAGGATATCCTGGTGCGCGTCAGCGGACAGTTTGACGAACAGACGGGCATTGCCCGCTGGAGTTTCATCTCTTTAGAGAAGAACGGCAGCGAGATCTACGATCCCGACTTGGGTTTCCTCATACCCAACAATGACAACCGCGACGGCGAGGGCTTCGTCAGTTTCAACATAGAGCACAAGCCGAATCCCGCCAACGGATCTTCGGTAAGCAACAAGGCAACCATCATCTTCGACGCTAACGACCCGATAGTGACTAATACTTACGTCAACACCTTCGACACTGACTATCCTACTTCGAGCATACTGAGCGTAGAAGAGAAGAACGGCCAGTTGGAGGTTACCGTCAAGGGTTCCGACGCAACCAGCGGCATCGGTTCCTACTCCATCTTTGCATTCAAGAATGGCGGTGAGGCAGAGAAAGTGGCGGAGATTACGGGTGACCAGGCTATCTTCGACTGTGATCCCGGCACGAGGTATGGTCTCTGTGTAATAGCCACCGACCGGGTGGGCTGGCAGGAGCCAAAGGACATCAAGCCCGAGACAGAGTTCTACACATCAGGGCAGAGCCAGCAACAGACCACCATTGATGTAACCGTAGCTGAAGCAGGCTATGCCACCTTCTACGACTCGCAGGCCAACTACACCCTGCCAGCCGGACTGAAGGCCAGCGTGGTGAGCAGCATCAGCGGCAGCAGCCTTAACTACCAGTCCATCAGTGGAAATATCGTACCCAAGAAGACTGCCGTGCTCATTGAGGCTAACCAGAAGAAGGCGTCCACCTACACCCTGACAAGCACCACCGACGCGGCTTCCTACACAGGTAAGAACCTGCTGCACGGCAGTGACGTGACCACTACCGTCTCCTCCGACTCACAGTCGTCCGACTATTACTTCTACAAACTGGCCTACGGCCCATCGGGTACCTCGCAGGCCAAGTCGTTCGGATGGTACTGGGGAGCTCAGAACGGTGCCGCCTTCCGCATCGAGGGTCACCGCGCCTGGCTGGCCGTACCGAAGTCGTCAGGAGCCCGCGCCTACCTCATTGACGGCAGCACAACGGGCATTGAGGACATCGAGGCTCCTTCGTCTGCCCCTGCCTTCACCGACTTGCAGGGACGCCATATCAACAAGCCCACTCAGCCGGGCATATACCTCCAAAACGGACGTAAGATTGTGGTCAAGTAAGTAATCGTATCTACCAAATTCAACCAAGGACATGAATACAATCAAATATCTTTCCATCGCATTCATTTTCTCGCTGGTCCTGCTGTCGTGTGGCGGCGGTGGCGACGATGAGCCCGATACGCCCACGCCACCCGCTCCTGTCTCGGGCAAGCACCTGACACAGACGTGCGAACTGCCTGCCGGGCCTTCCGAGGTCATCATCACACTAAGGGGGCTAAGTTCACAGATTGAACGCATCAGCGGCTCGGCCACATGGCTCAGTATCTCAGCCGAGCCCTACAACAGCGGACAGCCGGAGGTGAAAATCAGCGCCAAGGAAAACCAGCAAACCAGTGCCCGCCAGCTGGACATCTCGTTCTACGCAGCACGCGACACACTGGTACTCACCGTGAAGCAGGCGGCACCGGAAAGTGCTCCAAGCACAGACACCGGTCACCTGCACGACACACCCACGGACCAGCCAGCATTCTCGCGGTAGCAGGGCAGACGTTCATAACATGATTCTGCTTGCCGTCGTATTCCTCTACTTCGCCGTCCTCTTCGGCATCAGCCGATGGGCGGTGAAGCGTGCTAACAACGAGACGTTCTTCCGTGCCAACCGTCGCTCACCGTGGTACATGGTGGCTTTTGGCATGGTGGGCGCCAGCATCTCCGGCGTGACGTTCGTCAGCGTGCCGGGCATGGTGCAGGCTTCGCAAATGACCTACCTCCAGGTATGCCTCGGTTTTATCGTTGGTTATGTCGTCGTCGCCTTTGTGCTGCTACCGCTCTATTACCGACTTAACCTGACCAGTATCTACGCCTATCTGGGTCAGCGCTTGGGACGGCAGTCGTACCTGACAGGCGCATGGTTTTTCCTGCTGTCGAAGATGGCTGGCTCAGCGGTGAAGTTCTATGTGGTGTGTATCATCCTGCAACGCTTCGTGTTCGACCCCATGGGCGTGCCTTTTGCAGCCAATGTCGGGGTGATGGTGCTGATGATTTGGCTCTACACTCGCCGCGGCGGTATCGGCTCGCTGGTCTTTACCGACACGTTTCAGACCGTGTGCCTCTTCACGGCGCTACTGCTAATAATTTATAATGTAATGGGCGATCTGGGGCTGACCGCCGGAGAAGCCGTACAGGCTGTGAAGGCCAGCCCCCTGAGCCGCGTCTTCGTGATGGACGACTGGGTGTCACGACAGAATTTCTGGAAGCAGTTCCTTAGCGGCGTGTTCATCGTCATCGTCATGACTGGTCTGGACCAGGACATGATGCAGAAAAACCTTACCTGCCGCGTGCTGCGTGAGGCACAGAAGGACATGTGCAGTTACGGCGTGGCCTTCCTGCCTGCTAACCTGCTGTTCCTCTCCTTAGGCGTACTGCTCACCATGATTCCCTCGCTCTCTGGCGTCAGCAGCGACGAGTTGTTGCCTGCCTACGTCCAAAGCGCTTGCAATAATCCATTATCCATCATCCATTATCCATTTGCCATCGGCATTGTGGCCGCCTCGTTCTCCAGCGCTGACTCCGCCTTGACCTCGCTCACCACCTGCTACTGCGTGGACATCCGTCAGCAACCCACAGACGAGCGTCTGCGCCGTCGCATCCATATCGTTATGTGCCTGCTGTTCGTGCTGTTCATCCTGGCCTTCCGTACGTTGAACTCCACCTCGCTCATCGATGCCATCTATATCATGGTCAGCTATACCTACGGCCCATTGCTCGGGCTCTTTACCTTCGGTCTCTTTACCCGCAGACAGCCTCGCGACTCATGGGTGCCTTATATCTGCATAGCCTCACCCCTACTCTGCTACGCCGCCGACACGCTCATGCAACACTTCGCAGCCTACCACTTCGGCTACGAACTGCTCATGCTCAACGGTCTGCTGACATTTACTGGTCTTTGGATAAGCTCTCGATATACTCGCTCGGCTGCACCCCGAATTCCTTCTTAAAACAAGTGGAGAAGTACTTCGGGTCTTGGAACCCCACCTTATAGGCCAGATCGGAGATACGGATGTCAGGCTGCTGGCGGGCTATGCGACAGGCTTCCTTCATGCGGATGTCGCGGATAAAGCTGCTGACGTTCATACCCGTCATGGAACGGAGACGGTTGTAGAGTGTGGAGGTGCTGGCACCCATGTCGCGTGCAAAAGCATTGCGGTCGTAGCTGCTGTCGTCCAAGTGCTGCTGCACAATGTCCAACGCCCGTTTCAGGAACTCCTGGTCGGCAGTAGACTCCCCGTTCTCCTTCGGTTCCATCATCATACCCGAGCCAAGCCCGTCCCTTGCGTCCTTGTCAGTAGCAAGTGCTATTCTCGCTGGCGCGCCTACCCGTAGCCTTTCGCGATTACCGTCGCCCATTCCCGCTGACGCGCCCATTCGTAGCATTTCCAACTGCTCGGCAGTCTGCGCTTTGAACTCACGGCGTATTCGCCGGCGGTTTTCTATAATGTTGTTGATGCGTAATTCCAGGTCACCTATCTTGAACGGCTTGGTAACGAAACTGTCGGCACCCAGTAGCAGGGCCTCCTCGCGGTCTTCGTTCTGGGTTTTGGCCGTAAGCAGGATGATGGGCAGATGGCTCGTATTGGGGTCGCCCTTTACACGGCGTGTCAGCTCATAGCCATCCATGACGGGCATCATCACATCCGACACAATCAGGTCCAGCTCGCTTTCAGCAATAATCTTAAGCGCTTCCTCTCCGTTGAGGGCAGTCTTCACACGGTACTTCTGCCCCAAAAGTTGCTGCATCAGCATGAGCAGCTCCACATTATCCTCCACCACCAACAGCTGGTATATGTCGTCAAGGTCCTCCTCCCTGACGGGCTCCTCCTGAATATCCTCCTTCGATTTCATGCGGGTAGCCAGGTCGAGAATGGCCGTTCGGGCAATAGTGATGTCAATCTTATGGGTCTCGTCAATCTGTGCTTTTGAGAATGACTCCTTGTTGATGGGGATGACAACGGTAAACGTGGTGCCAACGCCCTCCTTGCTGCTGCACTCGATAGTGCCACCATGCAGAAAAACCAGCTCGCGCGTCAGCGCCAGCCCCAAGCCGTGGCCCATGGTTCTCATGCGGCGGTAGTCGCCGTCATAGAAGCGCTGGAACAGTCGTTTCTGCTTCTGTTCGGAGATGCCCACGCCGTTATCGCGCACTTGAATGATGATACGGTCGTATGTCTTGTTGGTCTGAACCGTCAAGGATACCTTCCCATTTTCGCCGGTAGTATATTTCGCCGCGTTTGACAGGAGGTTGTAGATTATCTTGTCAAGCTTGTCAGTATCTATCCATCCCATCATACTCTCCGGCTGACAACTGACGCTGAACTCCAATTCCCGTTTGGCCATGAGCGGCTCTATGCAGAGTGCCGTCTGGCGAACGTACTGCATGACGTCGCCATGAGCCACCCGCAACTTCAACTCACCTGCCTGCGACTTGCTAGTTTCCAGTATCTGCTGCAAGAGGCGCACCATTCGCTCAATGTTCAGCTGCATCAGGTCGTAGTCGTCGTCGTATTTAGGCTCCTGGCTGCGCAGCCGCTCCACAGAAGCCGAAATGACGGTAAGCGGCGTCAGCAGTTCATGGGTAATATTGGTAAAAATGTAACTCATCTGCGCGCGGTGACGTATGTTTACCGCACGTTGATACAGCCACCAACCACCCCAACCGATGGCTGCCAGCAACAAGACAGAAACGATGATGATGAGTACTTCCAAATCGATACTGTATTAATTTCTTCTGTTCTTACCTGTTGCAAAGTTAAACTTTATCTTGCGAAAAACCGAAAAATACAGGCAAAAAAGTATTAAAACGGCCGAAAAAGGTTTGAAATGCGTTATTTTAGGTAGAAAATGCGTTAATTAACGCATTTTCTACCTCAAAAAACGATAATTCTACCTGCCTTTCTTCTTTCCGTCGTATCTTTGCATCACCAAAAGAAAACACAAAAAGATTTTAATGGTTAAGGTTTATGGTTGATTAATTTAGTTTTTCATAAAAGGGCATTGCTGGGAAGCAAAGCCCTTTTGTTTTTTTCAACGAAAACTTGCATAATTCCATCTTTTGTCGTATCTTTGCCATCGATTCCAAAAACATGACCCAAGGAAAAGCATTCAAGTCTGTCATTATAGTCGTGGGATTAATCCTCACTATCGCCTGTGGCGGGGGAAGGCACGACGAGCTGAAGGCCTCGAAGGCCGACAGCCTGCTCTTTGCTGCGGGCGAAGCCAAGCAGTACGACCAGATGGTCAAAATGACTGACAGTCTTGAGGAGGCGGGCGACATCTCCAGCATGACCGCCAACCGCTGGCGAGGAACGGCCTACTACCACCTGAAACGGCTTCGTCCGGCTGAATTCTATTATAAAAAGGTGGTGGAGGCTCCCATCCGCACCGAACACGACCAACTGAACTACAATAAGTCCGTACGCCGACTGGCCACCATCCTTGTTCAAAAGGGAGACTACGAGGGTGCGTTACGTATAGCCATGCCTGCCGTAGCCGTGGTGCAGGCTACCTCTGAAAATGCGGAAATCGACGTGGGTATGCTCTGCAACGCCATTGGCTGTTGCCAGTTGAACCTCGGCAGAATAGAAGCCGCTGACAAGAACTTCAACCGCGCCTATCAATTATTCAGACATATTGCCGCCGTCGACAGCATCGGAAGGCAAATGGGTAACGGGTTCATTGCAACTATTAGTACTGTTGACGAATATAACGGTGCGAAAATATATGAAAAGTCGATACTTTGGGCAGACCGCGCAGAGGAACTGCTCAACAGCTATGCCAATTTGCCCATAGCCAACCCGAAGAACGTCGCCGAATACAAGGCATCCATTGACCTGCGCCGCGCCATTGCATTGCAGGGCTTAGGCAAAACGGCAGAGGCAGCTAAAGCCTATCGCTCCACCCTCAATACTCAGTATGCCAAGTCAGCAGACGGACACATCGTGGCCACCAATTACCTTCTGGCTGCCCAACGCTACAAAGAGGCAGCCGACAACTTCCGCGACCTGAATCAACTGCTCAGCGAGGGTGACTACGACTTGTCCTTCGACAACATTCAACAGTATCTCTTGCCAAAATTCCGCGCCAATACCGGTGCACAGCGCCGCGATTCGGCGATTGCTGTAGGATTACAGCTTTGCGACGCCATAGACAGCGCCATCATCTACGCCAAGAAAGACGAGACCGCCGAGTTGGCTACCATCTTCGACACCCAGCAGAAGGATGCGGAGATTGTTCGCCAGCAAACCAGAATAGCGCGTTTAGGAGCCATCGCTACACTCGTGGCACTCTTTTTAGTCACCATCTTTTTCACCGTCTACACCTTGCACCGCCGCAAGGCGCAGCACCACTTGGCAGACGCACACGCCAAGCTGCAGACGGCCTACGACCAGTTAGAGGAGACTACCGCACAGAAAGAGCGCATAGAGAGCGAACTGCGCATTGCACGCGACATTCAGATGTCGATGGTGCCCAGCGTATTCCCCGACCACGAGGGACTAGACCTCTACGCCGCCATGATGCCCGCAAGGGAGGTGGGCGGCGACCTCTACGACTATCTTCTCGAGGGCAACAGCCTCTATTTCTGCATCGGCGACGTGTCGGGCAAAGGTGTACCGGCCTCGCTATTCATGGCACAGGCCTCACGGCTGTTCCGCACCCTCGCCGCCCAGCTCATGCCGCCCGCCGAGATTGCTACCCGCATGAACGCATCGCTCTGCGAAGGCAACGAACAGGGTATGTTCGTAACAATGTTTATAGGGTTGGTCAATATGGACACCTGCCATCTGGATTTCTGCAACTGCGGCCATAACCCGCCCATCATCGACGGACAATTCCGCGAAGTGAAGCCCAATGCCCCCATCGGCCTATGGCCAGGCCTCAACTTCGAAGGCGAACACATAGAAAACATCCGTGGGAGCCTGCTGTTCGTCTACACCGACGGATTGAATGAAGCTGAAGACCGACAACAGCGGCAGTTTGGTGACGACCGCCTACTTGGCATCATCAGCCAATCCTCCTTTGATACTGCCCAGCAGATGATAGAAAGCCTAAAAGTCGCCGTTGAGCGTCACCGCAACGGTGCCGAACCCAACGACGACCTTACTATGCTCTGCCTGCGCGTCGGATAACCCTTCTTGCGCCTTTCAATAAGCAGAGCTCGAGCGCCCCCTCACCACGAAGGGGCTAAATAAGATGCAGCGTACCCATCAGGTAAACTAAGCCAAAGCCAAGCAACATGGAGATGACACCCATGATGATACCCATCTTCGACATCTCGCTCTGCTTCACATAGCCTGTAGCGAAAGCCAGAGCATTCGGCGGCGTGGAGATGGGCAGAATCATAGCCGACGAGGCTGCAATGGCTACACCAATCAGTACGGTACCTGTACCACCGATGGGATCAAGCTTGTCGCCCATGGCTCCACAGACGATAGCCAAAATCGGCATCAGCAGAGCTGCCGTAGCTGAGTTAGAGATGAAATTGGAAAGCATATAGCAGATGGCACCTCCGAGGACAAGGATAAGCAGTGGCGAGAACTCGCCGAACGGTATGCTCTCCACTGCGTTGGCAGCCAGGCCTGAGGCATTAAGACCATAGCCGAGGGCGAAACCTCCGGCCACCATCCAGATGACACTCCAGTTAATCTGCTCCAAGTCGCGCTTGTTGATGACGCCCGTGAGGGCGAAGACACAGAAGGGAATCAGAGCCACAGTGTTTGCGTTGATACCCGTAAAGCGGTCGGACAGCCAAAGCAGGATAGTGACAATGAACGTCACGACAACCACCGTCGACTGGAAATTCTTCTCCATACCACCATCAATCTTCAGTTCTACCGTCTTCTGAGTGAAGGGGAAAAACTTCAGCAGCAGGCGCCAGCTGATGAACAGCAGCACAATGACGAGTGGGAACATGAACATCATCCACTGACCGAAACCAAGCCCCATGTTCAGGCCCTCGGGGTCGTTCAGATACTTCAAGGCAATGTTGTTCGGGGGCGTACCGATGGGGGTACCCATACCACCGAGGTTGGCAGCCACCGGTATGGACATAGCGAGGGCTATGCGACCCTTACCCTCGGGGGGCAACTGACGGAACACTGGGGTCAAGAACGTGAGCATCATAGCGGCAGTAGCCGTGTTCGACACGAACATCGAGAAAAGACCCGTAACAAGCAGAAAACCGAGTAAGACCATCTCACTCTTCGTGCCGAAGGGCTTCAGCAGCACCTTTGCCAGCTGGGCGTCAAGACCTGTCTTTGTGGCGGCAATGGCCAGTACAAAACCACCGATGAACAGCATAATCACCGGATCGGCAAACGATGCCATCACACCTTTATAAGACAAAAGACTGCCTACTTCCTCCTCGTTCACCATCGGCGCAATGCCGCTGTCAGAACAGAATAGCAACATCAGCACAATGATAGATACCGACGTAGCCCATGACGAGACAATCTCAAGAATCCACATCAGTGTGGCAAACGCAAAAATGGCAATGACACGCTGCTGGATAACGGTAAGGTTTTGAATGCCGAACCACTCTGCGGGCATGTTCCAGAGCAAGAGAGTAACAAGCGCTACGAGCGCAATTTTAACGGCACGCCTGGTGTCGGGGTTGTACTTTCGCTGGTAACGCATCTTGTGATATGCGTCAACCAAGTGGAATCCTTCGTAAATGTGAAACATCTTATGAGTCGCAATTAGTTATTTACTGTTTTTTTCTTTTTCGCGGCGCAAAGTTACAAAAAAGATATGAGAAGTGAGGGTGGAAAGACTAACTAAATATGGATATTGAGTGTATAAATACACGAAAAAATCTCTCGCGACCGAAGAACAAGGAGCGTTTGCCAAGTAGAGTTTGCAAACTACGCTGTTGCCCAGCACCATACAGCAACAGTTACGACTTCTTCCGCAGGACAAACCAAAGGTGCATCATCACGGTGGTGAACCACCCATAGTGGCTGACCATGATACGGAAGCGCTCCAGCAAGGAAGCGCGGTGATGGCGGGTAGTGGTGCCCTCCTCCAAGTAGTTGGCCACGGTGGCACGAAGGTTGAGCAGGGGAATACCCTCCCTGGCTGCCGCCTTCATGATACGGATGCACCAGTCAACATCAGCGGAGTAGCGGTACTTCAAGTTATAGGGTGTAGCAATGGCGAAATCTGTACGGGCGTAGAACGCCTGATGGCAGACGAGCATCCCCTGGCGGAAGGACCTCCAGTTAAGCTCTTCAGGCGGTTGCAAGCGGCGATGGTAAAGGAAGTGCCCCTCTGCATCTACAATGTCAGTGTTGCCATAGAGCACGGCAGGGGCAGTATGGGGGGCTATTTTACTCACAATCATGCTGACGGTATCGGCTGCGGGCAGCGAGTCACCGGCATTGAGAAAGCAGATATAGTCGCCCGTGGCAGAGCGCAGCCCCTTATTCATAGCGTCGTAGATACCTCCGTCAGGCTCAGAGGTAACCAGCACCTTATGACCCGTGTCGGCATTATTCGAATGTTCTAGGTACTCACTGACGAGTTGAAGTGTTCCATCCTTGGAGGCTCCGTCAATAATCAAATGCTCAATATGGGGATAGTCTTGGCGTAGCACACTGTCAAGCGTTGGCTTCAGCACAGCCTCGGCATTAAAGGTAATGGTGACGTAGGTAATGGTAATCATAGCGTATCCCCCTTTCTACCCAGAAGTGAACGATAAAGTTGCACGTACTTCTGTGCCACAACGCTCTCAGCATATCTCCTGCACACATTCTTGCGTAGCTCTGCTGGCGGGATTTCGGTGGTCAGTGCCCAATAGATACCATCGGCAAGACTTTCCGCCGACAGGTAGTCGGCCAGGTAACCATTCTGCCGGTGGGTAATGATGTCTGCCTGTCCGCTACCCGCGAAAGCTACTGGCGTACAGCCGCAGGCCTGTGCCTCGATGAGCGTCTGCCCAAACGTTTCGTAGAGTGATGAGGAGACCACCGCGTTGGAAGCCGAATAGAGCTGCGACAGACGATGGTGGTCGTTGATGTAGCCCATGTAGGTATGGTTGACGGGAATCTGCAGAAGTACCTTTTCGTCCCTGATGCCGCCGAAGAGCATCAGGCGGATGTCGGCCTTGTCCAACTGACGCCTGCGTATAATGATGTTCAGCGCCTCGATGAGGTATTTCAGCCCTTTGATATCGTCATCAATGCGGGCGGCACCGAAGCAAAGGACATAACGTTCCTCAATATTCAGGAAAGAGCGTGCGTCCGTGCGGTCGATTAGCTTGAAATGACTTAGCGAGATGGCGTTGGGTATCACGGTTACAGTGCTGCCGGCAATGACGGCGCTACGACGGGCCCTGTCTGCCAGCCAGTTGCTGACAGCCACGAAGTGAATGCCTGCTCCTGCGAAGAGCCGCTGCTTACGACGGAACACTCTGGCCGACAGGTCGTTGGCAGAGGGCAACCGCAGAAAAGGACAGTGGTGGCAGGATGTCTGGAAACGGTCGCACGTATAGGAATGGTGGCAGATAGCCGTCACCTCCCACATATCATGCATTGTCCACACCACGGGCTTACCGGAAGCCAGGATTTTGCGGACAGACTTCAGCGAGAGGAAACCCTGATTAATCCAGTGCAGGTGGACGATGTCAGCCTCTCGGAACTCACGGGTTTGGGTGATGTCGGTTCCGCTGTTTGCAATGGACACTTTGAAAAGGTTTCTTCGGCTGAAAAGATTATTCGCCCAGATGACAAACCGCTCCCAGAGGAAATGCCACTCGCCCGCCATACCCCCACCTGTCGACGCAACATATAGGGCATCGGTTTGCTTCTCCATCACCATCATCATAGCCTTCACACCGTAATTGTTCAGTGCTTCCGTCAGTCGGCTGGCAGCAACGGCTGCGCCGCCTTTCTTTTCGCTGGTGTTGATGATGAGGACTCGCATTAAATGGGAACTATTGGTTACGTGCTTCCTTCTCCTTTTGCTTGGCAGCACGGCGGGCTTCCTTCTCGCGTCGCTTAGCCTCCTTTCGGGCTTCCTTTTCCTTGCGTTTCTGCTCCCTGGCCAGCTCTTTCTCGCGTTTGCGCTGCTCCCTCTGAAGTTTCTTCAGCTCCCGCTCGCTCTGCTTAGCGGCTTCCTTCTCGCTGATGGCTTCCTCCTTCGCTTTGGCGGCCTCCTCCAGCTTTTCACGCAGCATCTCCTTGTCGAAAGTAATCACTGTTCCGAAAAGTCCAACTGACAAGAGTTGATCCTTGCCGTCGTAGCGAACGGAAGTGGTGTTGAAGAGGCCGTAGTTGTTGACCTTCAGCTTGGAGTTGAGCGCCAGTTCCACGGTTTTGGTCACTACACCCTTGCCTAACTTCGTGAGCACGTTGTCGCCAAACTTCTCCGTGGCTTCTTCGTCAACATACTCCTTAATGGCCTTCATCATGGCCTCTTTGTGCGCTGCCTTGTCAGGCACCGTCAGTACCATCAGCACTGCAATAAGCAATACTATGGCAACAATTAATAGTTTCTTCATACTCAATTTTCAACGTTCAACGTTCAATACTCTCCAAACATATCCTGCGAGCCGTGGTCAATGTGTGTCACACGATCGTTCAGCTCAGCAAGTTTGCCGGAATTCCAACGGTCGGTGGTGCCTACGAGGTAACCCGTGATGCGCTGCAGTTTATCGATGTTCGTCGAGCCGCACTTCGGACACTCCGTCAGGTGGTCGGCAGCATTCTCGTAGCCGCAATCCATGCAACGGTTACGATTGTGGTTCACTGAGCCGTATCCCATATTCAGACGATCCATCATGTCGACAACGCTCATGATGACCTGCGGGTTATGGGTGGCGTCACCGTCAATCTCTACGTAGAAGATGTGACCGCCGCGCGTCAGCTCGTGGTACGGAGCTTCTATCTCAGCCTTGTGGCGGGCAGAGCACTTGTAATAGACGGGCACGTGGTTGGAGTTGGTGTAATAGTCGCGGTCGGTGACACCGGGGATGACGCCGAACTCCTTGCGGTCCTTCTTCGTGAACTTGCCGGCAAGGCCTTCGGCGGGCGTGGCGAGCACGGAGTAGTTGTGGTGGTAGCGGTCGCAGAACTCGTTAATGCGGTCGCGCATGTAGGTCACAATCTTCAAACCCAGCTCCTGCGACTCCTCGCTCTCACCATGATGCTTACCGGTGAGTGCCACAAGACACTCTGCAAGGCCGATGAAGCCGATGCCGAGGGTACCCTGGTTGATGACGCTCTCGATAGTGTCGTTGGGGCCAAGCTTGTCAGCACCTATCCAGAGGGAGCGCATGAGAAGCGGGAACTGCTTGATGAAGGCGGTCTTCTGGAACTGGAAGCGCTCATCGAGCTGCTTGGCGGTAATCTCCAGCATGTTGTCGAGTTTGGCGAAGAAGGTGTTGATGCGCTTCTGCTTATCCTCTATACCCATGCACTCTATGCCGAGCTTCACGATGTTGATGGTTGAAAAGCTCAGGTTGCCCCGGCCGATGGAGGTTTTCGGGCCGAAGCGGTTCTCAAACACACGGGTGCGACAGCCCATAGTAGCTACCTCGTGCAGGTAACGCTTGGGGTCGTCAGCACGCCACTCGTCTGTCTGGTTGAAGGTGGCGTCGAGGTTCAGGAAGTTGGGGAAAAAGCGGCGTGCCGTCACCTTGCATGCCAGCTGGTAGAGGTCGAAATTCCGGTCTTCGGGCAGGTAGTTCACCCCGCGTTTCTTCTTCCATATCTGTATAGGGAAGATAGCGGTCTCTCCGTTGCCTACGCCCTCGTAGGTAGAGAGCAGTATCTCACGCATGATACAGCGTCCTTCCGCGCTCGTGTCCGTACCATAATTAATAGAAGAGAACACCACCTGGTTGCCACCGCGGGAGTGGATGGTGTTCATGTTGTGGATGAACGCCTCCATCGCCTGGTGTACGCGCCCCACGGTCTTGTTCACGGCGTGCTGCTGAGCTCGCTCACGACCTGTCAAGCCGTCAAGCGGTTTCTTAATATAGTCAATGAGCGGTTCCTCGTACAAGTCCTTGTAGCTCTCACCGTTCAGTTCCTCTAAAGCTTTCAGTTCCTCAATGTAGCTCATACGGACGTAGGGTGCGAGATAGAAGTCAAAGGCGGGAATGGCCTGTCCGCCGTGCATCTCGTTCTGGGCACACTCCATCGAGATACAAGCCAAAACTGAGGCCGTCTCAATGCGCTTGGCAGGACGCGAAGCACCGTGTCCCGCAATGAAGCCGCAGTTCAGTATATTATCCAACGGGTGCTGCACGCAGGTTAGCGACTTTGTGGGGTAGTAGTCCTTGTCGTGGATGTGCAAATAGTTGTGCTCCACGGCGTCACGGCTCTCCTCGGAGAGCAGGTAGTCGTCGACGAAAGGCTTAGTCGTTTCCGAGGCGAACTTCATCATCATGCCTGCCGGCGTATCGGCGTTCATGTTGGCATTCTCGCGCGTCACATCATTGTTCTTGATGTTCACGATATCCAAGAACACATCCCTCGTCTTGGCCTTGCGTGCAATGCTACGCTGGTTTCGATAAGCAATATACTTCTGCGCCACATCCTTGCGGCTCGACTTCATCAGCTCCAGCTCAACGGCATCCTGAATCTCCTCCACCGTCATCTGGTCGTTACCACGAGCCGTGATGCGGTCGGTTATCTGATAGAGTAAACGTTCGTCTTCTCCCTTGTCGGTATGAAGCATGGCTTTTCTGATGGCAGCCATGATCTTCTGTTCGTTGAATCCCACAATGCGCCCATCGCGCTTTACAACTGTCTGTATCATATTAGATATATATAGGTTTTAAGTTTAATTCCATTCATTCCATTCGCGAGCAGTTTGCTTTTCAGGCAAAACCGTTTGCAACGCTGCGGTTCGGCGGGAGCCGTGATGCCGGCATCTGTGCCGGGCGCAAACAGCTTGCATACTTCCAGCGTGCAAAGATACAAATTTTCCCCGACATTTGTTCGATTGAATCGGGAAATAATTTTAAAAAAACCTAAGCCAGCAATATTAAGCATCGTAAAGTGGCAGTTTAGTATCGCAAAGCAGCGTTTTAGCATCGCAAAACGGGGACGCGAGGATGCTTTAGCGGGGATGCGAGAATGTAGATTGTTGTTCAAAAAAGAAAGATTTTAGTTTTTTTTAGATATTATTTGTTGTCATATTGGGATAATTTTGTAACTTTGCAGCCGAATGGGGTTTTCCGAAATGGAAAACTTTTTGGAAAAGAAAAATGAAAAAGTTTCCCGAAACGGATAACTTTGTACTGAAAGAAACGACCACAATAAGATAAAACCTATAAACAAGATGGAGATAAAAAACTTTACGATTACAAAACGTGACGGTTCAAAAGACCGTTTCTCTTTGGACAAGATCATGAACGCCATCGTCAAGGCGTTCGAGAGTGTGGAAGAGCCCGCTGACCTTGGAACCATCTCTAAGATTATCAGCAACTTAGACATTAGGGAAGATATCAAGGTGGAGGATATCCAGAACCAAGTGGAAGAGTCGCTCATGAAGGAGGGCTTCTACAAGGTAGCCAAGTCTTTCATGCTCTATCGTCAGGCCCACACCGAGGATCGCGAGACGCTGGAGAAGATGATGTTCCTTTCCGAATACATGGAGTCGGTGAACGCAGCAACTGGCTCAAAATATGACGCAAACGCCAACGTGGAGCACAAAAATATCGCGACGCTGATTGGTGAGCTGCCGAAGTCAAATTTCATTCGTCTGAACCGCCGCCTGCTTACTGACCGCATTAAGAAGATGTACGGCAAGCAGCTGGCCGACGAGTATATCGACAAGCTGACTCACCATTTCATTTACAAGAACGACGAGACGTCGCTGGCCAACTACTGCGCCTCCATCACCATGTATCCCTGGCTCATCGGCGGTACCGTCTCCATCGGCGGCAACTCTACTGCGCCGACCAACCTGAAATCATTTGCCGGGGGTTTCGTCAACATGGTGTTCATGGTCAGCTCCATGCTGAGCGGTGCCTGTGCCACGCCGGAATTCCTGATGTACATGAACTACTTCCTCGGCAAGGAGTACGGACAGGACTATTACAAGCGCTCGGGCGAGCAAGCTGATCTGAGCTTGAAGAAGCGCACGCTCGACAAGGTCATCACCGACTACTTCGAGCAGATTGTCTACACGCTGAACCAACCCACGGGTGCCCGCAACTACCAAGCCGTATTCTGGAACGTGGCTTACTACGACAAATACTATTTCCAGAGCATCTTCGGCGACTTCTACTTCCCCGACGGCTCAAAACCCGACTGGGAAGGCCTGTCCTGGCTGCAGAAGCGTTTCATGAAATGGTTTAATAAGGAACGCACGAAGACATTACTCACCTTCCCCGTAGAGACGATGGCGCTACTCACCGACAAGGACGGCAACTGTCTGGATCAGGAGTGGGGTGACTTCACCGCCGAGATGTATGCCGAGGGACACTCGTTCTTCACCTACATGAGCGACAATGCCGACTCACTGTCGAGCTGCTGCCGCCTGCGCAACGAGATTACCGACAACGGGTTCAGCTACACCCTCGGTGCCGGTGGTGTCTCGACAGGTTCAAAATCCGTACTCACCATCAACCTGAACCGCTGCATCCAGTACGCCGTCAACCATCAGATGGATTATCTGGAGTATCTCGGCGGCGTCATCGACCTGTGCCACAAGGTGCAGTTAGCTTATAACGAGAACCTGAAGGAACTGCAAGCTCACGGTATGCTGCCGCTGTTTGATGCTGGCTACATCAACATCGGGCGCCAGTACCTCACCATCGGCATCAACGGATTGGTGGAGGCTGCCGAGTTCATGGGGTTGAAGATTACGCCCAACGACGACTACCTGCACTTCGTACAGGGTGTGCTCGGGTTGGTGGAGAAGTACAACAAGCAGTACCGCACGAAGGATGTGATGTTCAACTGCGAGATGATACCTGCCGAGAACGTCGGCGTGAAGCACGCCAAATGGGATCGCGAGGACGGCTACTTCGTGCCGCGTGACTGCTACAACAGCTACTTCTATGTCGTCGAGGACGACTCGCTGTCCATCATCGACAAGTTCAAGCTCCACGGCGCCCCCTATATCGAGCATCTCACCGGCGGCTCCGCGCTGCACATGAACCTCGAGGAGCATCTCAGCAAGCAGCAGTACTTGCAGCTGTTGAAGGTCGCTGCCAAGGAAGGCTGCAATTACTTCACGTTCAACATCCCTAACACCGTGTGCAACGACTGCGGGCACATCGACAAGCGCTACCTGAAAGAGTGTCCCCACTGCCACTCTAAGAACGTCGATTACATGACCCGTATCATCGGCTACCTCAAGCGCGTCAGCAACTTCTCCCAGGCACGTCAGGAAGAGGCCGCACGACGCTACTATGCTACGGCGTAATGAAAAGCAAAAACTGAAAAGTGAAAATAAATAATTGGTCACTTATCAACTAACATGTTGAAGTACGTCAACACTGGAATTGTTTTTCAGGAAATACCCGACGAGGTCACGTTGGCCATCAACATCTCCAACTGCCCCTGCCGCTGTCCCGGTTGCCACAGCCACTATCTGTGGGAGGACATCGGCCTGCCGTTGAACA
>ONKY01000130.1 GCA_900318585.1 uncultured Prevotellaceae bacterium
AATTATTATTATTAATAATATTATTACCATTATAAAATCTCCTTCAAAATACCTTAATGTCCACTTTCCTACTTTCCTACTTTCCTATTTTCTCATCGATACAGAAGTGCCCTTCTATTAAATAATGTATATTCCCCCACTTAATGGTCGACTCCCCCATAAAACGCCCATGACTGATTTTCTTTGCCGTTTTCTTGGAAGTCTCGGGAAAAGTTCGTAACTTTGCGGTCGGTAATAAGAATACTTATGGCAAAAGAAGACATTGTACAGGCGTGGCTCTACCACGTACATGAAGACATCAGTGCAGCTGAGTGCCTGCTGCAAGGAGGGCACTTGCTCTATGTGGCCTTCCTCTGTCATCAGGCCATAGAAAAGGCGCTGAAGGCTTACTATGCCGCTTACAACGACGATGAGCCACCCTACACCCACAGCCACATGCGACTGTTGGATGTATGCGGACTAACGGGTGATATTTCACCCGAGCATCTGAGGTTCATTGATATCATGGTGCCTATGTACATCAAGGCTCGCTATCCTGAGCAGAAGGTTGCCGCAGCACGGTCGCTTAGCAAGGATGGCTGCTTACACATCATCGAAACAACTAAAGAACTGACGCAATGGATAGAAGAACGCTTACCCGAGACGAAGCCATCGACACCGTCCGACGCTACAAGCAAGTGATAAGCCCTCGCTATAAGACTGAGCCGAAGGTCATTCTTTACGGTTCCTATGCCAAGGGCTATGCCAACCCTGACAGCGACATCGACGTGGCCGTCATCGTGCCAGAGAGTGAAATCACCGACCCATGGGAACAGTGGGCCGACATCGTTGGCGACGTCCGCAAAGTCAGCGTACTCATAGAACCCGTCCTTATGGAGGACCATGAAGACTCCATGCTCTACCGTGAAGTCATGCGCACAGGCGTGGCCGTGTAATATAACGAATAATGTTGAACCCCTAAAACATGAATGCCAGTGGGCTGAGACAGAATAATTTGAATAAGGACATATAGGATGAACATCCACTTTTAGATTCTTGTTTCGGAAATTCGCCAAATTTCAAGAATAATGTACAAGAAGAGAAGTAGGAAGTTCGCGCCTGATGGCGTGGACTATACTCGTTTAAGTACATTAGGCGTTTGGCGATGCCTCCGAAACGTAGACGAAGTAATTTGTCCACGTTTTCTATGTCTAATTCAACAAAACGGGAACAACAAATAACTCAAAAAAACAAATAAATCAAAAAACAAATGATTATTATGAAACAACTATGCACCAAAATCATTCTCGCCATGCTGATAAGCATGATGAGTATTCAAGCATTTGCGCATGACATAGAAGTGCGAAATGCCGATGGCGTAACCATTTACTACAATTACATCAATGATGGAAAAGAGCTGGAGGTCACCTATAATACATATAGCGGTTCAGTAGTGATACCAGAAGAAGTTACTTATATGAATAGAATACGAAAGGTGACGAGCATCGGAAACTCTGCTTTCATAACTTGCAGCCGCCTGACCTCCGTCACCATCGGCAACTCCGTGACGAGCATAGGAAGCGATGCTTTCTATGGTTGCAGCGGCCTGACCTCCGTCACCATCGGCAACTCCGTGACGAGCATAGGAAGCGATGCTTTCTTTGATTGCAGTGGCCTGACCTCCGTCACCATCCCCAACTCCGTGACGAGCATAGGAGGCTCTGCTTTCTATGGTTGCAGCGGCCTGACCTCCGTCACCATCCCCAACTCCGTGACGAGCATTGGAGACGGTGCTTTCAAGAACTGCAGCGGCCTGACCTCCGTCACCATCGGCAACTCCGTGACGAGCATCGGAAACTCTGCTTTCTCTAGTTGCAGCGGCCTGACCTCCGTCACCATCGGTAACTCCGTGACAAGCATAGGAAGCAATGCTTTCTATGGTTGTAGCGGTCTGACCTCCGTCACCATCGGTAACTCTGTGACGAGCATCGGAGGTGCAGCTTTCTCTGGTTGCAGCGGCCTGACCTCCGTCACCATCCCCAACTCCGTGACGAGCATCGGAGAAAGGGCTTTCTGGTCTTGGATTTGCCAGAAGTCATTTCGAAGATTGAGAATCCTTTTACTATATATTCAACCACATTCTCTGATAATACTTTTTACAATGCTACGCTATATGTACCAGCAGGTACTATTGAAAAGTACAAGGCTACAAATGGTTGGAAAAAATTTGCTTTTATCGAAGAAGGAAATGGAAGTGGCGGTACGCCTGTCAACCCTGACAGCAAGAAATGTGCTACGCCCACCATCAGCTATAGCAACGGTAAGCTGACGTTCAGCAGCACTACAGATGGGGCTGTGTGCCAGTCAACCATAACTGACAGCGACATTGCATCTTACAGCAGTAACGAGGTGCAGCTGGGTGTCACCTACAACATTTCGGTCTATGCCACCAAGGATGGTTACGAGAATTCTGACGTGGCTACAGCCACCCTCTGCTGGATAGATGTTGAGCCGAGGACAGAGGGCATTGCCAACGGAGTGGCCAGTGTGCGTGCCAACGCGGTGCTGATACAGGGTGAAAGCGGCACGTTTAGCATCTCTGGTGCCGACGAGGGCACACCTATTTCAATATATAACACCGCTGGGCAGATGGTTGGTTCTGCAAAAGCAAATGCAGAAACCACTCATGTATTCACCTCGCTCCGCAAAGGTGAAATAGGCATCGTGAAGATAGGCCAAAAGGCAGTGAAAGTGATGATGAAGTAAAGAAGAATATGAAAAGATCGTGTATCATCGTCATAATGCTTCTGGGCGTTGTTTCGATGCAGGCCGCTTCGGTTCTCAGATGAATCTGATGGGCGATGCAGCTGAAAGATTAGGCAAAAAAGTAGCGAAGTTTATTGAAAAGGCTATCAAATAGCGTAGCGTTCACCAGACCTTTGCATTATCATTTCCCAAGATTCATTCGAGTCTTGGGATTTTTATGCCATTATATCTGCCTTGCTTATCGATAAGGAAATGAAGTGTTTTGAGCTTTTACGCAATAACTGAAGCTTCCCGTCGCAAGTTTGTTGCTGAGAATTGAACGACCAAGAAGATACAGCAACAAGCCCTTTTACCCTGGAATTGCCTCTCCGGGTTTACCGCAATTAACCCTACCCTTTCATTTCGGTAAAGCGGAGGTTTAGCGGCAGGAAAACCTACAGATCCGCGCAAGGCCTTCTGCCACTGAATCTGCAACATCACAACGTGCGACACCTACCAGCCAGTGTCGCTGCTTTGTCTTGGTGGTGAAAGGTAGGAAAGTAGGAAATGCGGAAAGTGGACATTTAATAGTTTTGAGGCGGGAGGCAGACATTATAACCCTCTTTTGACATCAGGTGTTGACCGCACCGCAATGAGGACAGACACCCTTGGCATGGAGCTTCATCCCACAATTGCCACAACGGAAGTGGGCACGGGCAAAGCGGAAATAGCGGCGAAGGGCAAACACGACATAGGCTATGAGGAGCGGATAACCTATATAATATAAGGTAGAAACGCTGAACACCACATAGACCACAGCACAGACTGCAGCAAGCCCCAAGAGATATATCAGCGCCTGACCGACAGGCAACAGGCGGCGAGTCTCCATGACACAAGTCAGCGCCACAATGATTATAGCCCAAACGGAAATGAGGAATAAGCTGAGATGGGCTGGCACGGCGTATGGGTTGAGCGTGGGATGATAGTAGAAATGACGCCAGGACTCTGCACCAAACATCTGGATGCTGCTATAGAGCGTGGCGGACATGGCAATAAGCAGGCAAAGGAGCGTGGGGTAGAACGAGGGAATATCATTGAAGTGGACAAGCTTGGAGCCTAATCGCAGGAGCTTGCGAAGCCCGTAGGATGCACAGACCACTACGAGGAAAGCAAGGAATATGAGCAGATGCTTATTGGAGAAGAAGTCGATGAACTGGGATATGGGGTCATCGGGGGAAACGCCTTTCAACATATCGTGCTCGTGAATCCAACCGAACGTCAGCTGGTCGCGGGCCACCTTTACCCATACAGAATCTATCGTGTCGGCAGGTATCGTAGTAATATCTGCCACAACGATGGGATTGCCCTTATAGATGACTATGGTGTCGACGGGCATCTCACTCAGCATCTCCACGGGATGCTGCTCAATGAGCATCAGGGAGTCTGCGCGCACCAGGAAGTTGTAGTTCTGAGTGTAGTGGTGAGTGGTGTAGAACGAGATGGAATCAAGCTGCTGTGCGGTCAAGTCCCAGGCATCAGGCGACAGCTGCCCCTTGTTATAACAGCCACAGAGGACGAGGCACAAGGCGCACGACAACACGACCCACTGGCTACGCTTGAGGAAACAGGATAATGCGGACTTAATGATGTGCATGGTGAATGGTGGATGAGGGATGATGGATTGAATATACATTCATCTGGCAATGACTACAGTCAAATTCCAGACGGAATCGCCGGCCGTCACCAAGACGCAAGGATAGCGGTTCTCTCCACGTGGGACGCTTTCCCCCATGCTTCACACAGTAGCCCAACGAGTAACGCAGGCAATGACGGCATTGCATAAGCAGCGCATCCGGCTGGGGCTGGAGCTCGTAGGCAGACACAGTATCCTCGCCGTAGAAGCGGCAGGCCAGACGGTTGGCGATATTGAAGAGATATGGATGGGGATTGGTGAAGGGTGACTGGTGACAAGGCAACGGACTAAACGGACTAACACGGACAGAAGAAGAAGAGTCCGAGACTGTCCGTAAAGTACGAGGCAGATTAGGGGGAAGGGAGGTGGCCGCCATCAACTGCTCCACCAACTGTCGGCGCAAGGAGGCCAGCTGACTACTGGGAATGAAATAGTTGAAGTCCTCTGGCAAGTCTAAGTCAGAACATTCGTATGGTGTTCCACCAAGCTTTGACAACTGACGGAGAATATTTTCGCGTTGCGGCTTCTCTGCCTGCTGATGCTCACAAAGGATGGTCACCCCTACCCCGTCTGCCGAGAGGGAAAAGCCTTCGGCGGTGGCACGCAGGCTCAGGCAAAGGGGCACCTTGCGCTCGGCACTGGGGCGTGACAGCAAACGCTCAAACTCCTGATCATTGTTCCGATAGAGGCGCAGACCGTGATGAAGACCGCGCGGCATCTGGTGGGGGAAAAGGCGATTGCCCTCTACCCTATTCACGCGGAAACCATGTAACTGGCCTTCACCATCCAGGAAACACAGGCCGTCGCCATTGGCGAAACTTCTGATTCCTGCCACATTGAAGGAATCACGACGGACTTCCTTCACCGTACCCACATACTCCCCCATGGCCTTGGGCGTGTCGAAACAAGCGATGTCAGGCTGACGACCATCTAAGAAGTAATGGGTGTAGCCACGATTGAAAGTCTTGGCCAGATTAGGCGTGAATGAGTAATGACAACGTCCACGGGAAGCACGACGGTAAAGGTCTGGATGACGGCGAACGATGGCATTGAGCTGCTCACTATAGGCGGCGGTGACGTTTTTCACATAACTGACATCCTTCAGACGCCCCTCTATCTTGAACGAGACGACGCCAGCATCAATCAGTTGCTGGAGACGGTCACTACGGTTCATATCCTTCAAAGACAGCAGATAACGGTCACGGACTATCACTTCGCCATCAGCATCAAGCAGGTCGAACTTCATCCGGCAGAACTGGGCACACTCACCACGGTTGGCTGAACGTCCGAAGCAATACTGGGAGGCATAGCATTGGCCGCTGTAGCTGACACAGAGGGCGCCATGAACGAAGGCTTCCAGCTCTATGTCAGGGACTTCCTGATGGATGGCAGCTATCTCCTGGGCAGACAATTCGCGCGCCAACACAGCACGGGAGAAGCCTGCATCGCGCAACCAGCGAACCTTGGCAGCAGTACGATTGTCAGTCTGAGTGGAAGCGTGGAGGGCAATGGGTGGCAAATCCATCTGGAGAATGCCCATGTCCTGCACAAGGATGGCATGGACTCCTGCCTCATACAGACGCCAAATGAGCTGGCGGGTAGCCTCCAGCTCATCGTCATAGATAATCGTATTGACCGTGACAAAGATCTTCACGCCAAAGGGACGGGCATAGTCGCAGAGTTGGCGAATATCAGCAATGGAATTGCCCACGGCAGCACGTGCACCAAAACGCTCGGCACCGATATAGACTGCATCGGCACCGTGGTCAATAGCGGCAATGCCACACTCGAGATTCTTGGCCGGGGCCAGCAGTTCCAACTCTGTCATGATAGTGGACTTGAGGAGTTCAGAAGCAGGGTTGTCAAGGAGCAGCTACTCAATCTTTGAAATATCGTAAGGTGTCTCCTGATAAACATAATAGTTTACCCAGTTATTATAGAGCAGGTTTGCATGTGCGCGCCAGCTGACAACGGGAGGCTCTGATGGGTCATCATTGTGATAATAGTTGACGGGCAGCTCCACGTCGTCACGGACACCCTTATCGCGCCGATACTCCTTGTCAAGGGTGTCAGGAGCATACTCCAGATGGCCTGTGATGAAGAATTCGCGCCCATTACGCGCCATCACCATGCTGACACCACTCTCAGGCGACTCAGCAATCAGCGTCAATGCGGGATTAGCAAGTATATCTTCACGGTGCAACTCCGTGTGCCTGCTATGGGGCATCATGAAAACGTCGTCAAACCCTCGGAAGATAGGCAGTCTCGGAAGTGTGGTCCTCTGGGGGAAAATGCCAAACATCTTCTTCGCCAACGGATACTTTGGAACGCCGTAATGATAATAGAGCCCTGCCTGAGCTGCCCAGCAGATATAGAGGGTACTGGTGACGTGAGTGCGCGCCCAGGCAAATATCTGGGAGATCTCATCCCAGTAGCTTACCTGTTCATAATCCAGTTGCTCCACAGGGGCGCCAGTAATAATCATTCCGTCGAACTTCTCATTGCGCATGGACTCAAAGTCACGGTAGAACATCAGCATGTGCTCAATGGGCGTGTTCTTCGGCGTATGGCTCTTCAGCTTCATGAAGTTGATGTCTAACTGGAGCGGGGTGTTGGACAGGAGCCGGACCAGGTCGGTCTCAGTCGTAATCTTCAGCGGCATGAGATTCAGGATGACAATCCTCAGCGGACGAATGTCCTGCGCATGAGCACGTGAAGCGTCCATGACAAAGATGTTCTCCTGCTTAAGGAGTTCTATAGCGGGTAACCGGTCGGGTAATCTTAACGGCATCTTCTACACAATTTTAATCACACAAACGGAGACGTTGTCATAGCCTCCAGCTGAAACGGCCATGTCACACAAACGGCTGGCATCGGCACCTTCCTTGAGCAATTGCCCGAGGGAGATATCGTCCACCATATCTGTCAATCCGTCACTACACAGCATCCATACATCGCCAGGCTTGACCAGCTCTGTGCATTTCGTAATATCGATATAGGATGTCTGGCAACCGCCGCCAATACAATTGGTCACGACACCCTTATGGGTCTTCTCGCCAGTCAAGTTGGTCAACGAATGGTCGGTAGACAACTGTTGGAGACCATCATCGTCCAGCCTGTAGACCCGGCTGTCACCACAATTCATCCAATAGAAGTCGTGACAATAATACGCCAGGGCCACGAGGGTGGTACCCATATCGCGATAACGAGTATCTGACTTGCCCTTTGAACTAATGATCATATTGATGGAGTTCAGCCATTCAATGATAGCCTCATCGAAATCGCCGGAGGAGAGGCCGGAAGGAAGGTCTCCGAAAAAGAACTGGAGGTTGTGCAGCACATCGCTGCTGGCCACTTCGCCGCTATTATGGCCTCCCATACCGTCTGCCAAAGCAATCAAATAACGATCCTGAAGACTTAAGTCGGCCATCGTCCATTGCTTGCCATTCCTGATGAACTTATCATTGACAAGCACCATATCTTCGTTATTCCGTCTGACGCAGCCCACCTGGCTTGCTGCGGTAATACTAATCTTCATCGTTTCAGCGTAAAAGTTTAATTAATCTTTACCTGCAAATTGATATTTGCAATTGTCAGCACATCACCGTTTCTTAGTGTCATTTCCACGTCGGGCTGTAACTGATGCTGGTTCAACTTCGTGCCATTTGACGAATGTTTGTCAATCACGCTCCATCCCTGGGTAGCATTGTACTTCAACTGTGCATGGACACCAGAGACATAGTGATTCTTGTCAAAATACTGAGTATAAGGTCCTTGGCGGCGCCCGATAACTGCGCCGTTGACACCTTGGATGCGAATGTTCAAACTACTGTTCTCGAGTACTAAAGTGGAAATCTTGTTACCCTGGTTCACTCGGTTGTCAGAATGAGCATAGAAGGTCTGCGAAGTAGTAGACATCAGGTTCATTGAGACAACGGCAGAACCCATGGAGCCGTTCCCATGAATGTCCTTGGGTGACGCCATCAAGCCGCCACAATAGGTACAACGGCGGCCCATACCCACACGGCCACACTGCTGGCAATACAGCAAAGCGCTGCCACACTGGTCGCAATAGTAACTGTCGTTGTCTATCTCCTCTTTACAACTTGGGCAAATAATCATTTCTCTCGGATATCTTCTGGTAAAATAATCTGATAAGTCTCTCTCGTCACCTGGTCAGGAGGCAGCTGCGATACACGCAAGGACAGCTGCTGAATGGTGTCGTCAAGCAAATTGCGCATCTCACGGGCATTGCCGAACGAAGCGTCTTTATTCATCAGCAGCTTGTAGATGACATCAAGAGCCTTGAACTCGGCAGGCGGTGACAGCACGTACTGGTCTTTCATAGCCATCTTCTTGAAGATAGCCAGCAATTCGTCCTCATTATAGTCCTCAATGTGCAACTTATGGGTGAAACGGCTTGCCAAACCAGCATTCATCTGAAGGAACTCATCCATCTTGTCCTTATAACCGGCAGCTATGACTACGAACTTGCCACGATCGTCCTCCATGCGCTTCATCAGCGTGTCAATGGCCTCCTTGCCATACTGGTCGTTGCCATCGCTCAAGGTGTAAGCCTCGTCGATGAAGAGGATGCCGCCCATCGCCTTGTCGCACATATTGTTCACAATCTTCGGTGTCTCGCCCATGTACTTTCCAACCAACGTTGCCCTGCTGGCCTCCAGCACACGACTTGTTGGCAGGATGTCCATAGAATTCAGCACCTCGCCCATCTTTCGGGCAATGGAAGTCTTTCCGGTACCAGGATTACCCGTCAGGATGAAGTTCATGGCCATCTGCTGGACCTGTCCTGCTCCCATGGCAGCACGCTGCTTCATGAACATGCTCTGGACGGCCAGGCGGCGGATGGAGTTCTTCACAGAACGCATGCCCACGAAGTCATCCAGCTCGTTCAGCACCTCGTCCAGCGGACGGGCCTTCTCGTTCTGTGCCATGGGCAGGTCATCCTGCGTAATCTTATACATATCTTCCTCATGGAAGCCGGGATCGTTCATCAGGGACACAAGACGCTGGCTCTGCTTCTCTACTGCCTCATCAAAGATGCGGCGTGCCTCACGGGCATTGCCGAAGTTCTTGTCACGACGCAGGTAGAGCTGTTCGAACTGCCGATGGATGGCTCCCTCAGTCTCCGAGTCAATCACGAAGCTCTTGGCCTTTGCCAAGTTGAGGAATATCTGAGTCAGCTCGTCAGGCGTGTAGTCGTCGAAGTGGATGGTCTGCGTGAAGCGGCTCTTCAAGCCCGGGTTAGAGTCAATGAAGTCGTGCATCTGGTCGGTATAGCCGGCAACAATGCAGATGAACTTTCCACGATCATCCTCCAAGCGTTTGAGGAGCGTGTCGATAGCCTCAGCGCCGAAAGAGTCGCCATCATTGGATTTCAGCGTATAAGCCTCGTCAATGAACAGGACACCACCCATAGCCGTGTCTATGAGCTGATTGGTCTTGATGGCCGTCTGGCCGCTATAGCCTGCAACCAGCTTTGACCGGTCTGCCTCCACCAGCTGGCCACGTGCAATGATGCCGAGTGTCTTGAACACATCTGCCATGATGCGTGCCACCGTGGTCTTACCTGTTCCCGGATTACCCGTGAACACGTAGTGCTTACCCTGGAAGGTATTTGACTCTCCACGACGAATCTGGAGATTGAGGAATGCGGCCAGATTGCTGATTTCCTTCTTCACAGCAGACAGACCGACCATGCCGTCAAGCTTCTTCAGGCACTCCGTGTAGTCAACGGATTGCGGTGCCTCGTAGGGGATGTCTTCATCCTCAATGGTCATCAGCTGCTCATTGCTCATGGACGACACATCACCGAATTGCAGACGCTGCGCCTGCTTCTTGCATATCTGGTCAAACAAAGAGCGCATGGTCCGGCCGTTGGCAAAGTCCTTGTCACGCGAGTCATACATTTGCTTGATGCACATCTTTGCCTTGGCTTCTGCCTGCTCTGAGAAGATGTATTTCTTCTCCTTGGCAAAGACAAGCATTATCTGGAACAGCTGCTCAGGCGAGTAGTCGTCAATATTCAGGAAATAGTTGAAACGGCTGCGGAATCCGGGATTGATACGGAACAGATTGTCCATCTCCGTGCGGTAACCGGCGGCAATGACCACAAACTTGCCACGGTCGTCCTCCATGCGCTTCATCAGCTTCTCCAATGCCTGCGCTCCCTGATTGTCGCGGTCTCCTCCCTGGCTGACAGGCGCCAGCGTATATGCCTCGTCCACAAAGAGTATGCCACCCATAGCCTTGTCGCACAGGCGGTCAACCACCTTCGGTGTCTCCCCTTGATAGGGACTCACCATCTTGGCACGATCCACCTCCACGACGTGGCCGCTATCCAGATAGCCTATTGCGGCGAGAATCTCACCCAACTTGCGGGCAATGGTAGTCTTACCAGTACCCGGATTACCCGTTAGGATGATATGCATGGACATCTTCTCCTGATCGCCCAAGCCACGTTCCTGCCGCTGGATGCTGTTCTGCACGGAGTAGGCAATTTCCTTCACCGCGTGCTTCACCTCGTCCATTCCGATGAACGAATCCAGGTCTCCCAAGATGTCCTCCAGCGAGCGTTCTTCCGGCACAAAGCCCCTGACATCGCTCTTCTCCACCATGGATGCATCTGCACCACGACTGATGAAAGAAGTGAAGATATCCTCAGCAGTCTTCATTGCCAGATGGGCATTGCCGAACGTCTCGTCCTTGATTTTCAGCTGGTACTTGAAATAGCGCTGCAGCTGGTGGTCGGCTTCGGGCGAGAAGTCTGTTACACCATACTTCGTGCGCAGTTCCATCTTTGTTACATCACATAACTCATGGTATCCCGGCACAGGCAGGCGGAACATGTATTTGAAACGGTTCGTCACAGCAGGATTACTCTCCAAGAAGTCGTCAAGTCCCTTGGGCAGTCCTGCCATGATGACGATGGGATTGTCATCCCACTTGTCCATCTCTACAAACAACTTATCCAGCGGGTTCACCTGATTAGAATACTTGTCAGGCAATAGTTTCTGGACGTTATCGAAGAAAAGGATACCGTTACGTGCCTTCTTGACATTATCATCCCACTTGTCCACGAAGCGACTGTAATCCACGGCATCCACCATAGTCAGCTTCGGCTTCTCGATAATCTTGTTCTGATAGAAATAGTCACGGATTATTTCGGACAAAGCGGTCTTTCCTGTTCCCGTCTCACCAATGATGATTGCATTCACGGCGAGTCGGACGTTTGCAATGTCTTTACGGCTATGCAGATAGGTGTATGTGTCGACAATGGTCTTCAGCTGGGCCTTGACATCGTCCAAGCCCACCATCTTGTCGAGCACATTCTGTGTGGCCAGCGCCCTGCCGCACCATTTACAGAACTTAGCAACGCTTCGATTTTCCTTATGACAATGCTCGCAAATCATTCCACGTCACGTTCTAATTGTTTGATAATCTTATGCGGCTGCAGCTTCCAGTTGTTGTCCAAGTGAGGATTACGCACATTCATCAGACTGGGGCTGAACACTACAAACTCCACTACCAATACTGCAACAAGCATACTCCACAGTACATAATGCAGCACGGACTCTCCGCTAATGGAACGTACCTGATTTGACATATCGTCGAGGATGCCAAACTTGGAGCCCTTGTACTTATAGGATTTTGTCTTGAACGTATAGAACAGAGGTTCTATCAGATTCGACTTGATATCATCATCAAGCACTTCGTTGATGAGCTTGGAGTCTGCCTTCTGGTCCCCCCGGAAGTCGGTCAGGTGGCAAATCAGCATATAGACCAAAGTTATCAGTACGATGCCGACATTGAACAGTCCTGAGTCGCTTGTGTTCAGATACTTTAGAATCATAATCGGTATGATGGACGACAAAGCGCCAAGCAGTCCCCACATCAGCGAGAGTGTGAAACCATAGCCCCGGAAGTAGGCACGGGTACCTACTATCACGGCAGTCATACCGCCCAATGGCAGGCCGATAGTCCAACCGCTATTCCTGAGCAGGAAGTCGCGGCCTGTGAGACCTGTAGGATCTTTTTCCACGCCGAAGATGAGAACGAGCAGCACCCAGACGGCGCACAGACCGTAGAACGTGTAGCGCCAAATGTTTTCCTTGCGCTTTGCACGTTTCCATCCGTTCTTCACCCCGTTCATCTTGCGTTTCGTCTCCTCGCGGGCATTGAGGAATCTCTTGTAGTACTGCTGGGAGGAATCTAACTTTCCAAGTTCCATCAGCCATTTTTCCAGTTCGCGCTCGTAGGAATACTCTTCCGCAAAATCACGGTCGGGATCTTCATGGTAGAACACCGAGAGCCACTGCGAGAAATTACCGGAACGCATCTCAGACCTGATCTGGAAGTTCAAGTTAGGATTCAGATCACGACCATCCGTCAGTTCTATGCCGTCAGGCAACAAGTAGGTAGGAGTAACACCCAAAATCTTGCAGAACCTGTAGACTGCCGTCTTCAGGTCGTATGCCCCCAGGCGCTCACGGTTCTCGTCCGACTTCATATCAAAAGTCCTTGCTGCCTCGGCTAATTGTTCCGTCCAACCATGCAACTGTGCAAAATAGGCAAAGCGCCCGTCAGGCTCCGTGAAGTCACGCATCTCCCGTTCAAAATCCTGGTCACTCAGGTGCTCAGCATTTTTCAGGCGCTCATTGAGCTGCTCGGCCACCTTGACTGGCGTATTGGCATTCTGAAGGTCGTAAGAAGCATTACGGTCCAGATTATAGAGCACCTTGTATGCCAAAGCCTCCGAATAAGGCTGATTCTGCGTCATGATACGCAGGCTCTCGCAAGCCATCACATCCTCATGGCGGTACATCCACGAGAGAAGGCGGCCGTCACAAAGGCTATGCCAGTCGTCCTCCGTCAGCTGTTCATTACCAAAGGCCGAGACAATCTCCTCAATGTTAGAAGAGGGGTATCGGGCAAGGAAGGGAATGTCGCCGTCAATCTCATAGACCAGGCGCAAGATAGCAATGCGCGTGTCAACAGAATCGTTGGCCTTCTTCCTCTCTGGGGCGTCAGGCTTGATGAAATAGGAGCGGAGGCGGTCAACGTCACACTTCGAGTGAGTTTCCAGATAGAGATACAGGTTATCGTGGGGCTTACGCAGCAACATTCCATATTCATCCTGGTAACTCAGCACGGAGATGGCCACACTATGCAAGTCGTCACAGGAATTTCCGGCCACATCTTTATAAGGATAGGTCGGCTCCATGTAATAGACGGCCGCCATCAGGCCTGCGTGCTGGTCAACGGGGTAGCGATTGACGACAATATCCTTCACCACCGTTGCCAGTTTCACGTTTCCACACGACTCTAACCACTGGCTGATACGCCCATTGTAGAGATAGCCGATAGCCAGGCGCTCGTTGTCGATGAGCAAGGGTATCAGCTCGTGTACATTGTCAGCCACGAGATTCCGCTCAGGATCTACGATGAAGCTCTTGTATTTCAGGAAGGGCGAGCTGATGTCTACAGGCACCTCTTCGCCAAGGAACCATTTCTCCACCTGCTCATAGCCCCAACGGCTGACGGGATTGACCGAGGTGAGGCCTTGAATGAGTGTCTTCACCCTGTCAGGCAGCTCGTTGAGCCTGGGCAGGCGTCCTTCGTTCTTCTGCTTCATCATCACGCGCTCGTTGGAGCTCATCGGGTTTTCACCCAGCCACAGGGCGAAGAGCGTGATACCTAACGAGTAGAAGTCGGCAGCAGGCGTCAGCTCCACGACACCGTCAATGACGTCGCTATACATTTCAGGAGCGGCATATATAGGCGTGCGCGCCTGGGTGGTGCGGTGAGCCTTGCCGTCCTTCTCCAGCATGGAGGAGATACCGAAGTCGCCCAGCACCAGTTCCTCACAGCTGTCGTCGCGGAAGAAGAAGTTGGAGGGTTTAATGTCCTTATGCAGGATATTGTTGTTATGGCAATAGGCCAGTGCAGCTGCTGCTTGCAGGGCAATGCGCCGGAACTGGTTCATGTCACCACCCAGCTGGTACTTGTCGAGCGTTCCGCCCTGAAGGTATTCCATCAGCTCGTAGTGACGGTGCTTTCCGTTCACATAGGTCTTACCATAGTCATAAACCTTCATTATCATCTCGAAGTTGATGGAACGGATGACTTGAATCAGTTTCTTGTTGACATTGATATTTGGATAATACAGCTTCAGGACGTATTCTTTCCCGTCACGTTTCACCAGGTAGACCTGAGCCTCGCCAGAGCTGTCGCTCAGGCATCTGACACACTCGTAAGTGTCACCTTTCAGCGAGAAGCTGTCACTATTCACCTCAAGAGGCTCACTCTTGTCGTGTCCCCTGAGCGTAATGCTCCTGTCTTCTGCCAGGCTCACGCTTGACATCATGCCACGATCGGTAGAATCCGAGCGTAGTGTATGCTCATCGCCAATCATCTCAGGCTCCATCATCATCACATCATTATCCATGGTCATTTATCGTCTTTTATCTCTTGCTTGCTATTTTTGCTCAATATCACCCATTTGCCTCCCAACTGGGGCTTGGCGCATCCACAAGGACTGGAATGGAGCGCGTGCTTGAAATTGCACACCCATCCCAACCTCACGCCGACAGGCTTCTGCGCCATTGCGTAGTTACGCACCTTAGCGGGAGAGGGCTGCGGAGGCAGTTCCATCTTCTCCAAGAGCGCATTGATTTTCTGCATCATCTCCTCACGCTTTTTCTTGTACTCTTCGTTCGGCATTCGTGATGACACGTGTTTTTCAATCACCGGATGGGTGATTCCCTTGTCGTTGGCCAGGAGCATGAGTACATGTTCGCGCAGCTGGTTGTTTGCATTCTCGAGTACGACGTCTCGCTCTGACTGGTATGGCAGGATCATGTCCAACTCCTGCAACTCCTTGGCGGCATGAGCCAATTCCTGGTATTCCGGCTGTTTCTGCAACTCCTTCACCAAGGCCTTGGCCTCTTCGGTGAGCGCCGTACCGCATTGCTTGCAGAAGGCAAAGTCATTCAACGTGTTGCACACAGGACAGATAATGCCGCCCCTTGGATTGCCGCATTCAGGGCAATACGCTGCCGAGGGTTCGAAGCGTGCGCCACAGAAGGAGCAAACGTCTTTCTTGATGTAGTGGTGGCACACCTCGCAGAAGTCCGCCTCTGGGTCAATCTCGCTTCCGCAGTTTGGGCATGAGCCCATGCGGAGCGGCTTTCCACAAGACGCACAGAACATGGCCTCGGGCTCGTTCACTTCTCCGCAATGCGGACAGGCCACTCCCTGTGCCATTTTCATCTTTGCCTGCTGCTGTGTTTGCGGTTCTTTGACACGCTCCCTATACAGTTCTTCGCGCTGAAGAACAGGAGCAGCTCCACCGCCTTGATTGTCCGGTCTAAAGGTTTTGTCGTCAGTAATCATATTCTCAATTTTGCAAAATTTTCAGACTAAGGTTTCAATTTCTTCGTGCAAAGATATGAAAATATTTCATATAAAACAAAAAAACCGCCGCAAATTTGCATTTACGGCGATATTTTTTTCATTTTAATCCCATATTACCACAATTGCAGGCGTTTTTCCTTGGGAATATACATCTTGTCGCCCTCTTTCACGCCAAAAGCTTCATACCATGCATCAATATGCGGCAGCGCACCGTTGACACGCCATTCACCCAAGGAGTGAGGATCGCTCTTCGTGCGGTTACGAATCTCTTCTTCGGTGATGTTCTGCCCCCACACGCCAGCGTAGGCAAGGAAGAATCGCTGTTCAGGCGTCAGCCCGTCAATCACAGGCAGCGGCTGGTGCTTCGTAGCGTTCTGGAAGGCCGCGAAAGCCACCTGCAATCCGCCGTGGTCGGCCAGGTTCTCGCCCAAGGTCAGCCTACCGTTGGCCTTCAGGTCGGGCAGTACGTTGATGGCCGAGAAGAAATCGGCATATTTGTCTGTGCGTTCTGTAAAATTCTTTCCATCAGACTCCTTCCACCAGTCGTGCATGTTTCCATCCTTGTCGAACTGGCGTCCCTGGTCATCAAAGCCGTGGGTCATCTCGTGGCCTATCACCACGCCGATAGCACCATAGTTGAAGGCGTCGTCAGCCGTCATATCAAAGAACGGAACTTGCAGTATACCAGCAGGAAAGCAGATTTCGTTCGTGGTAGGGTTATAGTAGGCGTTCACCGTCTGCGGCGTCATGTACCAGTCATCAATATCCACGGGTTTGCCTGCCGTGTGGTCAATGTAGTAGTCGTTCCAGAACTTGGAGCACTCCTGCATATTTTCGTAATAACTTTTCTTAACATCAATCGTCAGTTTCGACATGTCTATCCACTTGTCAGGATAGCCCACCTTTACGTAGAACGTGCTAAGCTTCAGCAGAGCATTCACCTTCGTGGAGTCGTCCATCCAGTCCTGTGCGGCGATGCGCTCTCCCAAAGCTATCTGCAGGTTCTTCACAAGCTTCGTCATCCGCTCCTTGGCGGCAGCAGGGAAGTACTTGTCCACGTACATCTTGCCCAGAGCCTGACCCATGACACGCTCCACCTGATTAGTGGCACGGCGCCACAGCGGGTGGTCCTCCTTGCGGCCGGACATGGTCTTGCCGAAGAAGTCGAAGTTGGCAGCCTGCACATCGGCGCTAAGCACGCCGGCGGCACTCGTTATGACGCCCCACTCCATGTAGTCACGGTACTCGGCGGGCTTGATGGCTGAAAGAATCTTGTTCGTTCCCTCCATAAACTCCGGCTGTCCTACCACCAGCTCCTGCATGTACTGGCTCTTCAGCCCCTGAGCGTTCATCACCTGCTCCAGTTTCAGCGCCGGATATTTCTCGTTGAACTCCGCGAGGGTCATCTTGTTATAGTTGAGCTGCGGGTTGCGAAGCTCGGTGCGGCTACGGGAAATCTTTGCCAGCGCCAGCTCCGTCTTGAAGACATTCTGCATCTTTTTCTTGGCTGCACTCTTGCTAAAACCAAACATCTGGAACATCCTGACTATATGCTTCTTATAAGCCTCTCGAATCTTCGTCGTTGCCTCGTCGGTCTCCAAGTAGTAATCCTTCTGACCGAGGGTCAATCCACCTTGGCTGACGCTAAGAATGTTCTGCGTAGCGTTCTTCTCGTCGGCACCCATGCCGGCACGATAGAACTCTGAGTCGCCGTAGCGCGCCATCTCCAACTGCACATCGAAAAGCTGCTTCACGGTCTTCGCCGCCTCCAGCTTCTTGATGAGCGGCATCACCGGCTCCACGCCTTCCTTGTCGCGACGCACGGAGTCCATGGCCAGCTTGTAGAGGTCAGAGAGCTTCTTCTCGGTAGAGCCCATCTTATAGATGCCGTGCAGCAGCTCGTCGAGGATGCCGTTGATGCGCTTGTTGTTGTCCTCCTGCAAGGCGTCGAACGAGCCGTAGCGCGAGTAGGCAGCGGGCAGCGGATTCTTCTGCATCCATCCGCCGCAGGCATACTGATAGAAGTCATCGCCAGCCTTCACGCTGGTATTCATGTTCGTCAGGTCAATGCCCGACTTGAGTGGTTCCTGGGCCGTAGCGGTCATTGCCGTCCCAGCCATCACCATTGTCATCATCATTACTTTCAGTTTCAACATGTTCATAATATTTTAAAGATTACAATTGTTCATCGTTCACCGTTCAACGTCTCCAATTCCCCACCGAGGCGTTCCCAGCGTTCCATTTCCTCGTCCAAGGCACGCTTGGTCGAGGTATATTCCGTGACGAGCATCATATCCGACGCATTCTCGGGCTTCATCAGCAGCAGGTCGAGCTCAGCCAGCCGACTCTCCATGCTTTCAATCTTGCGTTCCGACTCCTTGATGGCTTTCTCTGCCTTGCTGATGCGTTTCTGCTGCTCCTTGCGGGCGGCATATTGAGCAGTACCGCCCTGTTTCTCCTTTACAGGAACGGGCTGTGGCGAGGGTTCGCTTTGCTTTCCCAGCTCGCTCAGTTCCTGTATCTTCTTCTCACGCAGGAAGTCATAGATGCCGCCGATATGCTCACGCACCCTTCCGCCTCCAAACTCAAAGACCTTGGTAACGAGGCCGTCCAGAAACTCACGGTCATGGCTCACGATGATGGCAGTGCCGTCGAAGGCACGGATAGCCTCCTTCAGCACGTCCTTCGACGCCATGTCAAGGTGGTTCGTCGGCTCATCGAGTATCAGCAGGTTCACGGGTTCCAGGAGCAGGCGTATCATGGCCAGTCGGCTACGCTCGCCGCCGCTGAGCACTTTTACACGTTTGTCGGCCTCCTCGCCACCAAACATGAAGGCGCCGAGGATATCGTTGATTTTCAGGCGAATTTCGCCGCGTGCCGCACGGTCGATGGTGTCGCGGACGGTCAGCGACTCGTCCAACAGCTGCGCCTGGTTCTGCGCAAAGTAGCCTATCTGCACATTATGCCCTATCTTGAGGTTTCCCTCGAAGGGAATCTCGTCCATGATACACTTCACCAGCGTTGACTTTCCCTCACCGTTCTTGCCTACAAAGGCCACTTTCTCGCCCCTGCGGATAGTCAGGTTCACATGATCAAAGACCAGGTGGGCGTACTCCTTTTTCACCTCGTCGCAGATAACGGGGAAGTCGCCCGAGCGCAGACAGGGCGGGAAACGCAGGTGCATGGCCGAGTTGTCCACCTCGTCCACCTCGATGGGCACCATCTTCTCCAGCTGCTTCACCTTCTGCTGCACCTGCACAGCCTTCGTGGCCTTGTATCGGAAGCGCTCGATGAAATCGCGCATATCGGCCATCTCCTTCTGCTGGTTCTCGTAGGCACGCAGCTGCTGCTCTCGCCGTTCCTGACGCAGGACCACATACTCGTCGTACTTCACGCGGTAGTCAACCACCCGTCCACACGATATTTCCAGCGTGCGGTTCGACACATTATTGATAAAAGCGCGGTCGTGGGACACGAACACCACCGCCCCACTCCATCCGGCCAGCAACTGCTCCAACCATTGTATCGACTCTATGTCCAGGTGGTTCGTAGGCTCGTCCAACAGCAACACGTCGGGACGCTCCAGTAGTATCTTCGCCAGCTCTATTCTCATGCGCCAGCCGCCGGAGAACTCCCTCGTAGGTCGCTCCAGGTCGCTGCGCTCGAATCCTAAGCCCGTCAGCGTGCGCTCCAGCTCAGCCTCCCGGCTCTCGGCACCCATCATCAGATAGCGCTCATGGGCTGTGGAGTAGCGTTCCACCAGCTCCATGTAGTCCTCGCTCTCGTAGTCAGTACGCTCGTTCATCTCGCGTTCCAGCCGTTCCACGCGCTCCTTCATCTGGCTCACGTCGGCAAAGGCCTTCTGCGCCTCCTCGCGGACGGTTGTCTGGTCTTGGAGCACCATCACCTGCGGCAGATAGCCCACACGGCAGTCGTTCTTCACGTTCACCACGCCCGCCGTAGGCCGTTGCTGCCCGCAAAGTATTTTTAGCAACGTGGACTTGCCGGCACCGTTCTTGCCCACCAACGCCACGCGGTCGCGGCTATTGACGACAAAGTTGGCGTCGCTGAACAGCGGTTTCGTGCCGAATTCCACCTTGAGTCCTTCTACAGATATCATCTTCCTTTTTCCTTTTCAGCTTGCAAAGGTACTAATAAGCGAGCGAAACGCAAAGGGAAAACTTGTTTTTCTTTTGCATTTCCGAGCGAAAGCACCTAAGACCGCAGGTCAAATGTACGAAAAATTCGGTTAAGCGAGAACAGAAAAGCATGTTTTTCTGTCGAAAGACTACGGGTTCTTTCTATGAAAGCGACCAAAGGTCGAATCTTTACTGCATGTGGCAGACCTCAGCCAAGGATGAGGATGCAGAGGATACATGGGTGGCCTACGCCCGCAGCACCGACGGTGGCACGACATGGAGCGAGCCGATGGGGGTGCCGTGAGTGTTGAAGCGTCAACGTTGGGAGATAAAAATACTGAAAATGTTATGTTATGTTATGTTATGTTTATAATAAACCGCCGCTATTCTCACGAACGACGGCGGTCTCTAATAGAACAAACAAGCTTAAAAGATGAAAACCAATAACCCTAACTATAACTTATATCTTTCCTTGCCAACTTCCACCCTGCGAGAGCCTCGAAGAAGTCGAGATTTCTTGTGCCTGTCTCTACATAGGCCATCGCAAGACCTAAGCAAATCCAGTTGAAGCCACAAGCGGGGTCTGATGGCAGACCGAGCGGATATTTTGGGTCAAAACCCGTGAGCTCTGATACCCGCTTGATGTATGCCTCCGTATCATTCTCGGTTGGCGGCGCCCATCTTGTGATAATACGCTCGATGGTATAGAGACGGTATACGTGGTAGTAAGTCCTCGTAAGTAACTTGAAAGCCGCACGCCATCCGAAAACCATACTCTTAAACTGGCAAAATTCTTTGTCCATCTGCTCCCGACACAACCCCTGCCACATACTATTGCTGTGTCTGATGTTGAGCGGGTTGCAGTTCCTTAACGCGCGAGGTAGTTTTTTCTCATCCATTTGTCAGCCCTCCTTCTCATCCTCTTTGTCTAATAGCGTCGCCTTGAATATATTCTTGCCGACGCTGTTGGTTATTACTACGGTGTCCTCGCCATCATGTTCCTCACACCATTTGCGCAAATAGAACTCAAAGAGTCCAATCATTTCGTCCTCGGTGATGGGTCGGCGGTCTTCACTCATTGTTTGTGGCCCCTTCTTCGTGGGCTTCTTTTTCTTCGTGAGGTAGGCGTTCATCCATCCCGTCACAATTACATAATCTTTTGCTGGCATAGTTTTACAACGTATTAGAAAGTTTTTTAAATACTCCTTTTCTCATTCTTTTAGCACATCCGCGCTTAACTAATCTTGTCAAGAACATTGAAGTTGCTGTTAGTTTTTCGTGCCCAAACGCTTTCTGAGCCTGTTCGGAGTTGAATTCTTCAGGCAACGCCTCCCATGCTCTCTGATACTTCGACTGGTAGGAGTTGGTTGAAGCCTGCTCTACCTTTTGGTTATCGAAGTACGACTGCGCGTACTTTCCGAAGAAGTACTTCTGGTTGGCGTACTGGATATTCAGAATGAGGTTGCAGAGAGCTTTGTCTTTGTCGTCAATGGTAAAGGTATGCTTTTCCTGCCACTCATCCCAGTGTCGCATGAGCACGAACGGAGCAGCCAGGCAGATGCCGTAATACGGCACGCGCTTCACAAGCAACTCTTCCGCTTTGCTGTTCTCTTCGCCTGCCAGCTCCATGTGGAGAGACGCCCAGTCGTAAGTAAGCACCCCCTGAGTGTTTTTCATGGTGTGGCTGCGCATGGAAGTCAACGAA
>ONKY01000129.1 GCA_900318585.1 uncultured Prevotellaceae bacterium
CGAGAACAAAGACTATAACTTCGGTACGTTCCAAGTGTCGAAGGTTCGCATGAGCGACGACCTGCTGCAAGACGGTCTGCTGAAGAAAGACAAGAAAGCTGGCTCCTTTATCATTATTGGTGAACCAGACGTTAGCCTCGTAAATGATGGCAACGGCAAATGCCATGTAGAGATAAACGGCATGGATATGTATGATCCAATACAGGATGAAGTCAAGGCCCGCAATGTGAATGATATTGCCTATTGGGAAATGGACGACAACTATACGGGTGGCCTCTTCAAAGTCCGTAGCATTCACTTCTGTGGTGGCGACAAGAAAGACTTTGCAGCATGGCGAAAGGGTCTCGATACGGTAGCCAAAGACTTGGCCAAGAAAAAGGCTGAGCGCACTCTCCGTCTAGAGTTCAATGATGAGATCTGGGATACGCTCTATGACTTTAAGAGTGAACCCATTGACTACGAAAAAGGCAAGAAGATAGCCGTTCGTGTTGTATCCCAATTTGGCGAAGAGTCAACGAAAGTGTTGACAATGGAATAGTATGAAGTACTGGATAGTTCCAAGCAACGATAGTACCTTCCGTATTGGTGATGCTATTGCAGCACAAGATGGATTGGTGGACTGGAGAACAGATAAGTTGTCAGAAGGTGACATCGTGTTCATCTACAAAACTGTGCCAGAGAAGCGCATCCATTATAAGATGGAGGTGATGAAGGTGAAGATGATCTTCGAGGAGGCGATGGAACAGGAACCCTACTGGACGGATAAGGAACTATACTATAGTGGCTACATTTCCTTTTATGCCAGATTCAAGTTGCTTGAGGAATACAAGGATGATATTATGTCTTTGCACCATCTACATGAACACGGTTATCAAGGAATACCAAGAAGTGTCAGGGAAATAAAGGAAGAAGGTCTGTTAGATTTCCTTCTGCATCCTCACCAGATGGTAAACGAGGACGTGTATGACGTGGACTATCCCGAGGATGATGAACTGTTGTACGAAGGTGCGTTGATGACGGTCAAGGCCAACAAATATGAACGAAACCAGAAAGCACGCAGGGAGTGTGTGGCAAAGAAGGGATATCGTTGTTTGGCCTGTGGACGGGACTTTGAGGCGACATACGGAGAAATCGGGAGGAACTTCATTCATGTGCATCATTTGACACCTATCTCTTCTATTGGGAAAGAGTATCAGCTAAATGTTGACACAGACTTGGCGCCAGTATGCCCCAATTGCCACTATATGTTGCACAGAAGAAATCCACCTTATACTATCGAAGAACTTCAGACCAAACTGCAAGAACAATCAACTCATGTTAAGAAAAAGACTTCGCGGAAAGCGGCTGAAGTTCGATTGGTAGCAGAAGCTGCCATGCTGAGGAATGTGAATGATGATTTAGAAGTTAGCAAACTGATTCATAACATGATGGAAATGGATGGCGGTACTATGATGAAGAACATCTACTCCGTCTGCATTGGAATGTTTCAAGACAAGTACAACAACATGAAACCCAACGACTGGCGTCATCTGATAGATGAATATGTTAGAAAGGTTACCAATCGTCCGGACTTAAGGGAAGATGAAGTGTTCAGGTACGTTATGACAGGGTAAAGCAGACTACTGGGCGGGAAGCCGTTTTATATCGTCAAGAATCAAGGACGGCACTTTGGTGCTTGTGGATAAAGAAATAGTTGGAAACTTAAATATTACGAGGTATGAGGAGGAGTAAATATTAGAGGAGAGGCGCAAGCGGGTGAATCCTGAGACCCGTGAGTCAGTAGCCTTGTCTTTCCGTATTGTTGACAGGATACATGATATTCTGGAAGAGAAGGGCCTGAAGCAGAAGGACCTTGCCCTCAAATTGGGCAAGAGCGAAGCCGAAATCAGTAAATGGATGCGTGGTATACACAATTTCACGATAGATACACTTGTCTCTATTGAGGATGCCCTTGATTCCCCAATTGTTGAAGTGTATCATTCACCTGCCTACGAGTTTGAACCTATGGTGGCGGCAGAGCCGTAAGAAAATCGATATACACAGACTGGTGATGACACCTCTGCGCTGGAATACGAAACATATCAGGGGAACGAATGAAGAAAGAATTGGCTTTGTTGACATTGGCATTACTCTTGCACTCATGCGGGAACAAGTCGCGCCAGACGGAGCCGGTAATCTACGATGATCCCGTCGTTGATGAGGTAAAGCCTGATACTGTGGTATCAGCTGTTCAAAATGAAGCTTTGCAGCGTAGTGACCACTATGACTGAGCAGGTACAAATAATCTGTATTTATGTTAAATTTTTGTGTAATCGAAGAGGGAAAGGGGCTTTTTCTTTGCCAGTTCGGAAAAAACACTTAACTTTGCAAGGTTTTTTATAAAAGATTGTTATGAAGAAAGTATTGGTACCGCTGCTTTTGGTGGTAATATTGGCCATGATTGGCGGACTGGCATGGCTGTTCCTGAACTTGCAGGAGCAGAAACAGGTGAATCAGGATATGCAGGAACTGGCTGAACTTGACAAGCAGGAGATGGAGAACGAGTACGAACGCTTCACCTTGCAATACAGCGAGATGATGACGAAGATTAACAACGACTCCATCATTGAGCAGCTGACGCAGGAACAGCTGAAAACCCAGAAACTTTTAGAAGAACTGAAGCAGGTGAAAGCCAGCGACGCCCGTGAGATTACCCGACTGAAGAAAGAGTTGGCCACGGTGAGGGCCGTGCTCAGGAGCTATATCCTGCAAGTGGACTCGCTGAACAGACTGAACGAAAGCCTGAAGCAGGAGAACAGCAGGGTGAAGGAGGAACTGTCGAACCGTGAGACGCAGATTGCGGGGCTGAACAGCGAGAAGGCCTCGCTCTCGGAGAAGGTGGCCATTGCCGCCCAGCTGGACGCGACGAACATTCAGATGAGACTGACGGACGGCAAGCGTCCGGCCAAGAAGCTGAGGAAGTGTAAGACGGTGGAGGTGACGTTTACGGTGGCACGCAACGTGACGGCGTCGAACGGGAACCGAATGTTCTACGTGCAGATCAAGACGCCGGCCGGTAATACGCTGAGCGGTGCAGGCACTTTTGACTACTCTGGCAGGACCCTAGAGGCCACTATGAAGAAGATGGTGGAGTACACGGGTGAGGAGACGATGGTAACGATGTTCTGGAATGTGTCGCAGATGATGGAGGCTGGCCAGTATAGGGTGTCAATATTCTGCGACGGACAGATGATTGGGTCCAGATCGTTCAACTTTGAGTGAAAAATTGAAAAGGTGTATAAGGCAACGGACTAAACGGACTGACACGGACATAATAAGAGTCCGAGACTGTCCGTAAAGTCCGGGGCAGAACTAAGTGAAGAGTGAAAGGCAACGGACTAAACGGACTGACACGGACAAAATAAGAGTCCGAGACTGTCCGTAAAGTCCGAGGCAGAACTAAGTGAAGAAGAGTCCGAGACTGTCCGTAAAGTTCGGGGCAGAACTAAGTGAAAAAGAGTCCGAGACTGTCCGTAAAGTCCGAGGCAGAACTAAGTGAAGAAGAGTCCGAGACTGTCCGTAAAGTCCGGGGCAGAACTAAGTGAAAAAGAGTCCGAGACTGTCCGTAAAGTCCGAGGCAGAATAGGGTGAACGTTGAGTACGAAACTTAAGTTAATGATAGGAATGAACATGAAAGGAATAAGGATGGTAAAAGGTCGGGTAAAATGGCTTCTGCCTTTTTACCTCTTTACCTTTTTACCTTTCAACTTGGGTGCCCAGCGGCTGCTGACTCTCGACAGCTGTCGGGTGATGGCCCTGCGCAATAACAAGCAGCTGGCGGTACAGAGGGTGAAGCAGGACATAGCGTATAATCTGCGCAAGTCGGCCTTCACGAAGTACTTGCCTCGTGTAAATGCCATCGGCTCATACGAGCACACGAGCAAGGAGATGTCCCTGCTGAACGACCATCAGAAAACGTCGTTGTCGAACATCGGCACCACGGCGGTGTCGGGCTTCCAACAGGGCTTCCAACAGGGCATGGAGGACATCCAGCAACCACTGGCTGAGGTAATGGACATCATGCAGCAGTTAGGGTTGCCCGTGGAGGGCTTTCAGCAGAAGCTGGGGCAGATGGAGCAGAAGCTGGGCCAGGGTGTCCAGCAGATAGGCGCCGACCTGAACAGTGAAGGGCAACGGATTGTGGATGCCTTACGTACCGACACGCGTAACATTTGGGCTGGCTCGGTGCTCTTCACCCAGCCTGTGTTCATGGGGGGAAGCATCATTGCCCTGAATCGCATGGCGAAGATCAATGAAGCCATGATGGAGAATACTGCAGAGGCCCGCCAGCAGGCTACGCTCTACTTGACAGACCAGGTGTACTGGCAGGTGGTGTCGTTGCGTCATAAGCAACGGCTGGCGGAGGCTTACCTCGACGTGGTGAAGAAACTGGACGAGGATGTCCACAAAATGATAGACGAGGGCGTGGCCACCAAGAGCGACGGACTGGCCGTCGATGTGAAGGTGAACGAGGCAGAGATGACGCTGACGAAAGTGAACGACGGGCTGGTCCTGTCGAAGATGCTGCTCTGTCAGACCATTGGCCTGCCCATTGACGAGAAAGTCACGCTGGCCGAGGAGAATGCCGAGCAGATAGCTGTGGTGAAGCTCACGCCTCAGCTCAATGTGGAGCAGGCTATAGAGAACCGTCCTGAGCTGAAGCTCCTGCAGGGAACGGTTGACCTGGCGGCTCAGGCTACGAATATCCTGAAGGCCGGACACCTGCCGCAGATGCTGTTGACGGGCGGCTACGCTGTGTCGAACCCCAACCTGCATAACGGCTTCCAGAAGAAGTTCGGCGGCGCTTGGCACATTGGCGTGATGGTGCGTGTGCCCATCTGGAACTGGGGAGACACGATGTATAAGATACGCGCTTCGAAAGGTGTCACGACGATTGCCAATCTGGAGTTGGAGGAGGCACGCGAGAAGATTGAACTGCAAGTGAACCAGGTGACCTACAAGGTGGACGAGGCTAACAAGCGGCTCGTTATGGCGCAGTCGAACATCCAGCGTGCAGACGAGAATCTGCGCACGGCCAACTTGGGATTCAAGGAGGGCGTTATCACGCCCACCGTGGTCATGGAGGCGCAGACAGCGTGGCTTCAGGCCCAGTCGCAGAAGATTGATGCTGAGATAGACGTCCGTATGTCACAGGTCGATCTGCAGAAGGCTCTGGGAACGTTGGACGTTGAATAATTGATAATTGATAATTGATAATTGATAATGGATAATTGATAATTAATAAATAATATGTCAGCAAAGAGTCAACATAACAACATCCTGCTCGCCATCATAGGATTTGCGGCAGTAGTAGTGATCGTGGCAGTAATAGGTTTCTACGCCCTCGACCGTGCGCCCGAAGTGATTCAGGGTCAGGTGGAGGTAACGGAATACAGGGTGTCGAGCAAGGTGCCCGGACGTATCCTGGAGCTGCGTGTGAAGGAGGGCGATTATGTGAAGGCCGGTGACACGCTGGCCATCCTTGATGCCCCTGAGGTGCGTGCCAAGATGGAGCAGGCAGAGAGCGCACAGAGCGCAGCTGCCGCCCTGGAGCTGAAGGCGCAGAACGGTGCCAGAAAGGAGCAGATACAAGGAGCATACCAGCTGCTGCAGCAGGCCAAGGCTGGCTTGGAGATTGCGGAGAAGTCGTACAACCGCGTGCAGCGTCTTTTTGACGAGGGCGTAGTGAGTGCACAGAAACGCGACGAGGCGTTTGCCCAGTACAAGGCCTACCAGGCACAGGAGAAGGCCGCGCAGAGCCAGTATGACATGGCCGTCAACGGCGCCCGCCGTGAGGACAAGATGGCTGCCGCCGCACAGGTGGGAAGAGCCAGGGGAGCTGTTGCCGAGGTGAACAGCTACTTGGGCGAGACGGTGCAGATAGCACAGATGGAGGGAGAAGTGAGCTCAGTATACCCGAAGGTGGGAGAGCTTGTGGGAACAGGCTCGCCTATTATGACGATCTCTATTATGGATGACCTCTGGGGCACGTTCAATGTGCGCGAGGATCAGTTGAACGGCATCAATGTCGGCTCAGAGATTGTCGCCTTTGTGCCTGCCTTCAATAAGGAAGTCAAGATGAAGGTCTACTATATGAAGGATCAGGGCAGTTACGCCGTTTGGAAAGCTACGAAGGCCAACGGCCAGTATGACCTGAAGACCTTTGAGGTGAAGGCCCGTCCGGTAGAGAAGCTTGAAGGCCTGCGCCCGGGCATGAGCCTGGTGATTCAGGAGTAGGTGAGAAGTGATGAGAGGTAAGAAGTGAGGCATCTGTTGAATATATGGCAGCTGATGAAGCGTGAGATGAAGATTCTCTATAAGAATCCCATCTACGGTTTCTGCATGGTGGCGTTCCCGCTACTCGTGATGATGTTCTTTACATCGATGATGAGCGAAGGACTGCCCGAGGAGCTGCCTGTGGGGGTGGTGGATCAGGACAATACCTCGACCACCCGCTCTTTGGTACGCCGGCTGGATGCCTTCCAGAGTTCCAAGGTCGTGGCTCGCTTCCCGTCTATGGCTGAAGCCCGTCGCGCCATTCAGGAAAACCAGATATATGCTTTCCTCTATATCCCTAAGGGAACGACCGATCAGCTGCTGGCTCAGCGTCAGCCCAAGATATCGTTTTACTACTCCATGACGTCGATTGCCAGTGGCTCTCTGTTGATGAAGGACTTGAAGACCATTTCCGTTCTGGGCTCTGCTGCGGTGGGGCAGGCAACGATGCGGGCGCGCGGCTTTACCGACCGGCAGATACAGACGTTCCTTCAACCCATCAGGATAGACCTGCACCAGATAGGCAATCCCTGGACGAACTACAATGTCTACCTGTCGACCATGCTTATACCTGGATGCATGATGCTGTTCATCTTTCTCATCTCGGCGTATTCCATCGGCATGGAACTGAAGTTCCGCCGCGGTACGGAATGGCTGCGCATGGCAGACAACAATATCGTCGTAGCCATCCTCGGGAAGTTCCTGTTGCAGACACTCATCTGGTTGGCCGTCATCTATTGTTATGAATACTATCTCTTCGGCATCCTGGATTTCCCTTACCAAGGATCTCCCTGGACGTTGGTGTTGCTGGGACTCATGGAAGTGCTGGCCGCCCAGGGATTTGGCATCTTCGCCTTCGGTCTAATGCCGTCATTGCGCATGTCGATGAGTATCTGTTCGCTATGGGCAGTGCTGTCGTTCTCGATGGCAGGAAGCGCATTCCCCATTATGGGTATGGACGGCGCCTTGCAGGCCCTGTCGTGGCTCTTCCCCCTGCGCCATTACTTTATGCTTTACCAGATATGCGTCTTCAACGGTTTCCCGCTACTGGACGCTTGGTTCCACTTTGCGGCTTTGGCTGCCTTCATCCTGTTGCCCTGGCTGGTCATCAGTAAGATAAAGAATGCCATGCTTACCTACGTGTACATTCCCTGATATGCAGAAAACGAGATACTTCATAGAGGCCACCTACGACGCCTGCTACATCTGGAAGGAAGAGATGAAGCTGATATTACGCGATGAGGGCGTAATCATTTTCTTCATCATCGTTCCACTGCTATATCCCTTGCTCTATTCGTGGGTATATAATAATGAGGTGGTGCGCGAGGTTCCCGTGGTGGTGATTGACCAGTCACACTCCTCCCTGTCGAGACAGTTCATCAGGGAATGTGACGCATCGCCGGACGTGAAGGTTGCCTACTTTGCGTCGGATATGGACGAAGCCAAGATGCTTGTCAGCCGCCAGATTGTGAAGGGTATCTATTTGATCCCGTCAGACTTTGACCTCAATATCCTGCGGATGCAGCAGGCTACTGTCAGTGTGTATTGCGACATGTCGCTGATGCTTGCCTACAAAGCAATCTTCCAGACGGCTCAGGCCGTGAGCCAGCACATGGGGACGGAGATACAGGTGCAGCTAAGCGGACATTTTACTTCCCGTGAAGAAGAGATTAGTACCAAGCCGCTCGACTTTGACGAGGTGCCCATTTTCAATCCTTCGGGAGGATACGGCAACTTCATCCTGCCAGCCGTACTAATTCTGATCCTTCAGCAGACTCTGGTGCTGGGCATCGGGCTCTCAGCAGGAACGGCACGAGAGCGCAACCGCTATGGTGACCTTATTCCCATCAGCCATCACTATCAGGGCATGATGCGAATCATTACCGGCAAGGCCATGGCCTACTTCATGGTATACAGCGTGATGGGTGCCTATCTGACGATGATAGTGCCGCGTCTCTTCGGCTTTGTCCATCTGGCCCAGTGGGATGACTTGCTGGGTATCATGCTTCCCTATCTGCTTGCGTGCATCTTCTTCGGCATGACGGTGAGCTGTCTGGTGCGGTACCGTGAGAACGTCATGCTGCTGATGGTGTTCATCAGTGTGCCCCTGCTCTTCCTCAGCGGTGTGTCATGGCCTCAGTCTAATATCCCTGGCGCATGGCAAGGAATATCGTGGCTCTTCCCTTCCACCTTTGGTGTACGAGCCTTCGTGCGTGCCAACTCCATGGGCGCTACTCTGAGCGATGTAGCCTTAGAGTACCGATGTCTCTGGATTCAGGCTGGTGCATATTTCTGTTTCTGTGTGCTTTTCTACCGTAACCAGGTGCTTCGCGCCCGCTCTCATGCGCTTGAACGTATCAAGCAGAAAGAGCGTAAGGATTCGGTTCGCAACCAGGTCAAGGAACTGATGGAACGGAAAAAGAATGAATAATATATATTTATAGTTGAAGAATCATAGATTACCAAATGAAGAAACAAACCATCAATGGTCTTTTGGCAAAGACTGCTCCCGTGTCCTTCCTCTTGGCTTTGCTGATCATCCCTACAGGTTGTAAGGACAAGAAACAGACGGAAGAGATCATCACTTCGCGCAAGGAAGTCCAGAAACCTAAGGAGCCTATGAAGATACAGGCTTATGCCGACAAGAAGGAGGTGCAGTGGGTAGGCCGTACTTATACGGTGGAGTGGAAACGTACACCGGATGAGTCGCTTCCCATGGTGAAAGATGAGACGGGGCAGAAATACGTGGACAATCATGTGTCAATACGCATTGTCCGTTCGGATGGCAGTGTATTCTTCCAGCGTTCCTTTACCAAGACAGACTTCAAAGCTTATCTTACAGACCAGTACAATAGGGAGGGTATACTTGAAGGAATGGTGTTTGATGTAGTGAACGGTAACCAGCTTGAGTTTGCTGCCAGTGTCAGCCTGCCGCAGAGTGAGGATGAGTATATTCCTCTGAAGGTGAAAGTTGACAATTTTGGCAGCGTAGCTATTGAGCGTGACAACCAACTTGACACCAACGGCGACGAGGACGACGTATAGGGTCTTGAAGGATTAAGAGGAAAAAACGACCTGACGTACGGCGATTGTCCGTTCAGCCTTCAAAGGCCAACTCAATCTGGTGCTCCTTTGCCATCTTGCGCATGTTCATCATGGCGTAGCGCATACGACCGAGGGCGGTGTTGATGCTGACGCCCGTCATTTCTGCAATCTCCTTGAACGACAGCTGCTGGTAGAAACGCATATAGACTACCTCACGCTGGGGAGCAGGCAGGTTTTCCATCATCTTTTTCACGTCGCGCAGAACCTGCTCGTTCACCATTTGGTTCTCACGCCACGTGTCAAGCACCTCCGTATTGCTGAGTCTTGACAGGTCATTGTCATTTGCCAGGTCGATGATATGCTCGGAACGTTGTTGGCGATAGGTGTCCATAATCACGTTATGGGCTATGCGGGTAAGCCAGAACATGAACTTTCCTGAATCGGTGTAGCGTCCTTCTTGCAACTTGATGATGGCCTTGACGAAGGTTTCCTGGAAAATATCGTCAGCCAAGTCATGGTCGCGCACGACGAACATGATATACGTGAACAACTTAGACTGGGTGCGGGATAATAACTCGTCAAATGCCTTGTTGTCTCCATTTACATAAAGTAAAGCCAACTGCTCCTCAGTCAGGCTTTCAAACTGCTTCATACTTAATCAATTTTTGTTAAGTAAAGGTCTCAGTCAATAGGCAAATGGGTTTTAATTTGGTGTTATTATTGATTTCTGTCGGTGCAAAAGTACAAATTTATCGGGAATAATGGATTAGAAACGGCAAAATATGTCTCGGGATTTAACTTTTATTATATGTTTTGTGTAAAAAAACTTGTGATTCTTAATTCCTAATTCTTTTTTTATTAGTATCTTTGTGGCTGATTTATAACTGATAATCTAAAAGCAAGATGATTAAATTATTTGTTCCTGGCCGATTGTGCCTATTCGGAGAACATACCGACTGGGCTGGTCATTATCGGACGATGAATGCCGACGTAGCTCCTGGAGCCGCTATTGTGACGGGTATAGAGCAGGGTATTTCTGCCGAAGTGGAGAAGTCTACCATCTTTGAAGTGCAAAGTGTGGCGCAGGAGATAGACGCGCAATGGCAGGACTTTGCCTGTCGTATGGATGAGTTTGAACTGAAGCGCATAGCGAAGAGCGGATCTTTCTTCTGCTATTGTGCGGGAGTGGCCAGCTATATGTTGGAATGGTATAAGGTGGGTGGTGTGCGCATCAAGATTACCGGTATGTCGCTCCCTATGAAGTCCGGTCTCAGTTCGAGTGCTGCCATCTGTGTACTTGTTGCGCGCGCGTTCAATTTATTATATAACTTGAATCTTAACACTCTGGGCGAGATGAATATCGCCTATCTGGGAGAGCTTCGTACCAGCAGCCGTTGCGGTAGGTTGGATCAGGCGTGTGCCTTTGGCGTAAAACCTAATCTGATGAAGTTTGACGGCGATGAGATTGAAGTACAGACCTTGAACGTAAAGAAGGAGCTCCGTTGGGTATTTGCCGACCTGGGCGGGGAGAAGAATACCGTCCGCATCCTTCGCGACCTGAACAAAGCCTACCCCTTTGCCTCCAACGAGATGGAAGAACGCGAACATGCCGCCCTGGGTGAACTAAATCTCAAAATTGTGGAGCGGGCCATTACCTATATGGCAGAGGGCAGGGTAGAGGAGTTGGGCAAGCTGATGACGGAGGCAGAGGAGCTGTTCGACAGTCATGTGGCACCAATGTCGCCTCAGGAACTGGCTGCCCCCAAGCTACACGAAGTGCTTAGCGACCCCAATATTCAGCCGTGGATATGGGGCGGCAAGGGCGTTGGTTCCCATGGCGATGGCTCAGTACAGTTCTTGACCCGTAACGCGGAGAGCCAGCAATTATTGCTTGACTACCTGATCGGAAAGGGGATGAAGGCTTATCCGCTGACCATCAACCCTGTGCATACTGTGCGCCGCGCTATCATCCCTGTGGCGGGCTTCGGTACGAGACTCTACCCGTCAACGAGGGCCATGAAGAAAGATTTCTTCCCGATACCCTGTCCCGACGGTATGGTGCGCCCGGTTATTCTGATCCTGCTGGAAGAGCTGGTGCAGAGCGGTATTGAGGAGATATGTCTGGTATTAGGCTCAGAGGAGGAGCGTCAGCTGTATGCCGACTTCTTTGAGCGTCCGCTGAGCGCAGAGCATCTCGATAAGCTGAATAAGGAAAGCCGTGAATACGAGAATCGTATCCTTGACATTGGCAAGCGTCTGAGATATGTCTACCAGCGTGAGAAACGTGGCTTTGGCCATGCCGTCTATCAGGCGGTGGGCTTTGCCCGTAACGAGCCTGTCTTGCTGATGCTGGGCGACACGCTCTACCGGTCGCTGACTAACAAGCCCTGTGCCCTACAGCTGATAGAGGAGTATGAGAAGTACAACCGCCTGATTGTGGGCCTCTATCCTGTTGAACTGAGCGATGTGAGCCACTTCGGTATTATGACAGGCGTTTGGGAAGATAAGGAGGAAACCATCCTGAACGTCTCCACCGTCTATGAGAAACCAAAGGCATCGTATGCAGAGGAATTCCTGTCTGTCCGGAATCAGAAGGGCATCAAGGAATATTGCTCCATCTTTGGACAGTACATCCTTACTCCGGAAGTGTTTGAGCAACTGGCTGCCGACATCCAGGCTGCCGACGAAGAGCAGAGTCCTCGTGAGATAGAGCTGACCTCGGCATTGGAGTCAGTACGTTCGCGAATCGGCATGATGGGTATCCGCTTCCATGGTGAGCGCTATGACATGGGCAATCCTGCTGCCTTGGTGGAAACTGTGAACAAGTTCTCCCAACCCTTGAATAATTAAAAAATTGAAAAAATGAAAAAATAAAGGGTTGACCGTGGGGGAATCTCGCGGAAAAGCAGTATCTTTGCACAATTGGAAGAAAAAAACTTATATAAGTATTAATCGTTAATTAGCAACAAACTTATGAGTCAAAAAAGAGTTTACCTGTTTGGCAATGGTAAGGCCGAAGGTAATGCAAAAATGCGTGAGGAACTCGGTGGCAAAGGTGCAAACCTGGCCGAGATGAACCTTATCGGAGTGCCCGTTCCCCCGGGCTTCACCATTACTACTGACTGCTGCAATGAGTACTATCAGGTTGGTCAGCAGAAGATTATGGAGCTGCTCAACGATGACGTGATGGCAGCCGTCAAGCACATTGAGGTGCTGATGAACTCGAAGTTCGGTGACAAGGAGAATCCCTTGCTTGTCTCTGTCCGTTCAGGTGCCCGTGCCTCTATGCCTGGTATGATGGACACCATTCTGAACCTGGGCCTGAACGACGAGGTGGCTGAGGGTATGGTGAAGAAGACCAACAATCCCCACTTCGTGTATGACAGCTATCGCCGTTTCGTACAGATGTACGGCGACGTGGTGCTGGGTCTGAAGCCAGTGGACAAGACAGAGATCGACCCCTTTGAGAAGATTATCGACGAGGTGAAAGAGATCCGCGGTGTCAAGCTCGACAAGGACCTCAATGTAGAAGAGTTGAAGCTCCTCGTAGCGCGTTTCAAGACCGCTATCAAAGAGCAGACCGGCAAGGATTTCCCGGACGA
>ONKY01000125.1 GCA_900318585.1 uncultured Prevotellaceae bacterium
CATCGCGCCGCTACGACCTAATACCCTTGCTGCGTTCCCACCCTGGGGGATTCAAAGGGAGCTGGCCGTACAGGACTTGCCCGTTTTCAACGGCGAATCTCGGCTGCGCTCGGCAAAAAACAAGTTTTCTGCGCTCATCGGCACGAGACTTGCCCGTCTAACGACGACGAATCTCGGCTGCGCTCGGCAAAAAACAAGTTTTCTGCGCTCATCGGCACGAGACTGCCCGTTTTGCGGGTGCAAAGGTAGTCATTTAAATTAATAATGAAGAATGAAAAGTTAAGATTTTCCCGATTTTAACTAAATTTTGTAGGTTGATACCCATTATGTGCGAGAAAATGAGTAATTTTGCAAGCGAAAAAGGAATTCCCTGCATCATGACACCAGCAGAATATATTCAACTGAAGGCATTCGCCCGCGTGGACGGTGCATTGCTGGCCTTGCTCTGGACGGTCAGTTTTGCCTGCTATGTGGCCGGCATTGCGCAGCCGTTGTACGCCATCGCCGCTTTGCTGCTGATGGTGGCCACCCCCTTCTTTGTCGGCAAACGGCTACGCCGTTTCCGCGACGAGAGCTTAGGAGGCTTCATCTCCATGTTGCGCGGCTGGGCCTTCGTCATCCTGGTGTTTTTCTATGGTGGCATCCTCTTGGCGTTGGTGCAGTATGTTTACTTCGCCTACATTGATCAGGGCTACCTTCTGGCTTCGTTCACGACAGCCATTCAGGCGCCTGAGAACAAGCAGGTGATAGAGGCATACGGGATGCAGCAGGCTGTGGACGAGAGCCTGACGATGATGTCGACGATGCGCCCCATTGACTATGCGCTGAACGTGCTGACGATGAACATCACGATAGGTATCATCATCGGTCTGCCCATCGCTGCCCTCCTCCAAAAGAAATGTGTCAAAAAAGTATAAGATATGGATATTTCAGTAGTTATACCTCTATATAATGAAGAGGAGTCAATCCCTGAACTGTATGCGTGGATCAAGCGGGTGATGCTGGAGCACGGATTCAGCTACGAGGTCCTATTCATCAACGACGGCTCCACCGACCGCTCCTGGCAGATTATCACAGAGCTACACGAGCAGGAGCCGGAGACGGTGAAGGGCATCAAGTTCCGTCGTAACTACGGTAAGAGCCCTGCCCTCTATTGCGGCTTTGCGGAGGTGAAGGGCGACGTGGTCATCACGATGGACGCCGACCTGCAGGACTCGCCCGACGAGATTCCCGAGCTGTACAGCATGATTGTGAAGGATGGCTACGACCTGGTTTCCGGCTACAAGCAGAAGCGTTACGACCCGCTGTCGAAGACGCTGCCCACAAAGCTGTTCAATGCCACCGCCCGCAAGGTGAGCGGCATCAAGAACCTGCACGACTTTAACTGCGGGCTGAAAGCGTATCGGAAAGACGTGGTGAAGAACATTGAGGTCTACGGAGAGATGCACCGCTACATCCCCTACCTCGCCAAGCAGGCCGGCTTCTCAAAGATTGGCGAGAAGGTGGTACAGCACCAGGCTCGCAAATACGGCACGTCGAAGTTCATGGGATGGAACCGCTTCGTCAACGGCTACTTAGACTTGCTCACCCTGTGGTTCCTCTCCACGTTCGGCAAGAAGCCGATGCACGTTTTCGGATTCCTCGGCACCCTGATGTTCTTCATCGGCTTCATCGCTGCCTTCTATATCGGCGCCGACAAACTGTGGTGCCTGGCCAACCATATCCCCCAGCGGCTTGTGACCGACTCACCCTGGTTCTACATCTCGCTGACCATGATGTTGATAGGTACGCAGCTGTTCCTGACGGGATTCATCGGCGACCTTGTCAGCCGCTCCTCCCAGAACAGGAACGACTACCAGATAGAAGAAAAGATATAATCCATGAACCGAATGCGTCTCCACCGTCAACTGACAAGAGTCCTCAAGTTCCCTGCCTTCTGGATGGGGCTGTGGATGGCAGGCATGGTAGCCTGCACCACCATTGACTGCCCCGTGCAGAACACGGTCTACACCGTCTACAACCTCCAGAAGGCCGACGGTACTCCCGATACGCTGAAAGACACCATGTACGTATACACATACCGCGTAGACGGCAAGGACACCATCCTCTACAACGCAGGCATAGGCAAGACCACATTCACCCTGCCCATCGGCTATTCCAACCCCGAGGACACTCTGTACTTCCTGCTACGCAACGGAACGGTGCTGTCATTAGACACCGTCTGGATCAAGAAGGAGAACTATCCGCACTTTGAGTCCGTTGACTGCAACGCCGTCTTCTTCCACGACATCACCGCCGTGCGAACGACACACAACGGGCTGGACTCTATCACCATCAACAAACATAACGTAGATTACGATGCGAAGACCGAACATTTCCATATCTATTTCAAAGCTCACGATTAGCCTGCTGCTGGCCCTCTGCACCCTGCAAGCCAGCGGACAGAAGCTGTTCCGCTTGGAAAAAGACTCGATACCCCTGATGCGAGGCTTTCAGGTGTCATTCGACCTGTTCGGCTTCGGAATGCTACAATTCAGCGACTATGGTCAGTACGAAGGAGCGCTACGGCTGAACCTGCACGACCAGTGGTTCCCCATTGTGGAAGTGGGCTACGGTATAGCCGACCACCATGACGACCTGACCACGCAGATCAACTATCGGACGGAAGCTCCCTATTTCCGCCTCGGCATGGACTTCAACCTGCTGAAGAAAAAGCACCAGTCAAACCGTCTGTTTGCCGGCTTCCGCTACGCCTATACCTCCTACAAGGTGGACATGTACCGCGAGAACCTGCCCGACCCCGTCTGGCTGTGGGAAACGGGCTTCGGCGTGCGCGACGAGAAATGTTCGCAGCATTGGGCCGAGGCTGTCGTGGGCATCGACGCGCAGGTGTTCGGTCCCCTCCACTTAGGATGGAGCGCACGCTACAAGCTGCGCCTGTTCCATGATGACGGAAACATCGGCAAGACATGGTATGTACCGGGCTACGGCACATGGGACAATACAAAACTCGGATTCACATTCAATGCCATCATTGACATCTAAGCGTAACTGAAAACCTTAACTATGGACGAGAAAAGAAAGAAGAAACTGCTTTGGCAGCTGCCGTTCCTGCTGCTGCTCATCGTAGGTACCATCCTGATTATTCGCCAGCAGCAATCCCTTCCCTTCCATCACAGCAAGGGCATGATTTTCGGGACATTCTATTCCGTTACCTATCAGAGTGACAAGAACTTAGACGCCGAGATTGAAGCAACGCTCAAGAAGGTGGACGATGCACTGTCAATGTTCAACAAGCGCTCAGTCATCTCACGCATCAACCAGGGAAGCACTTACATAGACAAGACAGAGGAAGGGCTGATGTTCAAGGACGTCTACCTGAGAGCCATGAAGATTTCCGAGGAGACCGACGGCGCTTTCGACATCACCGTAGCACCGCTTGTCAATGCCTGGGGCTTTGGTTTCAAGACGAAGGAAATGCCAGGGAAATATTCCGTGGACAGCCTGCTGCAGTTCGTAGGCTACAAGAAGCAGGAACTGTTCTCCGACGAGAAGGGCGATGGCATCCACAAGAAAGACGCACGCATGATGCTTGACTGCTCAGCCATAGCGAAGGGGTACGGAACGGATGCCGTAGCCCAGCTGCTGATGAAGAACGACATTAGGAACTTCATGGTAGAGATAGGCGGCGAGGTGGTGACCAAGGGCATCAATCCCAATCGCGTTCCTTGGAAGATCGGCGTTATCAAGCCGACGGACGACTCCCTCCAAGTGAGCCAAGAGCTACAGACCGTACTCAACATCACCGACCGGGCGATGGCTACAAGCGGCAACTACCGCAATTTCTACTATCAGGGAGGAAAAAAGTACGCCCACACCATCGACCCCCGCACGGGATACCCTGTACAGCACAGCCTCCTCTCGGCAACGGTACTGACAGACAACTGTACCGATGCCGACGCCTACGCAACGGCTTTCATGGTCATCGGGCTGGAGAATACTAAGAAATTCTTAGAAAAGCACCCGGAACTGATGGCGTATCTCATCTATGCCAACCCCGACGGGAGCGACTCCGTGTGGTACTCGCCTACGCTGAAAGAGAAAGTCATGGATTGAGAAGGAGGAAAGCAGGACAATCATGGGATACGAATTACAGCTATTCGACCAACTGCTACAGTTCCCGCTCTTCCAGGGAATGAGCCGCGACAACCTGGTACGCGTGGCTGGACACACCAGGTTTGACTTCCTGAAACTGGCTGCGCAAAGGGTGATTGTCAACAACGACGCCCCCTGCACCCATCTCTACTTCCTCCTCTCCGGCATGATTACTGCAGAGAGCCAGGCCGACAACCATTCCTATACGCTCACAGAGCAGCTCTCCGCTCCTTACATCCTACAGCCCGAGTCCATCTTCGGCTACCACCAGCGCTACACCCACACCTTCTATGCACAGACGCCTGTCAGCCTGTTACGCTTGGAGCGGCAGGAGGTAGTCAGGCTCAGTGAGCAGTTCCAGGTGTTCCGTATCAACCTACTGAACCTCTTCGCCACACGCACACAGAAGCTCTCCCGCGAACTGTGGCACCATTATCCGCATACCCTCGACGAGCGTATCGTCCGTTTCATTGCCCAGCGGTGCATCCACCCCGCAGGTCCCAAGACATTCTATATATTGATGAAACAGCTGGCACTCGAACTGGGCGACAGCCGACTGGATATTAGCAATGCGCTGAACCGCCTGCAGGACAAGGGCCTGCTGGCACTCTATCGGGGACGTATCGTGATACCCCAGATGGAACGGCTGCTAATGTAGGGGAAGTTCTATACAGAAACGGGCACCCGGGCCGCTATAGGAAGTGTCGAGCCACACCTTGCCGTCCATCTTGCTGACCAGCGTCCGGCAAAGTGGCAGACCAAGCCCCAATCCCTTCTTGAAATCATTCAGTTTCACGAAGCGTTCAAAGATATGCTCGGCCTCCTTGGCAGGAATGCCACATCCCGTGTCCTCCACCACGAGCGACAAGAGACGCTTGTCGGCTTTCGCCCGTAGCGTAATACTTCCTTCCTGAGTGTTCTTCGCAGCATTATCAAGCAGCAGCATCACCACACGCTTGAACAGCTCCTTCTGGGTGTTCATGGTAAAGCCTGCGGGCAGCGAGTGCTCGAAGTTGCATACCACTCCGGTGTTCAGCTTGCTTCTGATGTCCTGAAGCAACTGCTGTAACAGAGTGCGAAGGGAATCAGCATAGAGAATATCGGGCTTGCCGGTCTGTTCGTCCTTCGACAGCTCCAGCGTCTCGTCTATCAGGGTGGTGATGAGCTGCGTATTGAGCATCATCGTCTCTGCTATCTTCTTACGGTCTTCCACGCTCTGGCTCAACTCTGGGTTGGCAATGACCTGCGCAAAGCCGCTGATGATATTGAGGGGCGTGCGCACCTCGTGGCTCACATTCTGGATAAAGGCAGACTTCATCTTGTCGGTCTCCAATGCTTGCATATAGGCTTTCTTCAACTGACGCTCGTGACGGCGCTTGATATAGGCGAAATAAGCCAGTGCCAGCGTCATCAGCAGAAGACCCGACAAGACGGCCGTCATAGCTATCAGCTTGCTCTTGGCTGCACTTTGCTGTGCCTCGGAGAGCTTCAGCTCGTCTTGAATGCCCTGCATACTGTTGTCTAAGATCACGCTGTTCACCGAGTCGTTCACAGCCATCACCATGCGCAGGGCCTTATTAGCCTCCTGCCAGTTTCCGGCTTTCTCATAGATATCAGCAGCCACGCTGTATTTCTCAGAGCCGTCCAACTCCTCCATAGCCATTTTGACAGCTTTCTCCGTATTACCCATCAACGACTGGTAGCAAATGTCGAGCTGCCGACCGTGGACGCTGGAAAGACCGTTCTCCAATCCCTTCTTGTAGGACGCATAGCCTTCGAGGAATTTCTCCCTGTCACCCATCTTGTAATAGCTGAGCGCACGGCGAGCCTCAATGTCGAACGTACGTTCCGGGGAATAATCCTTGGCAAGCTGAAGGGCGGTGTCCAACAGGATGAGGGCCGAATCAGAGTTCTCGTCCGAGTAGATGCCTACGAGGTTGATATAGATAGGTGGCATACTCTCTATATACCCTTCCCTCTTCATGCGCTTGAGGACCTCGCGGAAACAGTTCTTCGCACTCTCATTGTTGCCACAGTAATTATAGATATGACCCATCATGTTAATGGCCATATACATCTCCCTGTCGAGCTTCTTCTCGGTGAGTTCCTTCGAGAGCTTCGTGGCCAGCTTATAGGCGTCGAATATATTCTGGCGGTTCAGGTTAAATACGATTTCATTACACCGCTGGGTGTAATAGGCGTGAAGGTCGTTCTTGGTCAGCAGATAGTCCTGCAGGGCCTTTACCGCTACGAAGAATCGCGTGCTGTCGCCATCGTTGAAGGCATGGCGCATTGAATCGCGGAGTGCCAGATACTCTGCCTCTTCCTTATAGTCCTCATTAGCAGCCAGGGAAGGAACAGGTGATATATGAAGCGTGAAAAATAACACTGCCACATACACCAGCCATTTCTGCCTGCCCGCATTTCCTGTCATCATCTTCTGCATGATACTTCCCTCCAATTAGTCTCCCTTTCTCTGTTCTTGGTACCCTTTCTCTGTTATTGGTACCCTTCTCTGCTCTTGGTTTCCTCCTGGTTCACATCACTTATAGCTCCTGATGCGCACGTCAATGCCAGAACCTATCAGCATCATGCGCACCTTGTTGATGGGCGTCTCACTATAGTGATAGGGGAAGAGCACTTTGGGCTTTACCATGTTGGCAGCCTTGACAAACTGCTCAGGGGTCATGGTATAGGGCTGATTACACGGAAGGAAAGCGATGTCAATGTCCTTCAGCTCAGCCATTTCGGGAATGTCCTCGGTGTCGCCGGCAATGTAGATGCGCAAGCCGTCGAGCGTCAGCACATAGCCGTTGTCGCGGCCCTTCGGGTGGAAGCGCTCGCGACCAGGTGTCGTGTTATACGCCGGAACAGCCTTGATATGGACATCCTCGGCGTATGCGATACTATCGCCATTGCGCATGGCAACGCCGTTATGATAGTCGTCGTAACAACTCTGCGTCAGGTAAATGTCCGTCGACTGATTGCGGACACAGGCAATGGCCTCCTTGTCGAAATGATCCTTATGCTCATGGGTGATAAGCACCATCTTTGCCTTCGGGTACTCAGAATAGTTGGTGATGGGCAGGACGGCATCACGCACTGGGTCCACCTGAATCTCCATACCATCATAATTGATTTCAAAACTACCATGCTTAATGCATGTGATAGTAACCTTCTTACCGCTTTTGGTGGTAAACTCATCCGTTTCCTGGGCTGCAGAACAAGCGACAGCCGCCAAACAGACAGAAATAATAGTCAACAGTTGCTTTTTCATATTCGTATGTTGTTGATATCTGATTTGTTTTCTGCAAAGGTACGATTTTCTTTGAACTTATCTCCCGTCTGCCTGCCTTTTTAATCTTCCGCTTTAGTTTATTTAACAGTATGGCGCTCAGACATCTTTGTTTTTTTCGTACCTTTGACGTTCCGTCGAAGGTACTTTCGTTCGGAAATATTAAGAAAAACAAGTTTTCCTTTTGTATTTCGCTCACTTATTTGTACCTTTGCAAACAAAAACAACAGAAAAAGACAGATGGAATACTACAGCACCAATGGGGAAGCTCCCCGCGCCGACCTGAAGAAGGCGGTGGTAAAAGGACTGGCAGAGGACCGCGGACTCTACATGCCAGAGGAAATCAAGAAATTGCCAAAGGCTTTCTTTGACGACATGCCCACCATGCGTTTCCAAGACATTGCCTACAACGTGGCCAGCGCCTTCTTCGGCGACGACGTCGATTTGGATGCCCTGAAGGAACTGGTGTACGACACCCTGCAGTTCGACTGCCCTGTGGTCAAGGTAAAGGACAATATCTATGCCCTTGAGCTGTTCCACGGGCCGACGCTGGCCTTCAAGGATGTAGGCGCACGGTTCATGGCTCGGCTGCTGAGGTATTTCACCCAGAGTGAACAGAGTAATTCGCTGATCAATGTCCTCGTAGCCACCAGCGGCGACACTGGCTCGGCCGTTGCAAACGGATTCCTCGGCGTCGACGGCATCCACGTCTACGTGCTCTACCCCAAGGGCAAGGTATCACCCATTCAGGAATGCCAGTTCACCACGCTGGGCAAGAACATCACTGCCGTCGAGGTGGACGGCGTCTTTGACGACTGCCAGGCACTGGTGAAGTCGGCCTTCATGGATGAGGAGCTGAACCAACACATGAAGCTGACGTCGGCCAACTCCATCAACGTTGCCCGGTTCCTGCCCCAGGCATTCTACTACTTCAATGCCGTAGCCCGCCTCAGCACACTGCTCTCACCCCTCACTTCTGACATTGTGATGTGCGTGCCCAGCGGTAACTTCGGCAATATCTGCTCTGCCCTGTTTGGTCACGAGATGGGCCTGCCCGTGAAGCGGTTCATTGCCGCCAACAATGCCAACGACGTGTTCTACAACTACCTCCAGACGGGACAGTACGAACCGAAGCCGTCTGTGCAGACGCTGGCTAATGCCATGGACGTGGGCGACCCCTCGAACTTCGCACGCATCCTGAACCTCTACAGCAAGAACGGAGCACGCACGCCCGAGGAGACACATGCCGCCATCACCTCGCTCATCAGCGGCGCCACCTACAGCGACGAGCAAATCAAGGAGACCATGCGCCAGTGCTACGCCGAGACAGGCTACATCCTCGACCCCCACGGCGCCTGCGGCTATCAGGCTCTTGCAGACGGTCTGCAGGAAGGCGAGGTCGGCATCTTCTGCGAGACCGCCCACCCTGCAAAGTTCAAGGAGAAGGTTGACGAGATCCTTGGCATCGACGTGGAGATTCCCGCCCGTCTCGCTGCCTTCATGGAGGGCGAGAAGCAGAGCGTTCCCATGTCGAAGGACTTTGAGGACTTCAAGCGCTACCTGATGCAACAGTAGATGAAAACCCAACCCACAGCGTCCGACCAGCTGAAGCATCGGCTCAAGGACCAGTTTGTCCGCGCGTTCGCCACCTTCCACCTGCTGGAAGATGGCGACCGTGTTCTTGTCGGCCTCTCCGGCGGAAAGGACTCCCTGCTGCTGTTGGAACTGTTAGCGGAGCGTTCGCGCATCCATCACCCGCGTTTCACGGTGGAGGCACTACACGTCAGGATGGAGGAAATCAGTTACGAGAGCGACACCACCTACCTGCAAGAATTCTGCGACGCGCTGGATGTCAGGCTTCACGTAGTCACCACCGCCTTCCCTACCCCACCCGCCGATGAGTCATCCGCCCGAAGGAAGCAGAAGCAGCCCTGTTTCCTCTGTTCCTGGGCACGGCGCAAGCAGCTGTTCAATATTGCCCAGGAGTTAGGCTGCAACAAGATTGCGTTAGGCCACCATCAGGACGACATCATCAACACCTGCCTGATGAACCTCACCTTCCAAAGCCACTTCTCTACGATGCCTGTGAAACTGAGGATGCGGAAGATGCCGCTGACCATCATACGTCCACTCTGCCTCTGCCAGGAAGCCGACATACGCCAATACGCCGAGCTGCGCGGCTACGAGCAGCAGTCGAAGCGCTGCCCCTTCGAGCATGAGTCGAACCGCACCAGCATGGCTGCCGTCTTCCAGCAATTAGAAGCCCTCAACCCCGAAGCGCGCTACTCGCTGTGGAGCGCACTCGAGACCGAGGGGAAACTGGTTGAAGGTGAAGGGTGAAGGGTGAAAGGTGAAGGGTGAGAGGTGTCTTAGGGGTTCCACAGCCACATCACATTCTCAAGAGACATAGTCTCTACTTCCTCTTCTATGTTGTCAGGCAGATTGCAGAAGAAGTCGATACCTGTTCGCTGCTCTAATTCACGGATGTTGATGACATAATCGGCAAGCGCATCGTTCGAGTGGTCCTGGCTCAAATGCTCCACCCAGAATGCCATAGCCTTGTAGCCCATGCTGTTTTTCCGGAGCAGCGCCATAAAGAAGTACTTGGGCACGGGAATAAATCCTTTCCTGCTTGTTGCCGAATGTTGCCGGTTACAGATATACTCAATGATGTTATCCCCGGAATCAATGGTGCCGCCCTTCACCACATAAAGCGTGTCGCCTGAGGTCTTAGGCCACCAACTGTTGGTTACTTTGTTTTCCATCTTGAGCCAGATACCGGCGTTGAAGACGTTACGCTGAGGCTGCATATTGGTCAGGAAGAATGTCTGGCGATTGGCTTCGCGTGAGTATTTCCTGTCAGCATTGGGGCAGATGTGTCCGTGATCATAGCCCGATGACCAGAAGGGATCGATGTTCATGCCGCTCTCGTCGGTAACGTAATTGACAGCGTGGTTGGGCATGTCTTCGTCGTAGAGGTATCCGTCGACTACACGGCTGTTACCGCCACCGTAATTGCCGCTATGCAGCTGATAGCACGACCAGCGCTGCGACTTCTTCTCACAGTCCCACTCCACACTGTAGTTGATGCCGTACTTGTCGTTCGTGGAGTGTATGATGACAATACTGTTGCCACCTTTCACCTTCGGGAACTCCAACCGCTGCAATGCCGGCTCCACGCTGCTGTCGTTGCGGTTGAGATTAACCACCGCGTTCTGGCCGTCCACGTCGTCATCGTCGTTGTTACAGGAAACGACGAAGCCGACGAGCAACAGCAGCGGCAAATAGGTTCTGAATAGTTGTTTCATGTCGGTCTTTGTGAAGGTAAAAGGCTGCACACCCAACTGGGGTGCAGCCTTTACCATAATGATTCTGTAAGAATACTATTTCTTGGTCAACTTGGCATCGTCCACCAGCACGTCCTTACCCGCCGAGTAGCTGGACTTCTTCGGGTTCATCACAACCAGGCAAACCGTGGTCTCAGCTGCGAGCGTGAACTCCACAGAGACCTGAGTCCATTCGCTATTAGTGAGGGTGGCATAGTCACCGTAAGCATAGCTGCCTACCTTTCCGTCGGCAACGGGAACATGACCGGGACGTACCTGGGCAGGATCTGCCGTGGTGGCCTTTGCATAGAACGAGAACTGGTAGGTGCCTGCAGCCAGCGTTATCTCCTGAGAAGCCAGACGCTTGTTGCTGCCCTCGTCACCATTGACGTTGCAGGAGTAGCTGCCGCCGTGGGCATCGGTGCTCTGCGTCAGCGTGGCAGAGCTGGCAGTAGATGCAGATTTCCAACCCGTAGGCAGACCGTCAGCCCAGGTCTCGAAGTCGCCATTCGTCAGCGAGGAAGTGGTGGTGCCGCCACCGCCCGGCTCGCCGCCACCACCCGACTGTCCGTCGATGGAGATGATCTGGCTGTTCTGATTGATCTCAGGCGTGGTGGTGCCATCCTTTGCTGCATACTTCTTCAACTGGCCCTTCACTACCACGACTGCACCAACCGTCAGGTCGTTGACAGAAGCAAACGCAGCACCGTTGAGGCCCTTGCCGCTATATACCTGCAACTGCTTGGTCTCCGTACCGTCGTCAGAGATGTAATAGGTAAGGCTACTATACTTCTCGTTATAACTATCAACCTTTACAATCTTTCCCTTCACGTAGGCATCGGTTGCCGAAGCGCCAGCAGCCTCATACCCCTCAATAATCTCCAGCGCCTTGGCAACGGTGATGGGAGCCTCGGCAGTACCCAGGTCACTGGCGGGCTGCGGTGTCTGACCACCCGTTCTCTCGGTCTTGCCGTTGAGCGAATAGAGGTAGCCTTCGTTCTGCTGCGTCTCGGGCGTAGAGTTATACATGGTCAGCTTGGCACAGACAATCACGTCGTCGCCAACCTTCAGGACGTCACCTGCACCATCCGTCCATTTCTCGTTGCCGAGGTAGAGTATGCGGTAGCAGTAGAACGTGTTGGTCTCTGTTCCGTCGTCAGAGAGATAGAACGTGGCATTACCATAGGTGCCCTGGTCGAAGTTCAGCACGTTACCGTTCTTGTCGGTAGCAATCGAAGCAACCTTACCTTTTATATAGAAAGCCTTACTGCTGACTTCACCACTTGACAGTTTCTGTGCCTCAGCAGTAGCTGCAGCGGCATTGAAGGGGTTCTCCAATGAGCCGTCGCCCTTTGCCTCTGCCTGAGGCTCATTGCCGCCTCCGTCCGTCTTGCCGTTGAGCGAGTAGAGATAGCCCTCGTTCTGCTGCGTCTCGGGAGTGGTGTTGTACAACGTGATCCTTGCGCAGACTATCACCTCGTCGCCCACCTTCAGGATGTCGCCGGAACCTTTCGTCCATTTCTTGTTGCCAAGATAGAGCACGCGGTAGCAATAGAACTGATTAGTAGAAGTTCCGTCGTCGGAGATGTAGAACGATGCGTTACCATAGGTGCCCTGGTCGAAGTTCAGCACGTTGTCGTTCTTGTCGATAGCGATGGACGCCACCTTTCCTTTGATGTAGACATATTGCTCACTAACTCCACCACTGCCTAACTTCTTGGCTTCAGCATTGGCAGCAACAGAATTGAAGGGGTTCTCCAACGAGCCGTCGCCCGTGGCGCCTTCCACCTCGGTGTTTTCGCCGTTATTGGAAGGGTCTGGCATGGGATAGGGCTCGGGTACGTCTTCACAAGCGGTGAATGTCATGGCTGCGATGGCCAGAGCCATGACGCTATACAGTATTTTCTTCATAGTTGTATGTTTTTTCAATTATCAATAATCTATTATCAATTTACAATCTCAATGTCTGACTCCTTACGGATGAGAATCTGCCATGTGTTGCTGTAGCGGGTGGCAATGCCGGTGATGTTCACCACACGAGGCCTCTTGTTCACCTCGTCGTACGGCAGCTTGTTGGCAGCGAACTTGGCGTAGGTACTGGTGCGGATGACCAGCTTCGAGGTGGAATAGCCTGTGATACCGCGATTGACGCAACCACCGACGATTGAGGCACTGCCGTCGCCGGGAGCGAAGGTGTTGGTGCCGTTGGCATCGCTGAAGGTGACATTCTTCAGCGTCACCAGCTTACCGCAGTTCTCGTTCTTGTCCATGTTGATGTCAAAGTCGATGGGCTGTACGTGCTGGATCGGGCTGCTGGTGAACTTGAAATGCTTCTGGAACACGTCCTTCTGCATACGTCCTATACTGGTCACGTTGTAGGGAGCGCCAATCTCCGGCTGCATCCGGTAACCTCCCACATACAGATCCTTCAGGCTCATCACGATCTCCTGACCCTCTGCCAGGTAGCCGCTCATGCCGCTCTCGTTGACAGCCACGATGATGGCACCCGTCTCGTCCTGCATGACGAACTGCTTGTAGATATTGCCTCGGATATCGTTGGCTGTCACGCGACCCTTGATTTTGATGTCCTTGTCCACCAGCCTGTTCTGGTCGGTACTGGCGAAGACGTTCGGATAGTCGCTTTTCAGCTGGGCAATGGTAATAATATTGTTGTCGTCGATGCTGTTATTGCCGTAGAGCTCTGCACCGTTAGGCGTATATACATCCCACTCGGTCTTCTCACATGCCACAAATGCCATGCTAAAGAATAAAGTATAAAGTATAAATAATAAAGGTCGTAGCCTTATGTCTGTTTTCGTATTCATATCTTCTAACTTCATTTTTTTTCTTTCTTCTTTTTCCTTTCTTGCATATGCAAGCGTCACCCTGTCGGGATGCCGAGCGAGGGCGAAGCCCGCATTAGAATTGGTAGGTAAGCATCAGCATACCGTTGATGCCGTTGGCATAGAACTTACGCGGACTCTGCTGGAAGCGGTAGGCGTTGTTGGTACGCTCCTCTTCCTGCTTGGTGTCGAGTCGGTTCTGCTCCATACCGCCGGTGCAGATGTTGATATTGTTCAGGATGTTGGTCAGCATCAGGTTGAAGCCTATGCGCCGGCCCTGCTTCAGGCGGAACGTCTTACCGATGGAGGCGTCGAGCATGAAGCCGCCGTCGCCCTTGTTCTGTGCAGGACTGTCATACGACTTCTCGCCATTGACGATGGTCTTGGGCACCTCGGTCTCACGGCGCGAGATGGGAGCGAAGTACATATAGATATTGTCGTAGTAGTTGCCAATGATGTCGATGTACCAAAAGTTATAGTGAATGCTCATGTCGATGCTGCCGGCAGCCAGCGGGGTGCTGCCCTCGCGCATACCGTCGATGATACACAGTTCGTCAACATAGCTACCCTTGTTCGACAGTAGCATCCTCATGTCGGCATTGTTGGTGTACTTGGCCTCGCTAATAGTTCCTAAGGTCTTGATGTTCAGCCACTCCGTAGCCTTGATGTTCAAGCCCAGCTCCACGCCGTAGTACTCTTTCTGGATGTTCGACAGCGATACGTAGGCAAACGAGCTCTCAATGTCGCTGTAGAAGAGGCTCTGCTCCGTCACATCCTTCAGCGCGGCATAGTAGCCGTTGATGTTCAGGCTCAGCAGGGCGTTCTTCCACTGATAGCCAGCCTCGGCCGACAGGATTTTCTCCTGCTTCAGGTCTTTCACGAAGTCGTTGTTGACCTGTGCGGCAGCAAACGCCGTGCGCGGAGCAGGCGTCTTCCACTCGTAGCCTACGCCGAGGGCGATGGCATGACCTGAGCCAAGGTTGATATTGGCACCAGCCTTGGCACCGCCGTCCAGGAACTTGGCCGTGCCGCTCTTCCCGTAGCTATTGTCGGGAGCCATACCGTTGCGCATCTTTCCGTCGCGCTGCATAGTGGTGCCAGCCACGCGACCCGATACAAACAGGTGGGTGAACTTCAGGTCGGTGGCGTAGGAAGCCCATAGCTGTGCCTTGTTCACCAACAGATTGTAGTCGTAGCCGAACTTGTCGCCCACCTTCACCTCGCTGGGTGTGCCCCCCTCGTTCATGTCGTAGAACACGTAGGGAGAAGTGGAGCCGTAGTCCTTAACGGCGTAGGTGTTGACATTATGGAACTTGGCGTTGCCCAGCAGGTCATCCATCGTCTGGTAGTGCATACCCGTGTTACTGGCAAGTTGCAGACCGGCACTCAGTGACGAGTTGACGGTCAGCTGCTTGTCCAGCTTCGTAGCCAACGAGAGGGTCAGCTGGTCGTCGTGGGCACGCTGCACGTAGTACATGGCGTCCTGCTTTTCGTCCGCCATCAGGCTGTTGGCGTAGTAGAGGCGTCCCCAGTTGATCTGGCGGTTGTCCTCCGAGGCGCTAAGATAGTTGTATGCAGCCTGCCAGTTCTCGTATGCAGCTTCGTCGTGGAAGAGCGTTGCCTCCGGGTTCCAGACGTTGAAGTTGAAGCTCGGCATCAAGCTGTAGTAGTCAGGCTCAGGGTTCGTACCGCCGTTGTAGGCCAGTCGGCTGTTGCTGTACATGGAGTAGCGCCCCAGGAACGAGGTCACTAACTTCGTATTGTCGTCAATCTTCCAGTCCCACGTCAGCAGGCCGGCAGGCGCGAAGTCCTTCACGATGCGGGCGTTACGCTTCTTGCCGTCCTGATAGCCCCAGTTGGGGTTGTAGTTGTGGGTGCCGGCTATCCAGTACATCTCGTCCGTTGCACTACGCTGTGCGCCGCGCTGCGTCGGGTTGCCCCAGGTGACGAGGCTCACCGAGTGCTGGTCGTTGATGAGCTTCTCGGCACCGAGGAAGTAGCTCAATGAGTTGTACGACGTGCCCTCGATGGTACCGATGCCGTTTCCCCAACGGTATGTCAGGCTGCCGGTGAAGGCCCAGCCATCCTCCCTGACGCCGGAGTTGTAGGTATACATGGCACGCATGTTGTAGCTGCGGTTGGCCAGGGCGAGCGAGGCGCGCTGCCCCGTGGCAAAGCTCGACGGGCGGAAGTTGTAGTTGCCCGAACCGCCGAGGGCGCTCATTGAGTAGTTGTTGTCCTCAAACGGCAGCGACGACTCGCGGCCTCGTGTCTGGTTGTTCAGTCCTCCGATGAAGGAGTAGCCGAACTGACCGCGCTCCAGGTCGTTCACGGGATTGCCGTTGATGTACATTTCATTGTACTTCGCATTGTAGGCACGATACTTGAATCTGGCCGGAGAGAACCGATAGCCCACCTCGTTGGCATAGACGTTACGGTTAGAGGAGATGATGGTGATGTTCTGGGTTGAACTCTCGTCATCCTCCAACTGTGCTTCCGTAAAGGTGAACGCGGTCTCATCAGCCATGCTCTTTCCAAGCGAGTCTACCTCGGACTGGGCTGCCGCAACAATGGGGCAGCACAGTGCAACAAACAGTATTTTCAGCTTTTTCTTCATAGCATGAGTATTTAGTTATTGATGATTTGCTGCAAAGATACAAAAAAAAAATGAAATAAAAAGAAAATCGGATATTTCTTTTGCATTTCACTCAAATTTTAGTATCTTTGCCCCAAATAATCTAAGAACATTATGAAGAAGCTATTCCTACTAATCACCGTGGCCCTCTTCTCATGGGCTGTCATCGGTCAAAGCAAGAACAAGAGCTACGCTGTCTACGGCGTAGGTTTCTACAATCTGGAAAACCTTTTCGACACCTGCCACGACGTTGGACACAACGACTACGAGTACCTGCCCGACGGCACCAACAAGTGGACCGGGCTGAAGTACACCAACAAGCTGAAGAACATGTCGCGTGTACTGGCCGAGCTGGGCACCGACGTGCTGAAGGGTATCGGCTGCGCCGTCATCGGCGTGTCGGAGGTAGAGAATGCCAAGTGCCTTACTGACCTCTGCAACCAGGAGCCGCTGAAGGCACGCGACTTCCAGTTCGTACACATCGAGGGGCCCGACCAGCGCGGTGTCGACTGCGCCCTACTCTACAACCCGAAGCTCTTCCAGGTTCGCGACGTGAAGCTCGTACCTTATATATATATACTGCCCGAGGACTCCATGAGAGCCACCCGTGGCTTCCTCACCGTCAGCGGCACCCTGGCAGGCGAGCACGTCACCATCATCGTCAACCACCTGCCCTCACGCGGAGCCACCTCGTTCTATCGTGAAGAGGGAGGACGCCAGATACGCCTCGTCAAGGACTCACTCATGAAGGACGACCCCAACGTCAAGCTCTTCATCATGGGCGACATGAACGACGACCCGCAGGACCGCTCCATGGCCGAGGCACTCGGTGCCAAGCGCAAGATGAAGGATGTGGAGGACGACGGGCTGTGGAACCCCTTCTGGGACACCTTGGCATCAGGCACAGGCACCCTGCAGTACGACGGCAAGTGGAACCTCTTCGACCAGATCATCCTCTCCCGCAACCTCATTGAACCGGACAACATGAAGCCCAACGAAGTGAAGCCAAGCAAGATTGACTGCACATCGCTGAAATACCTCAAGCACCAGATATTCCGCCGCGACTACTTGTTCCAGAAGGAGGGACGCTATAAGGGCAACACCCTCCGTACCCACGCCGGCGGAGCTTGGCTCAACGGCTACAGTGACCACCTGCCAACGGTAGTCTACGTAGTAAAGGAGATGCCGTGACCGTAGAGACTCATCCCTTCGAGCCTTTCCTGCCCGAGAATGCCCGTCTGCTGATGCTTGGCACCTTCCCCCCTGCCGAGAAGCGATGGTGCATGGAGTTCTACTACCCCAACTTCACCAACGACATGTGGCGTATCATGGGCCTTTGCTTCTTCGGCGACAAGCAGCACTTCGTTCGCCAAGAAGCAAAGACCTACGACCTGCAGGCCATCAGGCACTTCCTTCAGGAACAGGGCATCGCCCTTTTCGACACCGCCACCCGCGTCATCCGCACCACCGGCACCGCCAGCGACAAGGACCTGCAGATTGTTGAGGAGACCGACCTCCGCCAAATGCTCCGCCAGCTGCCCCTCTGTCAGGCCGTCGTTACTGCCGGCCAGTTAGCCACCACCGTTGCCAGTCGCCAGTTTGGTATCAGTGAGCCCCACGTCGGCGACTTCTCCCCCTTCTCCTTTGAAGGCCGCAGCCTCCGCCTCTACCGTATGCCCTCCTCTTCGCGTGCCTACCCGATGGCAGTCGAGAAGAAAGCCGCCTACTACGACCGCTGCTTCCTGCCCGAAAGCGCCACTCTACGAGCAGGGAGTGCCATTTCTCACCTCTAATGTGAATTAACAAACACAACATAACACAACACAACACAACATTTTGCATTTTTGCTATTTGGGCATTCATTTGCTAATTTTATATAGATATATATATAATTATAATTATATATATATCTATATAAAATCTTTTAAAAGGTATTTTTATGAAAATGTTGTGTTGTGTTATGTTGAAGTTTTCCCCTTGTGCTTCGGAAGCTTCATGTAAAAAGCGGGCAAACAGGCACAGGCTGGGATTGGAAAGTTCCCAGCACATGGACGGTTGTCGGCGACCAATAACTATAGCAACTACAGGAGCTATTTCTTCAGGAGCCGGTCTATCTCATCGAACTGACGGCCCAGGTTCAGGTTCAGGTAGATGCGATAGAGGGCGGGGCCCCACCTCTGCTGCTGCTCAGGACAGAGCTGACGGTAACGCTCCATGTAGGGGCGTGCCTTGGTATACATCTTCCGCAGCTGTTTCTTCTGGCGGAGGGGATCCAAGGGTAGCGCCTGGTTCAGGAGGGCGGTACCTGCAAGATAGTAGGCTTCGGGCACGGCGTCGGTGTAACGGTCAATAATCACATCGGCCGAGCGGAGGGCGTCGTCATAGCGCTGTAGGTTGAAAAGTGCCGTGGTACGGGCGAGGAGAAAAAGGCGGCTGGTGTCGGCCACGGCAAGAGCGGAGTCGCAGAGCTGGAGCGCCTCTTCGTTCTGGCGGTGCTCGGCGTAATAGTCCATCAGCCGAGGGAAGAAATAAGGATTCAGCGGATAGCGGCGGAAGCCGTGGCGAAGGGTGACGCAGTAGAGGGAATCATCGTTGAGCCAACGACGTGCCTCGGCCATGTATTGCAGGGTCAAGGCGGCCTTGGCAGTGTCGCGCAGGGCGAGATGGCGGTGACGTAAGGTCAGCACGGGGTCGTGGCGGCGGTAAGCGCTGAGCGTGGCCCAGTAGGCTGCCTCGGAAAGCCGCGGGTCGAGGGTGTCAGGCTGGTTTGCTGAGAAAAGGGGCTGACTGACCGTTTGGATGTAACGCTCGAAAAAGTCGTAGGAAAGGGTGTAGGCGGCCTTGCGGTAATGATAGGCGCCGCCGTTGAAGAGGTTCGGACGAATACGGAGCAACTGCTGGGAATGTTCCTTGCGGTACTCTATGTCAACCCGGCCGCGACGGTCGGGCTGGACATCAAGGGTGTCGAGCTGGCCTGCAATGGAGAAAAGGCGGAGGGTCAATGCGAAGAACTGGGCCGTGTCCTGCTTCTGGCGGAGATACAAGCGCTCGTTGGCCTTGTCATACTGCTGGGCTACGGCCTGGAACCAGAGGGCGTAGATGCGCTTGTCGCGTTGGTTGGCTGAGTCGGCCAGCAGGGTGGTCATCAGCTTTTCCGCCTGTTCCGGGTTCTTGCCATTCTTCAGAATGGTACGTGCCTGACTGATTTCCTTCTTCTGGGCAGTCAGGCTGGTTGTCACTAAGAGAAGCAGCAGTAGTGTTATCCTTATTCGCATCTGTTCAAAATATTAGGCAACGGGCCACAGGACTTGCACGACTTGCAAAAACACAGTCCTCCAGTCCTGTAGTCCGTTGCAGATTAACGGGCGGTGAACGCCAAGTGCTTAGTTGCCGCCAACGATGGCCTCCAGCTCCTTGGCCTTCTCATCGCCAAGTGAGTAGTAGACCTGATAGAGGGCGTAGGCCCAGTTGACCTGTGCACGGTCGGGGTCAGCCTCACGCACCTTCTCGAGGAAGTTCTTCGACTCAGTCAGCACTTCCTTGATCTTGGCCAGGTTCTCCTTGGTCAGCATACCGGTCTTCTTGTCAGCCAGCTTGTCCTTCAGCTCAATAGCCTTGGAGTTGAGACAGAGACCTGCCTGATAGGGAGCCACGACATAGGTGGGATCCAGTTCAGCAGCCTTCTTGTAGCACTCTACGGCCTCATCCCACTTCTGGCTCAGGCGCAGGGCCTCGCCTTTGTAGGTATAGGCGAACTTGTTGTTGGGATCCTTCTGAATCTCATCCTCGGCCCACTTCAGCAGCTCATCGTTGGATGCGCTCTGGAGGTAGTAGTCACCAATCCAGGCTGAGTAGCGCTGGTCATCGGGGAACTTGTTGTTGGCATCCTTCAGCATCTCAATATACTCGAGGGTATCGGCATGGGTCTTAATGGTCTCCTTCTTGGCGAACACGAGAATCTCGGTAGCGTCCTTGGCCTTCTCGGGGTTCTCGGAAGCAATCTTGGCATACTTCACCACATTGGGCCAGTCCTTGTAGTTGTAGGCGGCGAGGCTGGCGAAGTAGGCTATCTCATGATAGTACTGATCCTTCAGGTCAATGCCTTCGAAGAGCGATGAGTTGTGGCTGTCCACATAGATGGCAAAGTCCTTGAAGGCCTGCTCGTAGTTCTTCTGGTTGAAGTCGAACTGTCCGGCATTGATGGAATTGAGACGTCCCTGCTGGAACTTAGACACGTTGGCTGTGCGGAACTGAGGCTTCACCTTGCCCTTTTCGTTGGGCTGGCAGTCGAACTCATCGCACTTCAGGGCTGCCTCCAGGGCACTCACGGCGGCACGGTGCATAGCAAGGGTATCGTAGGGCTCGTTCACCTTCCTCACCTGATTCTCCAACTGCTTGGTCTGGATGTCAGAGAACTGCTTCCAGTAGATTTCACTCACCATGTTCCAAGCAGCGGCCTTCTCGGCGGCAGTGGGGGCATTCTTCAGAGGTTCAACCATCTGCAGTGCCTCGGTGAACTGACCTTTCTTCAGAAGGTTATTAGCTTCTTTGATTTCTTTCTGCGCAAAGGCCGAAGTAGCAGCTACTGCCACAAGGGCCATCATCATCAATTTTTTCATAAGCTTGATATTAAAGTTTGGTTAAACATTTTTCTTTTCTTGGTTCTCTCTGTTGTTATGTTCTATGATATGACGTTGGAAAGTGCAAACCGTTTAATCGGGTCTATTCCTCAGCCAGGTCAATCACATCGTCGGCACCCTCGGCAGGGGCATCAGCGATGGGCTCGTCCAAAACTTCGGCTTCCTCAATGTCCTCGTCCTGATTAGACATCACCTTGCAGACAGAGGCTATCGTATCATTCTTCTTGGCGAGGTTGATGAGACGCACACCCTGGGTGTTTCGACCCATGACACGCACATCGGCCACCTTTAGGCGGATGAGGATACCACTCTTGTTGATAATCATCAGGTCGTTCTCGTCGGTGACCACCTTGATGGCAACCAGCCGTCCGGTCTTCTCGGTGATGGCAAGGGTCTTCACGCCCTTGGTGCCTCTGTTGGTCTTGCGATAGTCCTCCACCTCGGAACGCTTGCCATAGCCGTTCTCTGAAACAACCATGATAGTCTCGACATTGGGATCGTTGACGCAAACCATGCCTACCACTTCATCGTCGCCGCCGTCGAGCTGCATACCGATAACGCCGGTAGAGACACGGCCCATAGAGCGCACCTTGTCCTCATTGAAGCGTACGGCACGTCCGTTGCGGTTGGCGAGCAGCAGCTCGTTGTGACCATTGGTCAGGCGTACGGCTACCACCTCGTCGCCCTCGTTGATGTTGAGGGCCTTCACGCCGATGGCGCGCTGGTGACGGTAAGCGGCAAGGCTGGTCTTCTTGATGACACCCTGCTTGGTGGCGAATACCACGAAGTGGGAATTGAGGAACTCCTCGTCGCCAAAGTTCTTGATGCGGAGCACGGCATTGATCTGGTCATCGGGCTCAATGTTGAGCATATTCTGCACGGCGCGGCCCTTCGAGTTCTTGTCGCCCTCGGGCACCTCATAGCACTTCTGCCAGTAGCAGCGTCCCTTCTTGGTGAAGAAGAGCAGCGTGTTGTGCATGGTGGCGGGATAGATATACTCGGTGAAGTCGTTGTCACGGTGACGGGCAGCCTTGGCGCCTACGCCTCCCCTACCCTGCTCGTGGAACTCTGACAGCGGCGTGCGCTTGATGTAGCCCATGTGGCTGATGGTGATGACCACGGGATCGTCGGGATAGAAGTCCTCGGCGTTGAACTCATGGTCGAACGGTATGATCTCCGAGCGGCGCTCGTCGCCGTACTTCTCCTTCACTTCCAGCAGCTCCTGCTTCATCACCTCCTTGCAGCGCTCGGGATTGTCGAGAATCTCCTGTAAGTCGGCAATGAGCTTCATCAGGTCGTCGAACTCCTGGTGGAGCTGGTCCACACGCAGGCCGGTGAGCTGCGAGAGACGCATGTCGACAATGGCCTTCGACTGGAGCTCATCCAGCTCGAAGCGCTTCTCCAAGTTGCGCTGGGCGTCGCTCGGCGTAGCGGAGTTGCGAATAATGTGAACCACCTCGTCAATATTGTTGACGGCAATGATCAATCCCTCTAAGATGTGGGCACGCTCCTTGGCCTTACGCAGGTCGAACTGGGTACGGCGGATGGTCACGTCGTGACGATGCTCCACAAAGTATTTCACGCACTCCTTCAAGGAGAGCAGACGGGGACGTCCTTTCACAAGGGCAATATTGTTGACGGAGAACGAGCTCTGCAGGGCCGTCATCTTGAACAGCTTGTTCAGCAGCACGTTGGCATTGGCGTCACGCTTCACGTCGACGACGATACGCATACCCTGGCGGCCTGACTCGTCATTGACATTAGCTACGCCCTCAATCTTGTGCTGGGTAGCCAGATCGGCAATATAGGCAACGAGGTCGGCCTTGTTCACACCATAGGGAATCTCGGTGACGACAATCTTGTCGTGGGTCTCGCCCGTCTCAATCTCTGCCTTGGCACGCATCACGATGCGGCCGCGGCCTGTCTCGTAGGCGTCGCGCACGCCCTGCAAGCCATAGATATAGGCTCCCGTGGGGAAGTCGGGGCCCGGGATGTACTGCATCAGGCCGTCGGTATCAATGTCGGGATTGTCAATATAGGCACAGCAGCCGTCAATCACCTCGCCGAGGTTATGGGTAGGCATGTTCGTAGCCATACCCACGGCAATGCCGTTGCCGCCGTTCACCAGCAGATTGGGAATCTTCGTGGGCATCACGCTGGGCTCCACAAGGGAGTCGTCGAAGTTGTTCTGCATATCCACGGTTTCCTTGTCAAGGTCGTCCATGATATGCTCACCCATCTTGGAGAGGCGGCACTCAGTGTATCGCATGGCGGCGGGAGAGTCGCCGTCGACACTACCGAAGTTACCCTGGCCTTCCACCAATGTATAGCGCATGTTCCACTCCTGAGCCATGCGTACCAATGCACCGTAGACGGAGCTGTCGCCGTGAGGGTGATACTTACCGAGCACCTCACCCACCACGCGGGCACATTTCTTATAAGGTTTGTCACTGGTGTTGCCAATACCCATCATGCCATAGAGGATACGGCGGTGAACGGGCTTAAAGCCGTCACGCACGTCAGGCAGGGCACGGGCTACGATGACCGACATGGAGTAGTCGATGTAGCTTGACTTCATCTCCTCCTCAATGTTGATCTTGATAATTCTGTCGTTGTCGAATGTCTGATCCATTATGTTTTAATACTTCAATTTAGCTTATTCCATTTTTCAGAATTTCGCGTTTAAGGCACTTTTCAGGGCCTCTGGCGCGTTTTAGCGTACAAAGTTACGCATTTTTTCCGATACGAGCACAACATTTTAAGTCTTTTTAGTAGGAACTTGGCAAATACACCTGCTTCCACTCCCCACAACACAGCCCGGCGCATACTCATGCCAACCAATCTTCCCACTCCCTATAATATAATACTAATGTACGCGAGAAAAAAGAGGTGGAAAACAGGCTGTTTTTTGCTAAAATACACAAAAAACAAAAAAAAACGCGCGAAAATTTCCATATCTCACTGAAAAACAGTATCTTTGCAGTCCAAAATCAGAATTCACAGAAATAATTTCATGTAAAACCGTCTTAAAAATAGTAAGAAAAAATGACAAAGGCAGACATTATTACAAAGATTGCCGAGAACACTGGCATTCCCAAGAAAGATGTTGCAGCAACGGTAGAATCGTTCATGGAGGAAATCCGCGTTAGCTTGGCTAACAACAAGGAGAATGTTTACCTGCGTGGATTCGGAAGCTTCACCGTAAAGCATCGCGCCCGCAAAACGGCCCGTAACATCTCGAAGAACACGACACTCGTGATTGAGGCACACGACTTCCCCGCATTCAAGCCCGCAAAGAGTTTCATTGAGAAGATGAAATAAGCTGGCAGCGCAACGAAAGAGGATAACTGTATTCAACAAAACAATAAAATTCAATTACAATTATGCCAAACGGAAAAAAGAAGAAGGGCCACAAGATGGCTACCCACAAGCGCAAGAAGAGACTGCGCAAGAATCGTCATAAGAGCAAGTAAGCC
>ONKY01000121.1 GCA_900318585.1 uncultured Prevotellaceae bacterium
GTTTAGAATTATTCCACAGGCTGGAATAATTTGTTTCAAGGCATTCTGATTGCTGAAACAGTACTTGATACAGCAATCCGTTAAATCCGTTTAATCCTTTCTTGCTCTGGCAAGCGACCAGAGGTCGAGCGGTGTATGAAAAAATTTACGTGCGGGACGTGCGACACGTGCGGGTATTTTTCCGTTTTTCCATATATATGTATGTGTGTGCGTTAGGCTACGTGACTGATGAGTGAATTCAAAATAGCCAAAAAGATGAGAGACAACAAGCCTGTTTCAAGAAACCATCAATCGTACCAAGTTATTTTTTAACCTCTCTAAAGAAAAGAGTCGCAACCGATGGTTACGACTCTTTATGCATTCATGCGCGAATGACTGAGAATTGTGTAGCTTATCCCAGCTTGTTGATGTGCTTGGCAAGGCTAGACTTCAGGTTTGCAGCCTTGTTCTTGTGGATAATGTTGGTCTTAGCCAGCTTGTCCAGCATCTTCTGAACGGAAGGATAGAGCTTGACAGCCTCGTCCTTGTCGGTCATAGCACGCAGCTTGCGGACAGCGTTGCGCATGGTTTTTGCGTAATAGTGATTGTGCAGAGCCCTAACCTTTGTCTGGCGGATTCTCTTCATCGATGACTTGTGGTTTGCCATTTTGATTTTTGTTTTTTTAAATGTTAATAATTAAAGCTTAGGGGTCTTATGCCGTTCAACTTTCAACGCTCAACGCTGCCCTGGGCGGAACCTTTGAGCGCGACGAATCGCTGCTTTCCAGTCCCTCCACCACCTTTCCCGATGAGCCGGTAGCACATGGCTGCTGTGCAGATGGTGGATTTAAGTGTTTGTAGTCCCTAGGAGAGTCGAACTCCTCTTTAGAGAATGAAAATCTCTCGTCCTAACCGATAGACGAAGGGACCCTCTGCGCTACGCTAAATACAAAATCAAAAATGATAGATGATCAAGCTAACGCCAAAAGCGGCTGCAAAATTACTGCTATTTTTTCAATTAGACAAATTTTCTCGCAAAAAAATGGCGCTGCGAGGGAAAATTGTAGGGAATCGCATGGTGGATTGTGCGTTTTTTTGTAATTTTGCAGAGCTATTCACAGGCAACGGACTGACACGGACAAGGAAGAGTCCGAGATAGTCCGTAAAGTCCGAGGCAGAGAAAAAGCAATTCACAGGCAACGGACTGAACGGACTGACACGGACAAGGATAGTCCGTAAAGTCCGAGGCAGAGAAAAAGCTATGCTGACTAAAACGGAAGCTATTGTGCTGAAAAGCCTGAAGTACGGCGAGTCGCGGCTCATCATTGACATGTTTACCCGCCAGCAAGGTCGGCTGTCGTTTATCGTCAGCCTGCCAAAGACGGCGCGTGGGCGACTGAAGAAGCAACTGTTCCAGCCGCTGACACTGTTGAGTGTGGAGATGGACGTGAGACCCAACGCCCGCCTGCAGAAGCTACGGGATGCCCGTCTGCTGACACCATTCCAGACCATACCGTTCGACGCCGACAAGCTGAGCATCAGCCTGTTCATTGCAGAGTTCCTCTACTATGCTCTTCGCGGTGAGCAGCGCAACGAGCCTCTCTTCGACTATGTGGTCTCCAGTATCCAGTGGTTAGACGGGCGCGAGAGTCTGTTCGCCAATTTCCATCTGGTATTCCTGATGAGGCTTGCGCGCTTCCTCGGCTTCTATCCCAACTTGGAGGGCTATGACGAGGGCTGCTATTTTGACCTCCGCGAGAGCACTTTTACTACTCACGCCCCGTTGCATCGCGAGTTTCTCATGCCCGAGGAGGCTGAGAAGCTGCAGCTGATGATGCGTATGGATTTCCCGACAATGCACCTCTTCCGCCTCTCCCGTCAGGAGCGGCAACGGCTGTTGGAAGTGGCACTCACCTACTACCGCCTCCACCTACCCGACTTCCCCGAGCTCCGTTCCTTGCAGGTATTACAGGAAATGTACCGGTGAACGTTGAACGTTCTTGCCTTGCAAGCGTCCTTCGGCCGAGCGGAACATTGAACGTTCACCCGTCACCCTTCACCTTTCACCCTTCACCTTTCACCCTTCCGTGTGCTCTCCCTGATGTTCAGCCGGGCATCGATGGTGATGTTCCTGATAGTGTCATCACCGTTTATCTGGTTGTAGAGCAGCTCAAAGGTTTTGCGCCCCACTTCTTTCAGGTTTTGTTTGACGAACGTCATCCTGGGATAAGACATCCCAGAGACCCAGTCGCTCATAAAGCCGATGATAGAGATGTCTTCCGGAATACGCAGTCCTTTGCCTATGATTGCCTGAAAAGCCGATATTGACAGCATACCATGACATGTCAGAATGGCGTCAGGCGGATCCTGCTGACCGAGAAGGTCGAGCGTGTCGGACAAGCCGGAATTAAAACTGACATGTCCACACTTTACCAGTTTCTTTTTAATGTTGATTCTCCGTTCCCGCAACGCTTCCAGATATCCATGTTTGCGGTCAATAGTCTGCTTCATCCGGTTCGGGCCACCTAAGAAGGCTATGCGGCGCGCCCCGCCGTCAATCAGGTGCAGGGTGGCTTGTCGGGCAGACTCCACATCGTTGGAACTGATAGTAGGACAGTCAATATTCGCAACCCTGTCAAAGAGTACAAAAGGAATATGTTTGTCTTTCAGCCGTTCCAGATGGGCATATTCCACAGTTTCCTGTGACAGGCAAATGGCTATGCCTTCTACGTGTAAATTTAACAGCCGTTGTATGCAGTCAGTCTCGCCAATCAACTTGTCACCCGAATCTGTCACGATACACATATATCCATTCATCCTGGCCTCTGCCTCTATCCACTTCACGATTTGTGCGTAGTGGTTGAACGAGATGTCAGGAACAATGATTCCTATCGTATGGGTGATGTTATAGCGAAGACTCATGGCAAGGGGGTTGGGGTGATAACCCTGTTTCTCCGCCAGTTGAGTGATTTTCTGCCGAAGATCGGGACTGACACCCGCCAGTCCTTTCAGTGCCCTGGAGACGGTGGAAACATTTATTCCCAACATTTTGGGCAATATCTCGCTGCGAAACACTCTTCTTCATCTTAATTCTATAAGATTGCACAAAAGTAATGATTAATCCGTCAATTATAACGTAACAGATTCAAAAGTATTGCGCAACGCGTTGCGCTCAAAAAAAGCCACTTACTTTCCCAAGCCAGTGGCTCTAAACAAGCAGTGTATAATATTTAAGGTTTTGTGTTGTACGCTGCAAAGTTATGAAAACGTGCATATAAGGGAACGTAAATTAACGAAAAACAACACGCAACGCGTTGCTTCCGGAACTCAGGTAGTTAAAGTTCCATAATTCACGAGGTTCCATTAATCTTTCCAGCCTTTTTCCCGTCTTTTTATCATAACCAACATAACTAAAGATAGTAAATAAATGCGTCATTTAACATTTCTAATCGCCATGATGCTGATGGTTGCGCTTGGTATCCATGCGCAAGGCCAGCGTATGGGCGAGTCAAATTCGGGAGAAGACAATGACAGAAGGCTGACCATCAGCGGTCAGCTCCTTGATGCTGATTTGAAGGAACCGATGGTTCAGGCAACGGTACAGCTATTCCTTGCTTCAGACAGTTCGTTCGTGAGCGGTACAGTGACTAATATCAATGGCAGCTTTAGTGTCGAGGCTCCCTCTAACGGAACATACAAGTTGCGCATTTCGTCGGTGGGTTACCAGCCCATTGAGCGCGAGGTGACGTTGCGGCGTTACCAGAACCAGGACCTGGGCAACCTGCTCATGTCGACCGATGCCGTGATGCTGAAGGAGACGGTCGTAACGGGGCGTGCTGCACAGATCATCGTGAAGAAGGACACACTGGTCTATAACCCTGAGGCTTTCCGCACGCCGGAGGGCTCACCCATCGAAGAACTCATCAAGCGGATGCCCGGCGCGGAGGTGGACGAGGACGGTAATATCACCGTGAACGGCAAGACAGTGAAGAAGATCCTGCTCGACGGCAAGGAGTTTATGCTGGGCGACGTGGAGACGGCGCTGAAGAACCTGCCGGTGAGCATCATCCAGAACGTGAAGTTCTACGACCAGCAGAGTGACCAAGCCCGCATCACTGGCATTGAGGACGGCAACAAGGAGACCGTGCTCGACTTCACCATCAAGAAGGGCATGAACCGCGGCTACATGACGAACCTCGACCTGGCCGGCGGCACTCAGCATCGCTACGCCTCACGTGGAATGGGCAGCAGCTTTACGGACAAGATGCGTTTCGTGCTTATGGGCAATTTCAACAACAAGGAAGAGAATGCCGGCTGGTGGAACCGCCGTGGACTGAACGCACGGAAGATGCTGGGCACCAACCTCAACTACGATGACGGCAAGAAGCTGAAGGTGGATGCCTCCGTACGCTGGAACCATCGTGGCGGCGACAACGAGAACGAGAATGCCAGCGAGAACTTCTTCAGCCAGACCACCCGCACTTTTTCTAACAGCCGCTCGAAAAGCCTCTCACGCAATAACAACTGGAACGGCAACCTGCGGTTAGAATGGAAACCCGACACGCTGACCAACATTCTCATGCGAGCCAACGGCAGCTACGGCACCAGCGACGGCACCTCGACCTCGGTCAGTGCCACCTTTTCGGAAGACCCGTATCTCTACACGGACGACCCCTTAGATATTGGTACCTGGTCGGTGGTCAATGGTCAGAACATCCTTGTCAACAACAATCAGGGTGCCAGCCTCAGCTACGGTGAAAACAAAAATGCATGGGCGATGCTACAGCTTTATCGTCGGCTGAATCGCAAGGGACGTAACATCACCTTGCGCATGGAGGGAAGCATAGGTGACAGTGATAATCGCAACGCTTCAAACAGTGAGGTACACCTCTTCCGCGTCATGAACCAGGTAGGGCAGGACTCCACGTACTTCACCGCCCGCTACAGCACCACGCCCTCCGACAACAAGGGCTATGTGGCCAGCGCCACCTACAGTGAGCCCCTCTGGAAGGGTGCCCACCTGCAATTCAACTACGAGCTACGTTATAACCAGAACAAGAGTGACCGCCAAACCTACGACTTCAGCCATGAAGCCCGAAACCCCTTCACTGCCATCGTGCCGGAGTACCGCGAGTGGGATCCGTGGTTTGACAGCCTCACCCTAAACGACCAAACGACTAATTCCCTAAACGACCAATTAGCCCCGTATCTCGACAAGAACCTCAGCCGTTACTCTGAGTACAAAAACTATACGCATAACATCCGCCTCACCCTGCGCCACTACCAAGAGGAGTACGACTACAATGTAGGTTTCCTCGTGCAGCCACAACAGTCGAACTTCATCCAGGACTACCGAGGCGTCTATGTCGACACTGTGCGCAACGTCACAAACCTGACACCAACGCTTGATTTCCACTATAAGTTCAGCGACCAGCACGACATCTGGCTGCACTACCGGGGCGACACACGCCAGCCAGACATCACCCAGCTGCTCGACATTACCGACGACTCGAACCCCCTCTACATCACGCAGGGAAATCCCGGTCTGAAGCCGCAGTTCACTAATTCGCTGAACGTCTACTACAAGAACTACATAGCCAAGTACAAGCGCTCCATCGTGCTCTATGGTAACTACCGCCACATCAGCAACTCCATCTCCAACCTCGTGCGCTATAACGCCGAGACGGGCGGCAGCATTTCGCGGCCAGAGAACATCAACGGCAACTGGAATGCCGACGGTGGCTTCACTTTCAACACTGCTCTCGATTCGGCTGCTCACTGGAACATAGGCAGTGACACGCGCGTACGCTATAATAATTATGTCAGCTATGTGTACCAAGCCTCAACGGGGACAGTAGGGGGAATTTCCCTCAAGAGTTCCACTCGCACCACGAACCTGAACCAGCGCCTGAACACGAGTTACCGCAATGACTGGCTCGAGGTAACTATCGATGGAAGCGTACGCTACCAGCACTCTCGCAACGAGCTGCAACCTACAGCCGACCTCGATACCTGGCAGTTCAGCTACGGTGGACAGGTGATGTTACGGCTGCCCATGGGCTTCGAGGTTACGACAAACCTCCACGAGAACAGTCGCCGGGGCTATAATGACCCGTCGTCGAACACCAATGAGCTCATCTGGAACGGTCAGGTGTCAAAGACCTTCCTCAAGTCGAAGACCCTGACTGTGGCCCTCAACTTCTACGACCTTCTCGGTCAGCAGAGCAACTACGAGCGCTGGGTAAACGCCACCGGACGAAGCGACACCCGCTACAACAGCATCAACTCCTACGCCATGCTTCACGTCCGCTACCGCCTGAACATGTTTGGCGGAAAGGTAGACACCGAGGGAAGATATGAGAAGAAATGGGGCAACCGTGACAGAAGAAGATAAACAAGGGACCATAGAAACAAGCGAACGATGACAACAAATGAGACAATGCGTGTCGGTATCATCGGCACAGGATGGATAGCCGAGAAGGCTGCCATCACCTTAAACGGGCTGAGCAACTGCGAAGCATACGCCGTTGGCTCACGCTCACAGGAAACGGCAGACCAGTTTGCCGACAAGTGGAGCATCGCCAAGGCTGCGAATGAGCGAAAGCAGAGTGGAGCTTGCTCCGACTCTGCTGAGCGTGAGCAGGCTCGACCATCGGTCAAGGCCTACGGCTCATACGCTGAGCTGATAGCCGACCCCGATGTGGACATCGTGTATGTGGGCACGCCCCACTCTCACCACTACGACGTGACGCGGGCAGCGCTGTTGGCAGGGAAGCCCTGCTTAGTAGAGAAGGCCTTCATGGCAAACGCCCGTCAAGCCAAGGATATGATTGACCTTGCCCATGAACGGAAAGTATTTCTGGCTGAGGCCATTTGGACGCGCTATCAGCCAGCCGTGGGCATTGTCCGCGAGCTGATCAGCAGCGGACGCATTGGCGAGCCGCGTCTCGTCACCGCAACGTTAGGCTATTCGATGGGCGAGAAGCCGCGAATCATGCGGCCTGACCTCTGCGGCGGTGCGCTGCTCGACCTCGGCGTCTATGCCCTGAACTTCGTGCGGATGTTTTTCGACGCCGACATTGTCAGCATGGAGAGCCAGTGCGTGAAGTCAACGACGGGCATGGACCTCACCAACGCTATCAGCCTTATATTGGCCGACGGCGTGCTCTGCAACCTCCAGTCGAGCGCAGCCTGCGTCGGAGACAATATCGGCGTCATTGCCGGCACAGAGGGCAACCTCATCATCGACAACATCAATAACCCGCAAAACATTACAGTAAATGGACCCGACCGCACGTACATAGAGACCATCCGCGTGCCGCAGCAGATTACGGGTTACGAATACCAGTTCCTGGCCTGCCGACAGGCTCTCATCGACGGGCTCTTGGAACCACGCGAAATGCCGCACGAGGAGACGTTGTACATCATGCAGTTGATGGACTGTCTCCGCCAGAAGTGGGGCGTACACTACCCAATGGATGATGATAATGGATAAGTGATAAGCGATAAATGAAAATTATGAAGATATTACTGATAGGCGGAACAGGCACCATCAGCAGTGCCATTACCCGACAGTTGGCAGCAGAAGGACATGAGTTATGGCTGCTGAATCGCGGAAACCGAAAGGACGAGGTTCCCGCCAGTGTGAAGCAGATTATCGCCGACATCGAAGACGAAGCAGCCGTGCTTGGCGGTTTACCCGACAAGACCTTCGACGCCGTCTGCGAGTTCATCGGCTTTGTACCCTCACAGGTGGAGCGCGACATCCGTCTGTTCCGTGGACGGACGCGCCAGTACGTGTATATCTCGTCGGCTTCGGCGTATAACAAACCGGCAGCGAGCCATGTCATCACCGAGGGCACGACATTGGCCAACCCGCATTGGGAGTACTCGCGCAATAAGATTGCCTGTGAGGAACTGCTGATGCGGGAGTACCGCGAGCGGGGCTTTCCTGTCACCATCGTGCGTCCCAGCCACACCTATTGTGAGCGCGGAGTGCCCTTGAGTGTGCATGGACTGAAAGGTTCGTGGCAGGTACTGAAGCGTATGCAGGAAGGGAAGCCGGTCATTGTCCACGGCGACGGCTCATCGCTCTGGACATTGACGTGGAACGAGGACTTCGCCCGCGGCTTCATCGGTTTGTTAGGCAATCCGAAGGCCATCGGTGAGGCATTCCAGATTATGAGTGACGAGCAGCTGACGTGGACTCAGATCTATAAGTGCGTTGGTAACGCACTAAACGTGACCGTGAAGCCTTACTACGTGGCGTCGGAGTTCCTGGCCGCTGTTGCGCCAAAGGAATGGGACTTCGAGGGCAACTTGCTGGGCGACAAGGCCGTCACCGTCTGCTTCGACTGCACGAAGCTGAAGCGTGCCGTACCCGGCTTCCAGGCCACCACCCGCTTCGACGAGGGTGTCCGCCGTTGCGTAGCGTATATCCTCGCCCATCCCGAGCTGCAAATTCCAGACCCTGAGTTCGATGCTTGGTGTGACCGTGTCATTGAAGCACAAGAACAAACAAAAGAAAAACTCAAGAAATGATGAAGACCAACTTATTATTACTATTCATTACGATGGCCACGGCCACTGTCAGCCGGGCACAGGATTTACAGCTCAACGACCGCGAGTACTTCGAGCGGCAGGGCGTGAACGTGCTGGTGTTCAGCAACAGCTTTAACGGCGGGTTCAACGACGAGAAGAACTCAGGTATCGAGATTATCCACCACGGCGTCAGGACAGTGCAGGGCGGGGCCGTCCGCCTGAACAACACACCGGAGCAGTGGGACCTCGTTCCAACGATGACAAACCGTAAGGTTAACCGCGAAGATGGCAGCATAGAGGTTGCCATGCGCTACGCTGACTACGATTTTGACAGTCGTGTAATAGTGACGGCAAAGGGGAAGGGCGTGGAGATTGCCGTTTACTTGGATAAGCCCGTGCCGGAGAAGCTTGCGGGCGAGGCGGGGTTTAACTTAGAGTTCCTGCCGTCGCAGTACTGGCTGAAGACCTTTGTCATGGACGGGCGGCTGAACCGCTTCCCGCGCTATGCGACGAGCCTGACGACGACACGGCCTAACACGGAAAAACCGCGGCAGTTCAAGGGTTTCAAAACCTACGATGACCGTGGCACAGAGCGCTTCGTCGACCCGCTACCGCTGGAGACGGGCCATCGCATCGTGATGGCGACGGACGACGCGGAGCGTATGATTACAATCAGCAGTGACGACGCGGAGCTGAAGCTCTACGACGGAAGGATGCTGGCACAGAACGGTTGGTTCGTGCTGCGCAGCGTACTGCCTGCCGGCAAGACTGGCAAGGTCGTTACCTGGACAGTAGAGCCTCACGCCATCCCCGGATGGATACGTGAACCGAACATCGGCTTTTCTCAGGTGGGCTACATCCCCGAGCAGCCAAAAGTGGCAGTCATCGAGCTTGATCCAAACGACACGCCGCAGCAGCAGGCCCGCCTGGTGCGAATCTGCGAGGACGGCACCACCGAGCAGGCCTACCAGGCAGACATCAAGCCTTGGGGTATGTACTTTAAGTATAATTATGTGAAGTTCGACTTCTCGGCTGTCCGTGAACCGGGTGTCTACTTCATCGAGTATGGGAAGACGAAGACCAACGACTTCCTGATAGATGCCCACGTCTACGACAAGATCACCGACGCGACGACCGACGTCTGGGTGCCCATCCACATGAACCACATGTACGTAAACGAGGGCTACCGGGCGTGGCATGGTGAGCCGTTTAAGGAGGGCTACCTGCAGGCACCGGAGAGCGACCATTTCGACCTGCACCGTCAGGGGGCCGAGACCGAGACGAAGTATAAGCCTTACGAACTGATTCCCGGCCTGAACGTCGGCGGCTTCTTTGATGCTGGTGACTTCGACATAGAAACCGGCTCAAACATCAATGTCGTGCAGAACCTCATCCGCGCTTGGGAGGTATTTAAACCTCAGCGCGACGAGACATTCGTCAGTCAGAAGCAGCGCTACGTTGACCTCCACCGCCCCGACGGCGTACCCGACATCCTGCAGTTCATTGAGCATGGTGTGCTGAACCTCGTCGCGCAGGCCGAGCAGATAGGGCACATGGCCTCGACGCTATCTAATTCTATCCTCGACAACTACCACCATCTGGGCGATGCTGCCTCTATCACCGATGGTCTACACTATGACCCCAGCCTAAAACCCTATGAGGTTTCTGCTGATGGAAAACGTAGCGGCACGCCCGATGATATGTGGGCATTTACTACCCGCAACCCGCGCCTCGACCTCCAGGCCGCCGGTGTCTTTACCTCTGCCGCCCGAGTACTTCGTGGCTATAATGACGCCCTCGCAGACCGTGCCCAAAAGCAGGCCGACCGCCTGCGTAAGGAAGCCGAAGAGCTGCTGAAATCCCGTACGTCACGGTTTGCCCGAGACAGACAGGCCGACGCAGACTACGACTGGCTCACCGGTACCGGAGATGGAAACTACCGTAATGTCGCCCGAAACTTGCAGACCCTGCTCGACTCTATCCCGATGAAGGACGAGGCCTACAAGCAGAAGCTACGTCCCGCCGTCCAGCAATACGCGGAATATATCAAGAGCTTCGATACACAGAATCCTTATGGTGTGCCTATCGGACTGGGTAACTGGGCAGGTGTGAATGCCGTGTTGAACTTCGGCATCACCGTCAACTACGCTCACATCTACTACCCCGACATCGTCAGCAAGGACGAGATCTACCGCGTCTGCAACTGGCTCTACGGCTGTCATCCCTACCATAACTACTCGTTCGTCGCCGTCGTTGGCGCAGCCCGTCCGAAGCAAGTGTTCTATGGCAACAACCGTGCCGACTTCTCGTTCATCCCCGGCAACGTGGCTCCCGGCTTGCTGTTCCGCAAGCCCGACCACTTCGAGAACTATGATGACTGGCCCTTCCTCTGGGGACAGAACGAGGGCACCATTGCCGGCAATACCCAGTACATCATCTTCGGTTCCGCGCTCCAGGCTGCGATTAAGTGAGAGCAAGCGGAAAATGGAAAAACCCATGATTATGAAGAACCGTTTTGTTTTACTACTCTTTTTGAGCGTGATATGTAACGTTTCGGTCAAGGCCGGCAAGTATCAGAACTTCAAGGTGTCTACCTATATCCGGGCACAGGACGTAGCACGGATGGCGGACGACAAGTTCCTGAACGAGACATGGGAGACGGTGAGCACGCAGGTGGATATTGACAAAATCTATCTGGAGATGCACCGCGATGCGTTCACGGTAGACGAGAAGACGATGAAGAAGGTAAAGGTAAGCAGCTTGCGCAACCTTCTCACGGGCGAGCAACTGAAACCCGCCGTCGTGACACCGCCACAGGGTATGTTCTTCCGCAACCGTTTCATGGGATATGCTGAGAATGCAACGGTGTTCGACCTCCTGCTTCCCGCCCACAGCTACGTAGGACTGGGATATTAATACAATCATCATTTAGAATTAATAGTAGAAGAATATGAAAGACTTTAATTACTACGCGCCGACAGAGGTAGTGTTCGGCGAACAGAGTGAAGAGCAGGTGGCTGCTTTGGTAAAGAAGTATGGTGGCACGAAAGTGCTCGTTCATTATGGCGGACAGAGTGCCAAGCGTTCAGGACTGCTTGATAAGATCTGCGGGCTGCTTGAACGTGGCGGCATCGACTTTGTCCTGCTGGGCGGAGTGGTGCCCAACCCCCGCCTCTCGTTGGCAAAGGAAGGTATTGAACTCTGCCGCAAGGAGTCTATCGACTTTATCCTCGCCGTGGGCGGTGGCAGCGTCATCGACTCAGCGAAGTGTATTGCCTACGGCGTCTGTATGGACGAGGATGTCTGGAATCTCTATCTCGGCAAGGCAGTACCTCCGAAGACGATGCTGCCCGTGGCCTCCGTGCTTACCATCCCTGCTGCGGGCAGTGAGATGAGCGAGGCCTCGGTGATAACCAATGAGGATGCTCCCCGCGAATCGGGGGGCAGGCTTCTGCCAGGGGGCACGAAGTTGGGCTATTCAAATAACATGTCACGGCCCAAGTTCGCCATTATGAATCCCCGGCGTACCTTTACCCTACCCCCATATCAGACCGCTGCGGGCGTCACGGACATGATGATGCACACGATGGAGCGCTATTTCACGCACGATGATGACATGGACCTGACGACTGACCTCGCCGAGGCCGTGTTGCGGAGGATGAAGACAGCCGTCTTTGAAGTGTTGAAGAACCCAGAGGACTACCGCCAGCGCGCACAGATCATGTGGGGCGGTAGCGTTGCACACTGGGGACTCACGGGGTGCGGTGCCAGTGACGACTGGGCTACACACCAGTTGGAACACGAGCTCAGCGGTATGTTCGATGTCACCCACGGCGCCGGGCTCGCTGCCATCTGGCCGAGCTGGGCGCGCTACGTGATGCACGAGAACCTGAGCCGCTTTGTCCGCTTCGCCGTCAACGTGATGGACGTGCCCAACGACTTTACGGACCCCGAGGGTACTGCCCTGAAAGGTATTGAGGCTATGGAACGCTTCTACCACGCCATTGGAATGCCCATAAACATCAAGGAGCTGATAGGTCGTGACATCACCGACGAGGAAATCAGCGAGATGACCCGCAAGTGCAGCCGCGACCAGACTGCCACCTGCGGCTGCCTGAAGGTCTTGAAAGCCGAGGATATGGAGGCAATCTACCTGATGGCGCGAGGGTAATAGCAGGAAAAACAGGAGGACGAACGATAGTTGCGCATTTTTTCCTGAAATCTTATCGTTGTTTCGGAAATATTTTGTATTTTTGCAGGGCTATTCACAGGCAACGGACTGAACGGACTGACACGGACAAGGAAGAGTCCGAGATAGTCCGTAAAGTCCGAGGCAGAGAAAAAGCAATATGATAACAATAACTAATAACTAAGCCATGCAGCTGCTATCCCGTGTCCGACGTTCCTTTGCTGCCCAGATTACACTCTGGGTAGTGGGATTTGTGACGATTGTGTTTGGCGCGACGCTGATAGCCATTTCCCATTTCCTCTATCCCGTGGTCGAAGGTGCGGACGACCGGAAGCTGCTATTGATGGTACTGTGCGTAGGCACTGTCAGCATGGCGGTACTACTGCTGCTCTGCTGGTGGATCACGACCAGCCACCTGCGCCCGTTAGACCTGTTGGCAGCCTCTGCACAGCGCATTACCGACGGACATCTTGACGAGACAGTGCCTGACAGCGGACGCAAAGACGAGATAGGCCAGCTACAGAACAGCTTCGCCTCCATGCAGCGGTCGTTGTCAAGCTATATGGCGGAGATGCAGCAGAAGCGCGACACGCTGGACTGTCAGCATAAGGAGCTGCAGAAAGCCTACCAGCTGGCACAGGAGTCGGACAGCGTAAAAACCCAGTTCCTCAACCGCATGACCGAGCAGATGGGGAAGACGGTCGAGGCTATTGACAAGCTGACGAACCGGCTGTGCGACCATCATGCGGAGCTGTCGAAGACGGACATGATGAAGATTCAGATTCAGATGGTGTCGTATACCGACACCGTCACTCACCTGCTCGACCAGATGCTGAACAACCCCGCTTCCATCCACCACGCTCCAAACGCTACACCATGAAGAACGCACTCAGTTACATCCAGCAGCATCTCGTTTTCCGGCTCGGCCTCCTCATCCTGTTGGTCGTAGCGCTGGTGCTCGGTGTGTCGCTCGGCCTGCTGTTCTACCGATCTAAGCTCTACGTGCAGCAGGCTGCCTATCATCGTGCCTCGGAGGTGCTCGACGAGACGGTGCTTCATATCAAGGATATCATGGACCGCACGGAGGCGGCAACAGCCGACATGGAGCGCACGGTACAGCAATGCCTGCAGCCTGACTCCCTGCTCGCCTATTCCCGCCGGATGCTGGAGAAGAACCCTGACATCCTGGGCTTTACCATTGCTATGAAGGCCGGGTATTTCCCGCAGTACGAGCAGCCCTTCTCGGCCTACTCGCTCCGCTGGACAGACAGCATCCAGACCGTGGTGGAGACGCAGGACTATATCACTCAGGACTGGTTCAGGAAGCCGTGGGAGGAGAGGCACGGCTGCTGGTTGGAGCCATACATCGACAACCTGCCCGGCGAGCTGACGTCCAACGAATACAACTTCTCATACGCCAAACCCCTCTACGACCTGAACGGCCAGCAGGTAGGCGTGCTCTGTACCGACCTCCTGCTGAAATGGCTGTCGAACGTTGTCACCGAAGTAAAGCCCTATCCCAACTCGTCGGCCATCATGCTGGGCCACGACGGCCGATACATTGTCCATCCCGACACAGACAAGCTGGTTCGCCAGACCATCTTCTCCGACCCAGACCCCAAGGCGCGCAAGCATGTTGTTCCCCTTGGCGAATCGATGCTGGCCGGACAAAGCGGTATGCAGCAGTTGGTGGTCGACGGCACGAATGCCCACGTGTTCTACCGGCCGCTGAAACGGACAGGATGGAGCATTGCCATCGTCTGTCCCGACAGCGACGTGTTCAGCAGCTACGACCGCCTGCTCTATAGCGTCTGGGCTGTCATCGGCTTCTCGCTCCTGCTGCTCCTGCTGTTCTGCTACCTGATCATCCACCGTGCCATCGTTCCCCTGAACCGCCTCGCTGCCTCCGCCCGCCGTATGGCCGACGGCCACTTCGACGAGGGTCTGCCCCACAGCGCCCGCCTCGACACGGTGGGACGCCTGCAAAACAGCTTTATCGTGATGGAGCAGTCGCTCCACAGTCATGTCAACGACATCCAGAAGATGAACGACGAGATGGAGCAGCAGAACAAGGAACTGCAAAGTGCCTACCAGCTGGTACACGAGGCCGACCAGCGGAAGACAGCCTTCATACAGGACATGGCCCACCAGATACGTACGCCGCTCAACATCATCAACGGCTTCACGCAGGTGATGGCTATCAACTACCAAGAGCTGACTGACCAAGAGCTGACTGATATCACGCTGCGCATGAAGTCGGCGGCGAAGGCCATCAGCCGAATCAGCCGTATGCTCGTCGCCTCGTCAGCCGAGGGCAACCGCTATGTCTCCCACCAGACAAGTGTCGGCTGCAACGACATCTGCCGCGAGGCCCTTGCCACCGTCCTGCCGCCTGACAGCCCGCTCCACCCTGGGGTGCCAGCAGGGCAAGCACCCTCCGTCCTTTTCACTACCGAGGTGCCCGACGACTTCAACATCTGTACTGACCACAGGTCCCTGCATTACGTCCTCATCGAACTGCTCGACAATGCCTGCCGCTTTGCGCCGAATGGAACGATTACCGTGGGTTGCAGGCGAGAGGGCGACGACAAAGTGGTCTTTACCGTCACTGATACCGGCTGCGGCATCGCTCCCGATGACCGGGAGCGTATCTTCTCCCAGTTCACGAAGCTCGACACCTTCTCGGAAGGCATTGGCCTGGGGCTGCACCTGAGCCAGCGCACCGCCCATCTGCTCGGTGGCAACCTCACGCTCGACGAGAGCTACAGTTCCGGCAGCCGCTTCGTTCTCACGCTGCCGATAAGAGGCGAAGGGTGACAGGAAGTTAGTTCTTAGCGCAAGGTCTATTCTCCCTTCACCCTTCACCCATCACCGTCCAACTTGAATTGATAATGAATAATTACATAGAAGAAATGAAAAGAAACTTATTTGCTATCGTCCTCACCGCCGCAGCCATGACGGCGCAGGCACAGGACGGCGTGGAGATCCGCCGCAATCAGGTGGGCTATGCTCCCCAACAGGAGAAAGTCATCGTCGTAGAAGGAAAGAACCCTGCGGGAAAAGTGCGCGTAACAACGCCTGAGGGCAAGGTGGTGAAGGCCAAGAAGGTACGCAAGGCCGTCTCCCCTTGGTCGGGCAAGACGCGCTATGTCGTAGACCTTGGCCAGTTCACCGCTACCGGCCGCTATCAAGTGAGCGTGGGTAAGCAGACGTGCAGCCTTACCGTGGCCGACCGGCCGCTACACGACGTAGCCACGGCAGCCTTGCGGCTGTTCTACCTAATCCGCTCCGGCGTACCCATTGAGCAGGGCGGTGTCTACAACCGCCCAGATGGACATCCTGACACCCATGTCTTGGTACATAACTCAGCAGCCTCGGCGCTCCGTCCGGCGGGCACCGTCATCAGCTCGCCTTACGGATGGTACGACGCGGGCGACTACAACAAATATGTAGTGAACTCCGCCTTCAGCATCGGCCTGATGTTCGCCGCCTACGAGCAGCAACGCGATTACTTCGCTCAGCTCAACACCCGCATACCTGAGAGCGGAAACCAGACGCCCGACTTCCTGGACGAGATGATGTTCAACCTCCAGTGGCTCTTCACCATGCAAGATCCACAGGACGGAGGCGTCTACCATAAGCTCACTACGCCCAACTTTGAAGGCTTCGTCATGCCCACGGAGTGCAAGCAGCTGCGCTATGTCGTAGCCAAGACCGTTACCGCCACGCTCGACTTTGCCGCCGTGATGGCTGATGCCGCCCGACTGTTCGAGCCCTTCCAGGCCGACTATCCTGGATTCTCGGCCCAGGCCGCTGCTGTGGCAGAGCGAGCCTACCAATGGGCGAAGGAAAACCCCAAAGCCCTCTACAGGCAGGATCAGCTGAAAGACCCCAGCGTCACCACCGGCACCTACGGCGACTTCAACACCCGCGACGAGTTCTTCTGGGCGGCCTCGGCCCTCTACCGGCTGACAGGCAAGCAAGCCTATCTCGACGACGCCCAGCAGTACCAGCCGCAACAGTTCACCACGCCAACTTGGGGCAACGTGGCATCGCTCGGCGCCTACGAGTGGATTGCAACCGCCTCTTCCCCGTTAGGCGAAGAGATGCTTCGCCAACTCGTTGCTTACTGCGACGAAGCCATCAAGGACGTGGAGACCTCCTGCTTCAACTCGCCCTACGGCAATAAGCCTACCGACTTCGGCTGGGGCTGCTTGGCCGAGTTCTGCTGCTGCCAGGCCATGGCCTTGCTCTACGCCGACGAGGCGACGGGGCAGCTGAAATACCGCCGCTACGCCATGCAGAACGCTGACTACCTGCTGGGCCGCAACGCCACAGGCTACTGCTTCGTGACGGGCTTCGGCGACAAGTCGCCCATGCACCCCCACCACCGTCCGTCCGAGGCCGACGGTGTGGAGGCGCCCTTCCCCGGTATGCTTGTCGGCGGCCCGAACCCCGGCCAGCAGGACAAGAAGGATATGCCAGTTGCCTATCCTTCCAACTATCCCGACGAGTCCTACATTGACGCCATGCAGTCGTACGCCTCCAACGAGATTGCCATCAACTGGAACGCTTCGCTCGTAGCCTTACTCTGCTGGCTGGATGCGCTGGCGCAGTAGTTAAAAATATAAAAAAGGATGCGTAATGCAGGCTTTTTCATGGAAAATGATTATCTTTGTGCCCGATATACGTAACAATACTCACTAAACTTATAGACTTATGACAAAGAAATTAATCGCATTAGTTATAATGATGACGGCACTCACCACAGGAGCCAGTGCCCAGGGCTTTCTGAAGAAACTCGGCGAAAGGGCTACTGAAGCTGCCAAGCGCAAAGTGGAACAGAAAGTGGAAGAAAAAGTGGAACGCGAGGTTGGCAACAAAGTCGACGAGATTCTCGACGGGAAAAAGACTGATACTACCAACGTCAGCAGCGGCAACGAGGAAGTGACAGGGGATGATACCCCGGATGCATTGGCTCAGAATCAGAAAAGCGACTTCGTTCGTGGCAGCGTGATTCTCTTTGAAGACGACTTTGCTGGCGAACAGATGGGTGAGTTCCCCTCAAAGTGGGATATTAATGACGGCAGTTTAGAAGTCTCCTCTGTGAACGGTAAGAAATATGCGCACAGTAATGCTCCATCCAGTGTATTCTCACCGTTGATGGAGAATATGAAGTCTTATTTGCCTGATGTCTTTACCCTTGAGTGGGATTACTTCTATTGTAAGCCAGGGGATATTGATCAGGCTGCCATACAAATCAATTTTTACTCTGAGGACGAAGATAACGGAAATATATATCTGATGTATCGTCCGGGATCTCCAGACTCCTATGGTAATTATCGCTTCAAGAAAGGCGGAGGTATTGATTCTGATGTGACCGGTTCAATAGATTGGGAAACTATCAAAAAGTTTATCAAGTTAGGTCAGTGGAATCATTTTGCCATTTCCTTCAACAAGCGTGCGCTCAAGTATTATATCAACGGCAATCGTGTTATCAATCTGCCTAACGTGAAGGCCCCCACGCGTTTTGAATACTATATTCACTACGGAGAATATCCGTATCGTGGTGTTGGTCATGTGATTATTGCCAAGGGTGCCAAGGATCTCTACCAGCGCAACACCACTGATATTTCTGCCGTGGAGAAGGCCATTGCCGCAACGGGTAAGTTCGTGACCAACAACATTCTCTTCGAGACAGGCAAAGCTACGCTGAAGCCAGAGTCGATGAGTGAGATCCAGAAGGTGGCCGACTACATGAAGAAGAATCCCAGCGTGCGCTTTGAGGTGCAAGGACATACCGACAATCAGGGCTCCGATGCCGTGAACGACCCGCTCTCCCAGCAACGTGCCGAAGCAGTGGTGAAAGCACTGGAGGGCTTAGGCTGCGATGGCTTCAACCTGCGTGCTGTGGGTAAGGGCTCTCACGAGCCGGTGGCTGACAACAAGACCGACGCCGGTCGCGCCAAGAACCGCCGCGTAGAATTCATTAAGAAGTGAGTGCAAAGGCGAAAGCTTGCTTTCAGCCTTAGCCGAGCGCCGCAATGAATCGGCGAAGTCACTTCATCAAGAAGTAATCCAGTTTTAATAACCGCCGAGTATCATCTCTAAAGCATCGCTTTATGATTCTAAAGAGGGTGTGTCAAAATAGGCACATCCTCGCGACTGTTTCTCTCCACGCTTCTTGCCCACTGTCACCACTGGTCCGTGGCCGTCTCGTCGTACACTTGGGCCGACGTTTGCAGCAGCGGGTTGTGCGTCTCTATCAGGTAGACCTCCATGGAGAGGCATTATTATAAGTGAAAATTCACTGCTGCATATAAAATTTCTCAATTCTCAACACTCTTTCTCAACAAAAATGTCTAATTTTGTAGGCGATATGAGAAATGCTTCTCTATTTGCAATCACTCTGTTGGTCGGACTACTGTTGGCTGGCTGTAAGGAGCGGGTGGAATTGCCGGTGGGTAATGCCGTGTACTATTGGCGTACGGAGCTGCGGCTCGACTCCACAGAACGGGCGTTCCTTCAGCAGTATCATATTAATAAGGTGTACTGCCGCTACTTTGATGTGGTGATGCTACCAACGGATGCCAACGGAGATAGTCTTGAGCCGATGCCTAATGCCACTATAGCTTTCAGGGACACCCTGCCCGAGAGCGTGGAAATAGTGCCCACCGTCTATATCACCGAGGACTGTATGCATGAGTGGCACGAGGGACTGGCGGAGAAGATTGTGAAGCGCATCCAACAAATGAACGAGACGAACGACATTCACGGTGTGAAGGAGCTACAGATAGACTGCGACTATACTGCCCGCAGCCGCCAGACGTACTACGATTTTCTGAAGGAAATCAATTATCAATTATCAATTATCAATTATCAATTATCTGTTACCGTCCGTCTGCACCAGCTACAGATGCCAGTTCCCCCTGTTGATTACGGGGTACTTATGCTCTACAATACGGGCGACCCGAGGAAGTTTGCTGAGCGAAACCCCGTGCTCGACCTGCGCGACGTGCAACCCTACGTGCGCTACCTGAACGACTACGACCTGCCACTGGCTGCTGCCTATCCAGTCTACTGCTGGCAACGCACCATCCATAACGTTCGTGTAGAGCACACCGTTGAGGCCGATGAGATACTCCGTGTGAAGCAGACCGTGGAACGTGAGCGCAGCGACCTGGCTCGCGCTGTCATTACCTATCATTTGGACAAAGAAAACATTAGAAGATATCAATCAAAGAACTATGAAGAGATTTATCATCATTAGCCTGCTGACGGCCTTGACTATGCCAGGGCTGGCCTGTGCATGGATGGACACCCACAACTGGTACCTGTTCAGTGTCTGTGACGGTGATGAGTTCAGCGAACGCGTCCGAAAGATCACCGAGGCCAACTGGAAGGCCTACCTCGGCGTGACTGAGGACCGATGGTCGTACTACGATGCCGACGAAATCATCAAGGTGGCGCAACGGAAGAACGACGCGTTGATGGTGAGCTACGTCAAGAACTTAGAGAAGTACCTGACCTGTGCCCGTGCTGTGCAGAATACTTGGGACTATCCTACGAAGGAGGAATTGGCGAAGAACAAACGCACGCTGGACGTGGTGCGTGTCTATGCACTGAGCAAGGTGAAGACGCGCCTGCGCTCGCAGCACGCCCTGCTCTACATGCGCTGTAACATGATGCTCGACCGCCATCAGGACAACATCACGTTCTGGGAGCAAACGGGCAGCCAGCTGATCGAGACCGTCTACAAGGACATGATGCAGAACATCTATGCCGGTGCCCTGCTGAAGACGGGACACGAGGTCGAGGCCAGTGAAGTGTTTGCCGCGCAGGGTGACTGGTCGAGCCTGATGACTCAGTACTACCTGAAGCGCTCCTGCTCCGCCATCCGGCAGGAGTACCAGAAGAACCCCAATGCCGCCGTGTTGCCCTTCCTGTTGCAGGACTTCGTGAACAATACACAGGAGGCTATAGACCTGGAGAATAACGAGTATTCCATGCCCGGCAAGTTCTTCATCCGCGACATCTCCCGGAAGGAGGCCCAGCAGATGATTCAGCTTTGTACGCAGGCCGTCAGTGAGGGGAAGTCGCAACAGCCTGCCCTCTGGCAGGGCGCAAAGGCATGGATAGAGTACCTGTTGGGCAGCAAGAAACAGGCTGCTACCGACATTATTGCCGCTGCCAGCATGTCAGGCACGGAGCGCCAGAAGGAAACTGTACGTGCGCTGATGCTCTACATCACGTCGGCGCAGGCGCCCCTCTCTGCCGCCTTCGATGACTACCTGGCCGGTGAGTTGGAATGGCTCTTCAGCAAGGAGAGTAGTTTCTACTCCTGCGTGTACGACCGTCTGTTGAACCAGGTGCTCGTTGAGAAGTATGACCGTGCCGGCCGTTCGGATTTGGTGGCAGGCATGTTGGCCGTGGTGTCCCAGGACTACAACTATTTGGACACGATGAACGTGGAAGGACTGAAGCACTATCTGAACTATATCCAGACACCCGCACAGACGGCACTCGATAAATGGCTGAAGCCCCGCCTGCAGCATTTTCTTTCCTCGCAAGCGAAAGACGATGAGTCGACGCACCAAGGTCGTGCAGCGATATTTGACCTCATTGGAACGAAATACCTGCGCCTCTGCAAATGGAAGGAAGCACTGTCATGGTTAGAGCGCGTGCCTCTGAGCTATGTGGAGCAAAAGCGCTATGCCGTCTATGCTGCCAACCGCAACTACCGCGTGGAGCCGTGGATCAAGCGCCAGTGGTTGAAGGAGGAAATGGAATACAGCAACGAACCGCAGCATTTCACCGTTCACCCCAAGATAGAGTTTGCCAAGGAGATGCAGACCATGGAGGCAGCGCTGAACGTGCTGAAGGACAAGGCGCTGCAGCAGTGCCAGTATGACCTGGCCATACGCTACGCTCAAGCGAACTTCACGGGCGACTGCTGGTTCTTGATGCGCGACGCAAAGAGCGTTATGGATACTGTGCGTGTCAACGAGACAGATCTTGCCGCCAAAGCCCTCTACCTGCTCCGCAAGGCAAGCCTTACCACCGACTTCCTGTTGAAGGAGAAGGCGCTATTCGCCCTGTCGTACGGTGAACTGTATAAGCGGAAGTGGTTCGAGGACGTATGGAACAATAACACCGGAGATTTCGACCGCCGTGTAAACCAGCAGGCTGAGCAGTATCGCGCCTTTGCAACTCTGGCAGACCTGGAAAAGCAGAACGCGACACGCACCAGCCAGTACGTATCGCGTTGCGATGAGTATATCCGGTTCCGCAAGCAGTATTAGCAGTTAGAAGAGCAGACGTTTCAGCCACTCTGCGCGTTTCGTCATTTTCCGCACCATCTTCTCCGGCCTCCAGCCGGGGAAGATTTCTTCTAATTTGTAGCGTGCGGCCTCCTCAGCGGTGTAGACGGTCTGAAACTCCTTACTGTCTTTGTCTAATGTAAAGTTCAGCACGTTGGTCTCGGGGGTGATGTCTTTTCCTGAGACATCCATCGTGTGGAACTCGTGAAAGCGGCTGTCAATCGTCCTCATCCCCTTCGGGTCGAAGCGTTCCTTGGTCAACTTTTCGGGCGACATAAGCTTGGTGTTCAGCCATGTGCAGTGAGGTTGCTCCTTCCAGCCGCGTGCCCAGGCGAAGTCCGACTGGCGGTTGTAGACGGTGCAACTCTCGAACACGTAGCCCCACAGGGTGCCGACGGTTCGTGGCGCGGCAATCACGTTACGTCCGCTGCCGTCACGGTTGCGGCGCTCCGTCACGATAGTGCAGCGGTTGAAATAGGTGTCGCCCGCTCCACAGATGAAATCTACTGTGCCGTGGATCTCCGAGTTCTCCAAGTAGCTCTGTCCCTGCTCGTTGTCAGTGTAGTAAGTATCCTGATAGGATAGCATACACACGTTCTTGCAGATGGTGCGTGTGCCCTTGTCCTGCAGGCAGACAGCACGCCCGGCAGCGCCGCTCTTGTAGTACTCCAGCGCATTCTTCAGCGTCAGGTCTTGCAGGTAGAGGCCTGTGCTTCGGTTCAGCAGGGTGGCCGTCTTGCTGATGCCCTCGTTTTCCACGGCGGGCTTGTTCACGATGACGGTGCCGCGCATACTCTGCCCAACGATGGCAATATTGTGTCCCGTAATCTTCGTCAGCACACGATTATTCAGGTCGTAGGTGCCGTTGGGCACCATGATGTAAAGGCGGCTGGCCGTCGAGTCCTTATTCTGTTTATTTGCCTGTTCAATGGCGCTGAGCAGACTCTCGGCGTCATTGGCTGTCACACGGATGAAGTCCGTTTGGGCGTGCGCTTCGCTAAATGATAACAATAGGAGTAGCGAGAACCATTTCTTTTTGTTTGTCATTGTTTCAGTAGGTTTATTGTAATTTGTGCACAAAGATACTCCTTTTTTCTCGTTTCTTCAAAAAATTACGTGAAAAGTTGCACGTAATTGGAAAAAAAGACGTACCTTTGCACGCAGTTTTTTGAAAAACGGGATGTAGCGCAGTTGGTAGCGCACTACGTTCGGGACGTAGGGGTCGGGCGTTCGAGTCGCCTCATCCCGACAACGCAAGGTTGTCAAACGCAGGAGTTGGCCCTGCA
>ONKY01000119.1 GCA_900318585.1 uncultured Prevotellaceae bacterium
CTTGTTCCTCAGTCTCTGCAGAGCAAGGGCCTGCAATCACGAAGGGACGTTCATTGTCACTCGGTAAATTCAGTGGTGCTAATTCTAATTCCATGATTATATTGTTTTTTTAATTCTTTCTAATGCTTCCTTGATTTTTTCCTCCTTCGCACATAATGAGATTCTTATGTAGCGCTGGCCGTTCGATCCGAAGATAAAACCGGGGGTGATAAACACACGGGCTTCATGGAGTATCTTTTCCGTCAAATCCTCCACATCGGAATATTTCTCAGGTATCTTACCCCAAAGGAACATCCCCACCTGATTCTTGTCATATGAACAGCCAAGCACATCCATAATCTGCTCTGCCCACTGACGGCGACGGGCATAAGTGTTGATGTTGTACTCCCGATGCCACTCTTCTGAGTTATTGTAGGCCTCGACAGCTGCCAGCTGGATGCCACGGAAGGTGCCGCTTTCGATGTTTGACTGGACCTTGAGTATCCATGAGATAAACTCTGCATTTGTAGCACAGAGACCTACACGCCAACCAGGCATATTATAGGCCTTCGACATGGAGTTAAGCTCGATACAGCAGTCCTTGGCTCCAGGTATCTGAAGAATCGACAGATGCTCTTCACTCAGGATAAAGCTGTAGGGGTTGTCGTTCACCACCACGATATCGTGCTTCATTGCAAACTTCACCAACCGTTCGTAGGTCTCACGACGGGCCCGTCCGCCTGTTGGCATGTTGGGATAGTTGGTCCAGAGCAATTTGCAGTTCAACTTTTTATCAGTCACAATTTCTTCCAGCTGGTCGAAGTCGGGCTGCCATCCATTTTCTTCCTTCAGATTATAATAGACAACATTTGCACCCAAGATCTTGCTCAGAGAAGTATAGGTGGGATATCCGGGATTGGGTACCAGTACGCTGTCGCCAGGATTCACAAAGGCCAGGGTCACGTGGAGTATACCTTCCTTTGAACCAATCAGCGGCAGGATTTCCGTCTTACCATCCAGCGCTACGCCATACCAGCGTTTGTAGAAACCAGCCATCGCCTCGCGAAGTTCTGGCGTACCTTGGGTAGGCTGATAACCGTGGGCATTAGGCTGGCGAGCCACCTCACATAATTTTTCTATTGTTTGCTCCGATGGGGGCATATCAGGACTGCCGATGGCAAGGCTGATAATATCTTTCCCTTCTGCATTAAGCTGAGCTACCTCTTTTAATTTTCTACTGAAATAATATTCACTCACCAAACTGAGTCTCTCTGCTGGTTGTATCATAATAATTAAATCTTAATTCATTATTCTAAACTTAATTTGTCTGCTTCCCATCCTTGTATTCTCCTAAGATTTTCAGATCCTTAGTTAGTGGGAAGATTGCGTCTATTGACTGGCGGTACCGGGTGAGGTCGTCGTACATAACATCGACGTAAAATAAGTATTCCCATTCTCGGCCAATAATTGGGAGCGACTGGATTTTTGTTAAGTTAATCCTATAGAATGAGAGTATTGCCAGTACGTGACTCAGACTGCCTTCTTCATGGGGAAGTGAGAATACAATACTTGACTTGTTAGTCTCTGTCAACGGGCGTAACAGGTCTGCTTTGTTGGGATTGCTAACCACAAGGAAACGGGTGAAATTATGCTTATTATCCTCAATATGGTCCTCTAATACTTTAAGGCCGTAAAGCCTGGCTGCTTCTGCATGGCAGATGGCTGCCCAACCACGCTTCTGTCCTTCGGCTATCATCTTTGCAGAGCCTGCCGTGTCTTCCGCTTCCACGTTTTTCATCGTAGGATGCTGGGCTAAGAACTCCCGGCATTGCATTAGGGCAACAGGGTGGGAGTGGATTTCAGTAATACTGCTCCAGTCATCTTCAGGTAGGCAGCAGATGCAATGGGATATGTGCAACTTGTGTTCGCCGACAATCGTGGTCCCAGAGTCTCGAAGCAACTCGTAGTTATGAAGTAGACTTCCCGCAATGGTGTTCTCGATAGCGAGCATACCGATGGCAGTAGGATCTTTCTTAATATTAGCAAATACCTGCTCAAAGGTAGAACAGCAGATAAGCTGTATCTGTTCGCCCTCAAAAAATAGGTGAGCCGCAAGGTCGTGGAATGACCCAATCAGTCCTTGTATGGCAACTCTCTTCATTCTATTTAAATTTTATATATTATTCGGTTTAAAAAAACGCTCCGCTTTCACTTGGTTGTGAAGCGGAGCTTTATATCTGAATTTTAATCTTTTAACTTTCATTTTCTACATACAGCCTACCGCTTCACAACTTGTTGCAAAGTAAAAGTAATAGCCGTAAAAATAGACATTGTGATTCCTCATCCTTTTTCGTTTTATCATTTTCGGCTGCAAAATTATAGTTTTTCTTCCATTCCTGCAAATTTTTTGAGAGAAAAATCATCTTTTGCGTACATTTTCTCCTTTTTCTATACATTATTTGTATATGTCGGAAAAATGTAGTAAATTTGCACGCTGAAAAATTAAGACCCGACAGAATAATAGTATTTTCGTATAAATAAATTAGAAATGAAAGCATTTGTTTTCCCCGGTCAGGGGGCTCAGTTTGTTGGTATGGGCAAGGACCTGTACGACACCAATCCGAAAGCAAAGGAGTTGTTTGAAAAGGCTAATGAGATTCTTGGCTACAGAATCACGGACATTATGTTTGAAGGTACGGACGAGGAATTAAAGCAGACAAAGGTTACTCAGCCTGCCGTGTTCCTCCACTCGGTGATTTCTGCTATCTGCATGGGTGAGGCTTTCCAGCCTGCTATGACTGCCGGACATTCCTTAGGAGAGTTCTCTGCCCTTGTTGCTGCCGGTGCTTTGTCGTTTGAGGACGGCCTGAAACTAGTGTATGCACGTGCTATGGCTATGCAGAAAGCCTGCGAGAGTCAGCCTTCCACGATGGCTGCCATCATCGCATTGCCCGACGAGAAGATTGAAGAGATTTGTGCCGAGATATCTAAGATGGGTAAGGGCGTAGTTGTTCCTGCCAATTACAACTGCCCTGGACAGCTGGTAATCAGTGGTAATATCGAGGCTATTAATGAGGCATGTGAGCAGCTGAAAGCAGCAGGCGCCAAGCGTGCCCTGCCGCTGAAGGTTGGTGGTGCTTTCCATTCTCCGCTGATGCAGCCCGCCAAGGATGAGTTGCAGGCAGCTATCGAACAGACGGAATTCCAAACACCGAAGTGCCCCGTCTATCAGAATGTGGACGGCAAACCCCATACTGATCCAAAGGAAATCAAGGATAACCTCATTGCCCAACTCACTAGCTCAGTGCGCTGGACCCAGTGTGTGCAGTCTATGATTCAAGATGGTGCTACAGACTTTACGGAGTGTGGCCCCGGAAAGGCTCTGCAAGGTATGATTGCAAAAATCAATAAGGAGGTAACCGCTCACAGTATAGAATAATAATGAGGGAAAAAGTCATTATCTATCAAATCCTGACCCGTCTCTATGGCAATCGTAACACTACTCGCAAGGAGAATGGGACGATAGAGGAAAACGGATGTGGAAAAATGAATGACCTGTCCACTGCCGTTCTTCGTCGCATAAGGAGTTTTGGTGTTACACATGTCTGGTATACGGGCATATTGCGCCATGCCACGCAGACGGACTATACGCAGTATGGAATACCCAGCCAGCATCCGGCAGTGGTGAAAGGTAGGGCAGGCTCTCCCTATGCCATTTGTGACTATTACGACATCGATCCTGACTTGGCCGTTGATGTCAGTAAGCGCATGGAGGAATTAGAGAAGCTGGTAGAACGTACGCATAAGGCAGGATTGAAGGTCATAATTGACTTTGTGCCCAACCATGTGGCACGCCAGTATAAGAGCATCTGTAAGCCCTCCGGCGTCAAAGACTTGGGTGAGGAAGATGATCCTCAGAAGGGCTTTTCTCCACAGAACAACTTCTATTATTGTCCTGGACAGAGGTTTTCTCCCTATTTCGATTTATACCATGGGCGGAAAGATCCTTATATTGAGGAGCCGGCTAAGGCTACAGGTAATGACTGTTTCCATAATGCCCCAGGTCAGAATGACTGGTATGAGACGGTGAAGTTGAACTACGGAGTGGATTACTATGGCGGCAAAGTGGGATACTTTGACCCCGTCCCCTCGACGTGGAAGAAAATGCTCGACATCCTTCTTTTCTGGGCTGCAAAAGGCATTGATGCTTTCCGATGTGATATGGCAGAGATGGTGCCTGCGGAATTCTGGTCGTGGGCTACACAGCAAGTCAAGAAGAAATACAACAATATCCTCTTCATCGGCGAAGTCTATAATCCAGCAGAATACCGGCGTTATATTGCCAGTGGCTTTGATTACCTTTATGACAAGGTGGGGATGTACGACACCATTCGTGACGTCATTCGTGGTAACCGTTCCACTCACGATATCTCCCATGCCTGGCAGCATGTGGACGATATAAGGCATCACATGCTCTACTTCCTCGAAAATCATGACGAGCAGCGAATCGCCAGTGACTTTTTCGCCGCAGACGGTCTGAAGGCTGTGCCCGCCCTTGTGACGCTGGCTCTGCTTGAACAAAATCCCCTGATGATCTATGCAGGACAGGAGTATGGCGAACGAGGTATGGACAAGGAAGGCTTCAGTGGGAATGATGGGCGAACGACTATCTTTGACTATTGGTCCGTTGATACGCTTGTCCGTGCATCAGCCCGTAAGCTTACGCAGAATGAAAAGTTGCTGTTCTCCTATTATAAGCTGGTGCTCTATATTGCCACGCACAGTGAGGCTGTTAGCGGAGGTCAGATGTTTGACCTGATGTATGCAAATCAGCATCTTCACCGTCAATACGCTTTCTTGCGTAAAAAGGGGTCGGAACGTCTGTTGGTGGTTGCTAACTTCGAGCATCATCCTGTTGAGATTGACCTATACATTCCTGCTCATGCTTTCGACTACATGAAACTACGTCGGAGCAAGGTTAGTGCGCAGGATATGTTTAGTGGTGAGACCATGCAAATCATGTTGAAAGAGGACAGTCCGATTCATCTATCTATCGAGTCTGACACCGCTTTGGTACTTGACTTATAAAATAATGTAATAAAGAGTCCTATGGCAGAAGACTATCTTTTAAACGAACACAATAAGGAAGAATTCCCCCCTGCTCACACGGCAGAGCATCTTCTTAACCAGACGATGATACGCCTATTTGGTTGTGAACGTTCTTTCAATGCCCATATTGAACGCAAGAAGAGCAAAATGAGCTTCCGGCTGGATCACAAACCATCAAGGCAAGAGGAAAAGGAGATAGAGCGGCGTATGAGAGAACTAATTGACGAGGATATTCCCGTGACGTTTGAATATGTCACTGTTGACAACCTGCCTGAAGGGGTGTCAGCAGATCGTCTGCCGGCAGATGTAAGCAATACCATACGCCTTGTTCGTATCGGTGACTATGACATCTGTCCCTGCATAGGACGCCATGTACGCTCTACAAGTCAGATAGGGCGCTTTGAGATGCTGGGTACCAACTGGGATGAGCATGAACACTCCTTCCGGGTACGTTTCAAGATAGTTTGATCAGTTTAGAGTTATAGCATACCTTTTGTGGATGGCAGTTCGTAGTGGTAGATGTCACGGCGGACTGCCATCTTCAGACTTCTGGCCAGGGCTTTGAAGATTCCCTCAATCTTGTGGTGCTCATTCTGCCCCTCAGCCTTGATGTTGAGGTTCATTTTAGCCGCGTCGCTCAAGCTCTTGAAAAAGTGAAGGAACATCTCCGTTGGCATATCACCTACGTATTCACGATGGAACTCTGTATCCCAAACCAGCCACGGCCGTCCTCCGAAATCGAGCGCCACAGAGCAGAGACAGTCATCCATGGGCAGACAGTAGCCGTATCGCTCTATTCCTCGTTTGTCGCCCAGAGCCTTGAGCAGGCATTCGCCTAATGCCAGTGCCGTATCCTCAATGGTGTGGTGTTCGTCCACGTTCAAATCGCCATTTGTACGAATGGTTAAATCTATCATTCCATGTTTGCCTATCTGCTCCAGCATGTGGTCAAAGAAGCCGAGGCCAGTGCTGATGTCGCACTTTCCAGTACCGTCAAGGCATACCTTTATGTAGATGTCGGTCTCTTTCGTCATACGTGTAACTACTGCTGTCCGTTCTCCGCCAAATAGCAATTCAGCAATTTTCTGCCAGGTCAGCCCGTCCTGTCCAAGGATAAGCGACTTGCATCCAATATTCTTGGCCAGTTGCTCATCTGTCTCACGGTCACCAATGACGTAGCTTTTTACAATGTCATACTCCGGCGATTGCAGGTAGTGGGTCAACATGCCTGTTTCGGGTTTACGTGTGGGAGCATGGTCTTCTGGGAAATGACGGTCAATGAGTTGTTCGTCAAAGGTCACTCCCTCTCCTTCCAGTGTCTGAAGGATAAAGTTGTGGACGGGCCAGAAAGTATCCTCTGGAAAGGAACTGGTGCCCAGACCGTCTTGATTGCTCACCATGACGAAGCGGAAGTCGGTATGTTGACGGATAAAGCTCAGAGCCTGTATCATGCCAGGTACGAAACGCAGCTTCTCAAAGGAGTCAATCTGTTCGTCAGCAGGCTCCTCGATGAGGGTACCGTCACGGTCAATAAAGAGTATTCGTTGTTTTTTCATGTTTTTCTTGTTCTTGTTTCTCAATACTGCCAGCCATATAGTAGGCGGGGAAATGCAACAACAGCACAACGTAGCACTGGATGAAGCCAGCTAAAAGGAATACTATCAGCGACATCCATGTCATGTAGCCGGGCATTCCCAGGGAATCTCCCATCAAGGTTCCTGTCTGAGCCTTCATGTTGGCTGTCATCAGAACAATGGATGGAAGTGTGGTGATGACAAGGGCCTGGAAAGTGAAAATTAGTGTTACAAGGAGCACAGCAAACAGATATCCCCAGCGGCGTAGTCCTTGAATGTAGCCGGAGCCAAGTATGCTGAACAGACGAGTATCTCGGGTGGTTACATATCGCATATTTGGATAGACCATTGGCAGGACCAGTGCCAGCATAACCAGTAAGAGCAACACGCCTAAGCCTAAGGTGGTAATGGAACCTTTGATAATACCCCAGGCAACCAGGGCCATGGTCAGACCTCCAGCCACACTGAGCACTACTATCCACACTATTGCCGAAGCCACCGTACGCATCAGCATTCGGCCGTCAGGATATGTCAGCCAACTCTTTGAAGAAGGGAAGGTGCCTTCCTGGCGGTGGTGGCTTAACATGGAGAAAGCATAAGACATGAATAGTAGAGAGACAATCAGGTCCAAAAGTGAAAGCCCCGAGTTAGCCAACCATATGGCCATGCTCTGGCTAAGTCCCCCTTTGACTGCCATATTTTGTGCTGCAAATAGGTTGGGCAGGCTTGTCACAACAGTGTGATTGTAGAGCGCACTGACTACAGCACATAGAAGTGCTGGAGCCCACGTCAGTTTCAGAATGTTGCGGAAGTTGCTCATATACAGGCGGAAACCTGCTGATACCGTAGCACGCACTGAACGTATTTTCAGAAGTTCTTCACTTTGTCTTTCCATTCTATTATTATCTAATTTCGCGCAAAGGTACGAAAAAGATGTGAAAGTACAAAATTTTTTCGTACCTTTGCACACAGGTTATGGATAAACAACAAAAATATGAGGAGTTGCTGCCTCAGATAGCAGCGCTCATCCATGGAGAGACCGACGAAACGGCAGTGATGGCCAATGTATGTGCTGTGTTGGCAGATGCTTTTGGCTGGTGGTGGACAGGATTTTATCGTGTCAATGGCGGTGAATTGTTATTAGGCCCATTCCAGGGACCTGTAGCCTGCTATCATATTGGCTTTGGTCGTGGCGTCTGTGGAACAGCGTGGCAGCAGTGTCGGACCGTCATTGTTGACGATGTAGAGAAGTTCCCAGGCCACATTGCCTGCTCCTCTCTTTCGCGCTCAGAAATCGTAGTGCCTGTCATAGACAAGTGTGGGCAAGTACGTGCAGTGCTCGATATTGACAGCCGTCATCTTTCATTTTTTGACACTGTCGATCGTGAGTATTTGGAGCGTGTTGTCCGCATAGTGGCTGATGCTGTGTATGAATAATAAATGAGAAAAGGGTAAAAAATGGATATAAAATTGTTTGTCAAGCTGATAGCCAAACGCTTGAACCTTCAGGAGAAAAATGTGGCAGGAACCTTGAGCCTGTTGGAAGAGGGATGTACCATTCCTTTTATTTCTCGCTATCGTAAAGAACGGACGGGCGGCATGGATGAGATCCAGATAACTGCCATGAGTGAGCAACTTGAAAGGCTGAAGGAGATAGCCCGTCGGAAAGAGACGGTTATCAAAACGATTACTGAACTTGGAAAGATGACACCCGAGTTGGAGATGCGTATCAATGACTGTTGGGAGTCGGCTGAGCTGGAAGACATTTATTTGCCTTTCCGTCCGAAGCGACGTACACGTGCACAGGTAGCTCGTGAACATGGATTGGAACCGCTGGCTAAGATTCTCTTGCAACAGCGTGAGCATGACCCGGAAGAAGTAGCTCTGCGCTATGTAGGAGATGACATCGCGACACCCTCCGACGCATTGAGGGGAGCTCAGGATATTATTGCAGAAATGGTCAGCGAGAATGAGCGTTCACGACAGCAGGTACGTGGACAGTTCCGTCGGCAGGCCATGATTTCTTCAAAGGTAGTCAAGGCCAAGGCTGATACTGACGCTGCTTCCAAGTACAGTGACTACTTTGACTGGAAAGAACCCTTGCGTCGGTGTTCCAGCCACCGTCTGCTGGCTATGAGACGTGGTGAGGACGAGGGCGTTCTCAGGGTAAGTATCAGTGTTGACGATGAAGAGTGTATGAGTCGTCTGTTGCGTGATTACGTCAAGAGCCAGGGCGCCTGTGCCCGTTTGGTAAGCGAGGCTGTTGTCGACGGCTATAAGCGACTTTTGTGTCCTTCGATAGAGACAGAGTTTGCCGCCCTAAGCAAGGAGCAGGCAGACGAGGAAGCCATCCGCGTGTTTGCAGAGAACCTGCGGCAGTTATTGCTCGCCGCCCCCTTGGGACAAAAGCGTGTGATGGGTATCGACCCTGGATTCCGTACCGGCTGCAAGGTAGTGTGTCTCGATGCGCAGGGCAATCTTCTCTACCATGAGGCCATCTTCCCTCATCCTCCTGTCAATCACCGTATGCAGGCCACAGTACATCTTCAGCAGATGATTCAGGAATATAAGATAGAAGCCATAGCCATTGGAAATGGAACGGCCAGTAGGGAAACACGTTCCTTTGTGGAAGATGTGGCTGACAAAGACGTTCGTGTCTTTGTAGTCAGCGAGGATGGCGCCTCTGTCTATTCCGCTTCCAAAACCGCTCGCGAAGAGTTCCCTAATGAGGATGTCACCGTGCGCGGTGCCGTCAGTATTGGTCGACGTTTGATAGATCCACTGGCAGAGTTGGTGAAGATAGACCCCAAGAGCATTGGTGTGGGGCAGTATCAGCATGATGTTGATCAGACGAAACTCAAGCACAGCCTTGAACAGACGGTTGTGAGTTGTGTAAACCTTGTCGGTGTGAACCTTAATACGGCTTCCGCTCATCTGCTGCAATACGTAAGCGGACTCGGCCCTTCTTTGGCAAAAAACATAGTAGATTACAGACGCGAGAACGGCCCCTTCTTCAGTCGTGGTGAACTAAAGAAAGTACCCCGCCTTGGAGCTGCCGCCTTTGAGCAATGTGCAGGCTTCCTCCGTATTCCAGATGCACGTAACCCTCTCGACAACTCTGCCGTCCACCCGGAGCGTTATCAGTTGGTAGAGCAGATGGCGAGCGACATGGACTGTAGCGTTGACGAGTTGATTCACAATACCCAAAAACGTAAAAGCTTAGACCTGCAGCGATATGTCAGCAGCGAGGTGGGAATGCCTACACTGACAGACATTGTTCGTGAGCTGGAGAAACCTGGACGTGATCCACGTGAACAGATAGAAGAGTTCCGCTTTGCCTCGGGCATAGAGACGGTGGATAACTTGGAGCCAGGTATGGAGCTGCCAGGCATTGTGACCAACATCACGGCCTTTGGAGCATTCGTTGACATTGGTGTGCATCAAGATGGTCTGGTCCATGTATCCCAGCTGGCTGACCACTTTGTTAAGGATCCTGCCCAGGTTGTGCGCCTTCATCAGCATGTTCGTGTCCGCGTCTTGGACATCGACCACCGCCGCGGCCGTATTTCGTTATCCATGAAAGGTGTTAATCAAAGAAATGACTCCTTTTAAGGCTTTTTCTTTGTTTATATAGTACGAATGTATTCTATTGGGTGCGAGTCAATCAAGAAAAATCGTCTTGTTTAGACTTTTTATAATTTATCTTGCACGATATCTGAATAATTTGTCGTACCTTTGTGCGGTTTATGAAGCTTATGACAATGAATGATAGTGTGAAGGCCGCCGTTAGGCGGATACTCGACAGTTACCTGGAAATGAACAATCATCGCAAGACGCAGGAGCGGTATGCGATACTTGATGCCATCTACAGCATTGACGGTCATTTCTCGCTGGAGGAGTTGGGAGAGAAGTTAGTAAAGGAGTACAGGTTTCCCGTAAGCAGGGCAACGTTGTATAATACGCTCAATCTGTTTATGGAGCTTCGTTTAGTGATACGCCACCGTTTTCAAGGCTCCACGAAGTACGAGGCCTGTTTCGACAACAACAGCCATAGCCACCAGATATGCACAGTGTGTGGTAAGGTGACTGAGATTGATTCGCCTGAAATCAGTGAGGTCATCAATGAGTTGCGGCTGAAGCGTTTTCGGAAGGATGGATATACCTTGTATATATATGGTATCTGTAGCAACTGTCAGGCAAGAATTACCCGACAGAAGAACATGGTAAAGAAACAATACAAAAAATACAATAGCAAATGAACAATGGTAAAGTAGACGTCCTGCTTGGATTACAGTGGGGCGATGAAGGAAAAGGTAAGGTGGTCGATGTGCTGACCCCCAAGTATGATGTGGTAGCCCGTTTCCAGGGAGGCCCCAACGCCGGACACACATTGGAGTTCGAAGGACAGAAGTACGTGTTGCGCTCTATCCCCTCTGGTATCTTCCAGGGCGGGAAGGTGAATATCATTGGAAACGGCGTGGTCTTGGCTCCCGACCTCTTTATGGACGAGGCAAAGGCTTTGGAAGCCAGCGGTCATGAGCTACGTTCCCGTCTGCACATCTCTAAGAAGGCTCATCTCATTATGCCTACCCATCGTGTTCTTGATGCCGCCTATGAAGCGCAGAAGGGCAAGAACAAGGTTGGTACTACAGGCAAGGGTATCGGTCCTACCTACACCGACAAGGTGAGCCGCAACGGTCTCCGTGTTGGCGATATTCTCGAGAACTTCACCGAGAAATATGCTGCTGCCAAGGCTCGTCACGAAGCTATTCTGAAGTCACTCAACTTTGAATACGACATTACTGAAGTGGAACGGAAATGGCTCGAGGGAGTGGAATACCTTCGCCAGTTCCCCATCGTAGACTCCGAGCACGAGATCAATCGTATCCTCAAGAGCGGAAAGAGTGTTCTTTGCGAGGGAGCTCAGGGCACAATGCTCGACGTTGACTTCGGTTCATATCCCTTTGTCACCTCTTCCAATACCATTTGTGCCGGAGCTTGCACTGGTCTTGGTATCGGTCCCAATAAGATAGGTGATGTCTATGGTATTATGAAGGCTTACTGTACGCGTGTCGGAGCAGGTCCCTTCCCCACGGAGCTGTTCGACGAGACGGGAAAGCTTATCCGTGACCTTGGTCATGAATACGGTGCCGTTACTGGTCGTGAGCGCCGTTGCGGCTGGATAGACCTCGTCGCCCTGCGCTACAGCATTATGGTCAACGGCGTTACCAAGCTTATTATGATGAAGAGCGACGTGCTCGACGGCTTCGACACCATCAAAGCTTGTGTGGCTTACAAGCAGCACGGACAGGAGATTGACTATTTCCCCTACAACATTGAGCAGGGCATTGAGCCTGTCTACCGTGAACTTCCTGGCTGGAAGACCGATATGACGAAGTTCACCTCAGAGGAACAGTTTCCGAAGGAGTTCTCTGACTATATAAAGTTCCTGGAGGAACAGCTCGAAACACCTATCTGTATCATTAGCATTGGTCCCGACCGTGCACAAACCATCGTGAGAAATGGCAAATAAACCTTCTATAGTAAAAGGTACGCGCGACTTTGGTCCACAGGAGATGGCCAGGCGCAACTATATCTTCAATACCATTCGCAATGTCTATGAGCTTTATGGTTTCCAGCAGATTGAGACGCCTGCTATGGAGACGCTCCAGACTCTGATGGGAAAGTATGGCGAGGAGGGTGACAAGCTGCTGTTCAAGGTACTCAACTCCGGCGACTGTTTAACCAAGATCTCCGACGAGGAACTGTTGGAACGCAATGCTTTGCACCTCGCCTCTAAGATGTGCGAAAAGGGGCTGCGCTATGACCTTACCGTTCCCTTTGCCCGCTACGTGGTGATGCACCGCGAGGAGCTTCAGTTTCCCTTCAAGCGCTACCAGATGCAACCCGTCTGGCGTGCCGACCGTCCTCAGAAAGGCCGTTACCGTGAATTCTGGCAGTTCGACGGTGACATTGTCGGCTCAGACTCTCTGCTCAACGAGGTTGAACTGATGCAGATTGTTGATAAAGTGTTCAGCCGCTTTGGTGTGCGTGTGCAGATCAAGATCAACAATCGCAAGATCCTCACGGGCATTGCTGAGGTCATCGGAGCTGCTGACAAGATTGTGGATATTACCGTTGCTATTGACAAGCTCGACAAGATAGGTATTGATAGTGTAAATGCCGAGTTGCGTGAAAACGGACTGAGTGACGAACAGATACAGAAGCTTCAGCCCATCATCATGCTGCAGGGTACCAACGACGAGAAGCTTGACACTATAGCCCAGGTGCTGAACGACAGCGAGACGGGAATGAAGGGTGTGGAAGAAACCCGCTATATCCTGAATACCCTCAATAGCTGTCAATTAATAAACGAACTCCAACTTGACCTCACATTGGCACGCGGTTTGAACTACTATACCGGTGCCATTTTCGAGGTGAAGGCGTTAGACGTGCAAATAGGCTCCATCACTGGTGGTGGGCGCTACGACAACCTTACGGGCATTTTCGGTATGCCGGGTGTTTCAGGTGTGGGTATTTCCTTTGGTGTAGACCGCATCTACGATGTGCTCAACGCACTTGACCTTTATCCTAAAGATGCTGTAGGCGGCACACAGTTGCTCTTCATCAACTTTGGTGAGAAGGAAACAGCCTATTGCCTGCCTGCCGTTGCCCGTGTCCGTCAGGTGTGTATCCGTACAGAGCTCTATCCTGATGCCGTGAAGATGAAGAAACAGATGTCATACGCCAACGCCAAGCAGATACCGTTCGTAGCCCTTGCCGGTGAAAACGAGATTAGCCAGGGTAAGTTCACCTTGAAGAATATGTTGACGGGGGAGCAGAAAATGGTTACGGTGGAAGAGATGGTAGAGGAATTAAAGGAGTTAAGGAGTTTGTGAAGAAGTTCCTATTGATCATAGTAATGGGTCTGCTGCTAACAGCAGCGTCCCAGGACAAGACCACCACTATCTTTATTATTGGTGACTCTACTGCTGCCAATAAAGACATCTCCGGTGGCAAGCAGGAGAGAGGGTGGGGTATGGTACTCCAGAGCTATTTCGACGACAATATTGTTGTTGACAATCATGCCGTCAACGGCCGCTCGTCCAAAAGTTTTATTGACGAGGGACGCTGGGCTCAGGTCTTGGAAAAGATGAAACCGGGCGACTACGTTGTAATCCAGTTCGGACATAACGACGAGAAACCCAAGGCCGACCGCCACACCGATCCGGGCTCCACCTTTGACTATAATCTTGCCCGCTTTGTCCGTGAGACGCGCGAGCACGGTGGCATCCCCATCCTCATGAACTGTGTCGTGCGCCGCAATTGGGCCGCATCCACCCCCTCAGAAAAGAGCGGGGAGTCCATTGGAGCATCCATTGACGACGAGGCTCTGCGTAACATGACTACTACAGAAACGCCCCTCCATTCAGAGGTGTCTTCTCTCGTCGATACTCATGGTCTCTATCGCGTAGTTCCCCGCGACGTGGCTCAGCGCATGAACTGCCACTTCGTGGACGCCAACCTGATAACCCACGACCTGGAGCAAAGCCTCGGCGTGGAGGGCTCTAAGAAGCTTCACATGTGGTTCCTGCCTGGTGAGGAGCCGTCTGAGCCGAAGGGTAAGCAGGACAATACGCACTACTGTGTCTACGGTGCCCATGTTGTTGCCCGCTTGCTGGCTGACGCCATCTGTCAGGAAGTGCCTGTACTTAAGAAATACCGTACTGACGCTGACATAACCGTAGACCGTCAGGGACGAGGTCAGTATCTCGACCTTTCGTCAGCCGTACAGGAAGCGTTTACCAGGTCGAAGTCAGAGACTGTCATCCAGATTTTGGGTGGCGAGTGGGAGAAACCTCAGCTTTCCAAGAAGTCAAGGATACGTTTTGTCTTACGCGAAGGCGCTCGCTGGAAAGAATAGAATCAGAGACGATTCCCGTCTGTTCCTACATAAAAAACTGTCGCTATCCAAAGGGGGATGGCGACAGTTTTTAAATGGTGGTTCCAAATCTTAACGAATTCGGTCGGCGGCACGCACCAGTTTCTCGTCCTTGATGATGCCCTTGCGGGCTAAGAAGATCAGGATGGCCTCAATCATGGGCAGGCAGTCAATGGTGTTGACATAGCCCTGAAGGATTGCGAGACCGATATACCACGCAAAGACCAGCAGCAATGCGACGAGACAAAGCTTTGCCTGCAACATTCGCTTCGCATAAAGGAAAATGGTAGCTGTGCAGACGGCAGCGGTAACAAGTTGAAGGGCGTCAAGCCACGTGAGCTTCAAGCAGAAGCAGACAATGGCCAGTATGGCAGCTACTAACAGGTAGACTGACTGAATGCGCTGAATCATACCTCTGGCTGATCTTTCTGCTCGCGCAGCGGGTCGCGCCAGTAGACTTTGTCCTCAATGAACTCCTGCGTTGCTAATAGTGACGGCTTGGGCAGCTTCTCGTAGTAACGGGAGATTTCTATCTGCTCACGGTTCTCAAACACCTCTTCGAGCGAATCGTTGTAGCTGGCAAACTCTGCCAACTTCTTGGAAAGGTCATCCTTGATCTGCATACTGATCTGGTTGGCACGCTTGGAGATGATTGCCACGCTCTCATAGATGTTATGGGTGTCGCGGCAAAGGTCCATGACGTTACGTGTAACCGTGTTGACGGGGGCTTTTGACTTTTTGTAATCCATATATTTAATTTAAAATCTTAATTCAAAATTCGTAATTCGTAATTCGTAATTCAAAATTCGTGATTCGTAATTCGTAATTCAAAATTCGTGATTCGTAATTCGTAATTCAAAATTCGTGATTCGTAATTCGTAATTCGTAATTCAAAAGAATCAGTCCTTCGTGTACTTCTTACATTTAGCAATGTATTTCTCGGCCGTCTGCTTGTCCTTAGAGTCGGGAAACTCGTTAAGGAATCCGTAGCACTCGTCCTCGGCGTCACGATAGCGTTCCAGCTTGCGCTCCTCGGTGGAGTTCTCAGCCAGTTCAAACTTGCTCTTCATGATGAGCAGCGAAAAGTCCTCTCGCAGGTTGGTGAAAGGATAGGTTTTCAGCGCGTTCTGCGCAGTGATGATGCACGACTCATAGTTACTCTCATCGTTAGCGTTCAGGTTGCCAAAGTATCCGCCCAGATTGTAGTAAAGCTGTGCATTGAGCAACTCCTTCATGATGAGCTTATCCTGGAGCTCAAAGAGACGTCGCTGTGCCTCGGAGCGAAGAGCCGACTCGGGGTAGAGGTCAAGAAACTGTTGATAGGCAGTGATGGCTCCCATGGTGGGCGTCTGGTCGAGTCGTGGCTCGGGAGCACTCTCATAGAGCGACTGGCCCACATAGAACGAAGCGTGCTCGGCAAACATACCCTTGGGATAGGAGGAACCGTACTTCCTGAACGTGGCAGATGCACTCTCGTAGTCACGGCTCATATACTGAGCCATGCCCAGCATATAGAGGCTCTCCTGTGCGTTGTCGCCACCCTTCATAATGGTGACGAGCTCCTCTAACAGGGAGGCGGCGCGTACATACTTCCCCTCCGCAAAGCTTTGCTTTGCAAATTCATATTTATAATCGGTATCAGCCGACTTATAAACGCTGTTAAATTCGCTGGCACAGCCGCACATCAGCACAGCCAAGGCCAATATCAGCACGTTCTTTTTCATTCAGCCTGCAAAATTACTGCTTTTCGGGCGAACTACAAAGAGAATTAGGGAAATTTAAGCAATGAACCGTCTTTTTCTCTCTTCTTTTTTATTTTTCGTTTTCTTATTTGTTCATCTCCTTACTTTTTTGTAATTTTGCATCCATGAAAGCTCAACTGAGACTTATTCTTTTCTGCCTGCTGGCATTGTGGAATACCATAGCCCAAGCCGACGACAAACTGATGGGAACCGTGATTGGCACTAAAGAGTGTGTGGACTATTCCAACACTTCCAGGATGACGACCACAGTCAACACCTGTGCGAATGCCTTTGACGGGAACATGAACACGTTTTTCGCCACGTGGGAACGTAGCTACACATGGGCAGGCCTTGACCTTGGCAGTCCTCATGTCATCACCAAGGTAGGCTGGTCGCCGCGCAACGACAGCCAGGGCGAGGGTAGGGTAGTGCTGGCTGTGTTTGAAGGTGCAAACAGCCCAGACTTCATGGATGCGCTTCCGCTGTATCTTATCAGCGAGAGAGGGGAAATCGGCAGTATGACGTACGCGGACGTAACGTGTTCCCGCGGCTTCCGCTATGTACGCTACGTGGGACCTTCCGATGCCCGTTGCAACATAGCCGAGCTGGAGTTCTACGGGCATCCTGGCGAGGGCGATGACTCGCACCTCTATCAGCTGACGAACCTGCCCACCGTCAGCATTCATACGCAGAACGGCATCATCCCCAAGGATAAGGTTAATGAGATTAGTGCCCAGTTGACTATCATCTCTAACGAGGGTGCGAAGCTGCTCTCCGAGCCAGGATCCATTCGTGAGCGAGGCAATGCCTCACGCAACTTCCCTAAAAAGCCCTATCGCATCAAATTCAGCAAAAAACAAACGGTTCTGGATGCCCCGGCAAAGGCGAAAAAGTGGACGCTTATCAATAACTACGGCGACAAGTCGCTCATGCGTAACCTGCTAGCCTTCGAGCTAAGCCGCAGGATGGGGATGCCCTACACCCCCTACGGCACGGCTGTCGATGTGCTGCTCAACGGCGAGTATAAGGGTTGCTATCAGTTGTGTGACCAGGTGCAGGTTCATAAGAATCGTGTGAACATTACGGAGATGGCGCGTACCGACAATATCGGAACGGAGCTTTCTGGTGGTTATTTCGTAGAGGTAGACGCATACGCCAACCAGGAGAAGTCGTGGTTCAACTCGAACAAAGGCAATCCCGTCACCATCAAGTCTCCTGACGAGGACTCCATCACCACACAGCAGAAAACCTACATCAAGACCTACTTCAACAAGATGGAAAGCCAGTGGGAGACCTATCTTGACAAAAATACCTTTCTGCGTCATTTTCTTGTAGGCGAGCTGTCGGGCAACACAGATACCTACTGGAGCACTTTCATGTATAAGGATCGCGGAGATGACATGATGTATACTGGCCCTGTGTGGGACTTCGACATTGCATTCGACAACGACAACCGTACATTCCCCGTCTGCGGAAAGAGCGACTATATCTATCGTAGCGGTGGCAGTTGTGCCGGTAACATGAGGACGTTCGTCGACAATATCGTCGTCAGGAACTCAGTGGCGAAGCAGCAGATGCTCACGATATGGGACGAAGCACGGCAGTCAGGACTGACGGAGGAGAACCTCGTGGCTTTCATTGACCGCATGGAGGTAGAGCTGGAACAGTCGCAGCGGCTCAACTTCCAGCGCTGGCAGATTATGAATACGTTTGTCCACCAGAATCCCAAGCTCTGGGGCAGTTATCAGGCAGAGGTGCAAAATGTCAGGCGGTTTATGAGAGAGCGCTTAGCGTGGATGGACAAGAAACTCAAGTATACATTTGTGCCAAATCCTGTCCTCGACATCAGCGTCAATCTCGCACAGTCCTATCAGGTGTTCACCCTCTCTGGCCAGCCCTGCGGCACCACCCTCGACGGTCTCCGCCCCGGTGTCTATGTCATACGCCAAGGCGCATCTTCCAAGAAGGTTATCCTTCGGTAACGGCTACGCGTAGTACCCCAGAGAGTAGTTATATTAAGCGCAATAACGGTAACAAAGAGATGTTAAAAACGACAACATCAAACTTTTAATAATCTGTAAAAGTAGGGCTGCGAGGTGTGATAATTGCGTCAGTTTGTGTACCTTTGCATCAAGTATGAGACAGGTTTACGTGCTATTGGTCGTGATGCTGCTTGCAGGCTGTGGCGGCAGGCGGGCGGAGATGCGTGAGCGTCTCTCTGTGCTGAATGCGCTCAACCGTGCCGACACCATGCTCACCGCCACCCACCGCGACGAGGCGCAGGAGCTGGCCGACTGGTTCGACCGACACGGCTCCGCCAACGAGCAGATGCTGGCCCACTACCTCCTTGGCCGCTGCTACGCCGACATGCACGAGGCGCCCATGGCCCTCCAC
>ONKY01000161.1 GCA_900318585.1 uncultured Prevotellaceae bacterium
CAAACAAATAATATTTGCTTATCTCGCTGATTTTAAATTACTTAGATTAAAATCTAACGTTTAATACTCATCCTCGTTGAAGAGGAAGTCTTCTTTCGTGGGATAGTCTGGCCAGATGTCTTCAATGCTCTCGTAAACATCTCCTTCGTCTTCTATTTCCTGTAGGTTTTCAAGTACTTCCAACGGAGCACCCGATCGTATGGCGTAGTCTATCAGTTCGTCCTTGGTAGCAGGCCAGGGCGCGTCTTCCAGTTTTGATGCTAATTCAAGTGTCCAATACATAGTCTTAACTATTTATGATTTAACAATTTACAAATTATTTATACATTTACTCTCTCGTTAAAGCTCACAATGCTTAAATTTGGCCGCAAAAGTACACATTTATTTCTTATTTGCAAGCATTTTCCCAGACAATTTCACTGACGCCAGTGTTAAAATTTATTATTTTGGCCAAAACGAACAGGTAATCGCTCAGGCGGTTGATGTATTGCTGCACTTCTTGGCCCACTATAGCCTCTTCTGACAATGCTGCGATGCGGCGCTCGGCCCGTCGGCAGACGGTGCGGCAGATATGTGCCTGACAGGCGGCCTGGCATCCTCCGGGCAGGATGAACCCCTGCCGTTCAGGCAGCTTTTTCATTAGCATATCTACGCGTTCCTCTAAAAGCTTGACTTCCTCTTCGGGTACTCGTGCTGAGGGATAGAGTGGTGTCTGGCTCTGGTCCGTTGCCAAGTGTGTGCAAACATTGAAGAGGATATTCTGAACATGAATAACCATCTGACGCTCCTCGCCATTGTCCATCATGGCCACAAGCATCCCCAATTGTGCGCTCAGCTCGTCCACTGTACCGTAGGCTTCCAGCCTGATATTGCTTTTCTTGATTCTCACACCGCCCACAAGACTTGTCTCACCTTTGTCACCCGTGCGGGTATATACTCTTGTTATTTTCATTGTTGTTTTAGAAGTTAATGATATAGTTTTGCTTTTTTCGTTTTTGGTCGAAGAATACGATGCCGCAGTAATAAAGGTCGAACATGACACGTGTCCGTTCAAGGCTTGCAATGCGCTGCCACAACTCCGGATGGTGTGCTATGTCCCTGACGATCAATATGCCTGCTTCGTCCATACTGTTGGCGGTCTGCATCACACGCTCCTCATTCTCTGTTTCTATGACTGCCATGTCGGCCTTTGTGCCTTCCGTAGTGACTTCTGCCCGCTGACATCCTGCATGAATGTATGGCTTCAGCTCTTCGCTACAGATTACGGTGGCCGGCTGTCGCCAGTTGGCTATGCGCAGGCAGAGGCGCCCTGTTTTCTTCGTCAGCCATTTGTCGCCGAGGCCCACGGAGTCGTACTGGTAATAGGGCCAATGCTCATTGACGACATATCGGACAAACCAATAGTCGTTAGGCGACTGGATGCCGAATCCCTGGCAGTGTCCTATGCGCCTTAGACAAATGCACCAACGCTGTAGTTGATTCATAGTGAGTGCAAAGATACGAAATAAAGTGAAAAGTGAAGAGTGAAGAGTGAAGTTTTTTGCTGCCACCGATAAAAAATTGAAGAGTGAAGAGTGAAGAGTGAAGATTTTTATGTACCTTTGCGCCGTAAAAACAGCAAAATACTTAGAAACCGTTGGACTAATTACAAAAACAAAGAAGAGTATGAAAAGAATCTTACTGACAGTTGCGGTCTGCCTGTTGACCTTTGCGACGACCTCGGCTCAACAGCGAACCTACAATCCGATGCGGGAGAAGGCGTCAGCTTTCTTCCAGACTGCCGAAGCTCGCCGGATAGGCGACCAGGTGTTGCTCTACCAGCGTGTCACTGGCGGCTGGCCGAAGAACATTGACATGAGTCGTCCGCTCTCTGACGAGGAGCGTGCCCAAGTGCTTGCCGACAAGCAGCGTAAGGATGACTCGACCACTGACAACAACGCCACCACCTTGCAGATGAACTTCCTGGCCCGCCTCTTTCAGGCTACTGGCGACACCCGCTACAGCGAGGCTTTCCGTCGCGCTGTTGATTACCTGCTCAGTGGACAGTACGAGAATGGCGGCTGGCCTCAGTTCTGGCCTGAAATGCACGACTATCAGATCCATATCACCTACAACGACAATGCCATGGTGAATACCATGATCCTGCTACGCGAGATAGCCCAGCAGCAGAAGCCCTTTGATGGTCAGCTTGTTGACAAGCAGAGGTGCCAACGTGCCATGGAGGCTTTCAACCGTGGTGTGGAGTGCATCCTCAAGACACAGATTGTCTATAACGGCTCACTCACGGTGTGGTGCCAGCAGCATGATCGCGAGACCTTCCTGCCAGCCCCTGCCCGTGCTTACGAGCTGCCCTCGTTTTGCTCTCAGGAGAGTGCAGCCATCACCAGCCTGCTCATGTCACTGCCCAATCCCGACGAACGGGTAAAGAAAGCCATTCACGGAGCCATGGCTTGGTTTGACAAGTACAAGATATTGGGCCAACGCATCAAACGCACCGGCATGAAAGGAGATCCCAACGCTAACGTGGAGTTGGTGAGCGACCCTCAGGCCAAGCCCATCTGGGGACGTTTCTACGATCTGGAGAACTGCGAGCCCTACGTCTGTGACCGTGATGGTATTCCCCGCAAACATTTGAATGAGATAGGCGTGGAGCGCCGTACGGGTTATTCCTGGTACAATAGTGAGGCTGCCAGTCTCTATCCCCTTTACGAGCAGTGGGCCAACCGCTACGACCCTGACAATAAGATCCACATCAGCCTCACTGCCAGGTAAACCAACTTGGCTTCCGACAGGTCGAGAATGTGCAGGACGCCTGGCGTCTCATTGCCTTCCATTTCCCTTAGATAGTCCAGGTCGTTACCATTCAGTTCACCTGTCACCTTCAATTGTTCAATACTGTATTTATCTGCTTCAGCAATCAGCGTCGACAGACTACCTGCCGTGGCCACATGGACGGTGACAGGTTTGATGTCAGAAGCTTCGACAATATACTTGAACTTGTCCCATCCTTCTGCTACCTCATATTGGGCTTTCGAACCATCGGGAACCACAAGCTTGGTCTCAGCATTCATACGGTCGAACGTGACGGCCTCAACCTCTACTGGGGTGGGATTGTTGACTTTCATGAGTTACAAAGAATTATTACGACAGCCAAACAAATAGCGCGAAAATACAATCCTCACGCTGTCACCAGGACAGCGTGAGGATTACGGTAGTGCCAGTGAGGGTGGGCACAGCAGCTGGCTGGCCTGTGCTGGCGTATTAGCCTCTATTTTCTGGAGTTACAGCTGATACTCCAGCATGACCATTGAGTAGGGTGCAAGGTCAAGGGTGAACTTCTTCTTGGCCTTGACAGTCTCGCTCTGCGGGGCGACAGGCTGCTGTTCGAAGTTGTTCTCTGCATCGGGGGCTCCGGTCAGCACGGTCTTGGTGGCCGTCTTCTTCAGGCCGAAGCGGCTGAGGTCTATGTTAGCCTTCTTGGCCTGGTCGCCGGCATTGACCAGCTTCACGAATAGTTTGCGGGTCTTCACGTTGAGGATGACGGACTGTCCGTAGTGAACGTCCACCTGAGGCTGAATGACGCCGGCCTCGTCGCCATCGAAGCGTACGCAGTCGCCGTAGAAGTACTGTCCGGCCGACTGTCCGAACAGCTGCTGTACGTAGTAGCTACAGGTGAGGAACGGGCGCTCGTTGTCGAAGTAGATGAGGTCGGGGTTCCAGTTCGTGGCGTTCTTGCGGGCGAAGAGTGGGGCGTAAGAAGTCATGGCCACCACATCGCCGTTGCGCTCCACGTGGAGCAGGTACAGTCCCTCTGCCAGTGCGTCGATGAGCTTTTTGTCCTTGGCGGCGTACTCGCCGAGGTATACCTTAGTCTTGCGGTCACGCGGGTAGCTGTCGTACTGGCGCTTCGAGAGGAAGTAGCTGTTGGGCTCATAGTAATGCTCGTCGATGATGGGCATACCCAGCTCGTCGGCCAGCTTCCAGCCGTTCTCCAGGTCGGAGTTGCCGGGGTGTGAGCCAGGGCCGGCTGTGCCGACGATGACAATCTCGGGATGAGCCTTGGTGACGCGTTCGTAGATATACTTGAAGCGCTCGCAGAACTCAGGGCTGATGCGCTCCTCGTTGCCGAGGCCCAGGTACTTCAGTCCAAAGGGCTTCGGGTGTCCGGCATCGGCACGCATCTTGGCCCATTTGTTGGTGGCGGGATCGCCGTTGGCCCACTCGATGAGGTCAATGGCCTCGGCCACCCACTCGTCCATCTCCGACATGGGCACCACGTCCTGCGCCTGGCCTCTCATACCCCAGCCGCCGTTCGTTCCCTGGCAGCTGACGCCGCAGGGCAGGATAGGCAGCGGCTGCATACCGACATCCTCGCAGAACTGGAAGTACTCGTAATATCCCAATCCCATTGACTGGTGATATCCCCACGTATTTTTCAGCCCTCGGCGCTGCTCCTTTGGCCCGATGGTGGTTTTCCAGCGGTAGGTGTCCCAGAAGCCATCGCCTCCGCCATGAACCACGCAACCGCCAGGGAAGCGCATGAACTTTGGCTGGAGGTCGGCCAGTGCCTGAGCCAGGTCTTTACGCAGGCCGTGGCCCTTGTAGGTGTCCTGCGGCATGAGTGAGAACTGGTCAACGTCCAGGTCGCCCACGGTGAGCACCAGCACCTGGAGTGCTGCCTTCTCAGTGGTTGTGTCGGGCGTCAGCACTGCCTCGTACTTCTGCCAGGATGTAGAGCTGACGTCGAACGTGGCCTCTGCCAGCAGCTTCGGGTCGCGCGGCATCCATCCCCGGCCCTGCTGCTGCTCAATCAGTGCAACGCGCACCTGCTTGGCCTTGCCGATGTTACGCATGAAGGCGGAGAAGTTGTATTTCTCGCCGGCCTTCACGCTGATGCCGTCGAAGCCGTCGTTCTGCAGGCCGTAGCCCTTCCATCCTCTGTAGTCGTAGTACTCCTTCGCACGCTCCGTGTGCAGGCGGATGTAGGTGGGATTGTTCGCATTCAGCGGGTTGTCCATCCGCACCTGCATGGTGCCCAGGGAGTGACCGGGGCGCACCTGTTTCCATGCTGTGCCGGGGCCCCAGCCGTCGCGCTCTGCGGGACTGTACTCGAACGAGCCGTTCTGGAGCAACTCGGCGTAAAGACCACCGTCGGCACTCGACGAGATGTCCTCGAAGAAGATGCCAATTAATTCATCACTGATAGCCTTGCCGCCCTTTGGGGCGTTCATGGGCTTCTGGGCAGCGTGGGCTCCCAGTGTGGCTGCCAGGAGAAGGACAGCGCATATCAAGTTCTTTTTCATATTAGTGTCTTTGGTTAGTGGTTACGGAAGTTCCACTTGGCGTTGTCGCTCTGGAAGTCCCACTCGGCCAGCGTAGGCGTGGAGTCAGCTATGCTGTAGATGCAGTAGCGGGTATTGATGCCCTCCTCTCCGGGAATGCGCTTCGGCATGATGCGGAAGGTGCCGTCGGTGGCCTGTTCGATGCGCCACAGCTGCTCGTCGGCGCCGGTATAGGCGGCCACGGCGGTCAGCTCACGGTTGGCGGTAGCAGCCAGTGCGCGGTCGGTGCCCTCAATGGTGATCTTGAAGTAGGGGCTGCTCAGGTAGCCGCCTGCCTCGTTGACGGGCGTGACGGTCCAGCGCTGGTGGGGACGGAACATATAGTCGCCGCAACGCACGGGGATGTCGCCCTCGGGCCATGTGGACTGCACCTGGTCGAGCGTCTGGTTAGGAACGGGCTTCGGGGGATCGGCATCGGCCTGCGGACGGCCGAAGAAACCGCCACGACGGGCCACGTTCATGCGTACGAAGTCTACGGCCAGCTCCAAAGCGTAACCGCGGCGCACGCTCTCAATCTCGAAGGTGCCGCCCTTGAACTTCTCGCCGCCCTCAGGCCAGCCGTTCTTCCATAGCAGGGGGTGTACGGCCAGCACGCTGCTGCCGCCCTGGTCCATGTCTGCTTCCCAGTGGAACGACATCACCTCGATGCCATCGTCGATGATGGTACGGCCGAAGTGTCCGGCACCCGTCTTGCGGTCGCCGGCGGCGATGACCATGCGTCCACCGCCGTGGTACATGTCACGGCCTACATTATCTATATAGGGACCCTGTACGCTCTTGGCGCGGCCTACCACGATGTTATAGGTAGAGTTCACACCGTCGCAGCAGGTGCCGTGGGTGCCGAGCAGGTAGTACCAGCCGTCACGGTAGATGAGGTCAGAGGCCTCACAGTCGATGGCGATGTCCTTCTCCTTGTTGCCTGCTACGCGGAAGCCCGTCACGGGGTCGAGCTCGATGAGGCGGATGGTGCCGAAATAGGTGCCGTAGCTCACCCACAACCTACCGGTCGTCGGGTCGAGCATGATGCCCGGGTCGATGGCGTCCTGGTCTTCCATACCGTCGGAGGCGCACACCTCAACGGCTGTAGACCACTTGAAGTCGGGCGACTTCGGATCGAGCGTCTTGTTCCACATGGTGAGGATGCGGCCGCTGTGACCGCCGCCCAGTCCGCCGCCGGTGGCACCGTAGATGCAGAGGTAGCGGTCGCCAATCTTGATCATGTCGGGAGCAGCGCCGCCTCCGGGGCGTTCAGCGCCGCTGTGCCATGACCATCCGTCGTCGGAGATGATGCCTCCTCCGCCGGTGCCGAAGGTGTACCACTTGCCGTCGCACTCGGCGAGGGTGGAGGGGTCGTGGATAAAAGGTGCGCCTACTTGCGCGTTTGCGGCAGTGGCTACGGCCAGAGCCGCCAGGATATGATAGATTCTTTTCATTTTTTTGTCGTTATTTCGTTATTGTTCTCTTGTCGTTATGACGTCATCACATTATGATGCGTTTTCGTTGTCACGTTATTACGTTATCATGTGGTTTTATTATTTCGAGGCCGTTGTTACCCTATAGTTCGTTACAGGATTTCCTTTCTCGTCAATGAAGCGGACGCAGAAGTCGCTCATGCCCGGACCGTTGATGACGGCGCCGCGCAGGATGTTACGTCCCTTCTTCAGGGTCAGGCGCTGCGATACAGCATCGTCTTTCACCATGCGGCGGTCGCCAGAGAGCAGCAGCGTCTCCTCACCGTTGAGCCACCACATGGAAGCGGAGTTGGAGCCGACGGCCAAACGGACGTTCTCAATATCCTCGTCGCAATCGATGATGGTGACGGCCCAGAAGAGTACGCCGTAGATTTTCTCACCCCACTTCTCGGCGAAGCGGAACAGCTTGACGTTCATGTTCTCGCTGTCGAGGGCGTGCCAGGTAAGCGTCTGGCTGACGGTCTTCACCTCCGGCTGTGCGGGGGCTTGCTGCATACCGCGGCCGAAGCCGGCAGGGGCCTGCTCCTGCTTGAAGGTGGCCTTCACCTTCTGTCCGTCCTTCGGAACGATGGTCTGCTGTCCCTTGAAGTACGGCCTGTTGAAGTGCTCGCGCAGATAGGAGTCGGTGAAGACGGTGTTGCCGCTGTTGGGCTTGTCGATGGGCTCCAAGAGCAGCCAGCGACGGATGAAGCCCTCGTCATCGGGCTGTGCCGACGGTGTGGTGACGGGCGAGAAGTACTTCGGACGGTTCTTGAACTGTATCCAGTCTACGCTGAGGGCTCCGTTGCCCTCGTTGGTGACGACGAGATTGGCGACGCCCTTCGGGGTGTACTCCAGGGCGATGGCCTGGGTAAGCCACTGGTTGCGCAGGTCGCGGCTGAAACGCATCATCATCGGGTTGTTGGCGGCGCCGGCGGGAGGATCGGGCGGACGTACCGTCAGCTTGAAGCGGGCAATGACCTTACCCGTGGCGCTTCCCTCACGGACGCAGAACTCGGTGTCGTCGGCAGCCTTGACGTTGATGAGCATATAGCCGTCGGTCAGACAGCTGAAGTCCACGTCGTCGTATTTTATCCAGCTGCCCTTCACGGGCATGGTGGCACAACCGCCGGCAAAGGCACGGGTGGTGTCGACGGGCTCGTTGGTGACGCCGGCGGCAGCCGTGCTGTAGCGGTCAATCTCTATCTTCTCCGTAGCCTTGTTGATACCCACACCGCGCATGGTCTCCTTCACCTCCTGGATGGTGCCGTCGGCATTGAAGGCCAGCTTCTCAATGCATACAGAGCGGCGCTTGTCGTCGTTGGGCGAGAAGAAGTTGGTGTGGTAGAACAGATACCACTGGCCCTTGTAGTTGACGATGCTGTGGTGGTTGGTCCAGCAGCCGTTGGGGTGCTCGGCCATGATGAGGCCCTTGTACTCGTACGGCCCCATGGGGTTTTTGCTCATGGCGTAGCCAAGAACCTCGGTGTTCTCCCTCACGTATGGATAGGTGAGGTAATACCAGCCGTTAGCCTCGAATGCGAACGGACCTTCGGCCTGGCGGCTGGGCAGTCCTTTGAGGCAGTTGACGCCCATCATCTCAAACTCGCGCTCGCCAAACTTCACCTTTTCCTTCGGGGTGTCGTCGGCCAGCTCCTTCATGTTGTCCTTAAGCTTGGCACAGCGTCCAGCGCCCCAGAAGATGTAGGCGTTGCCGTCGGATGCCTGAAGAACGCAGGGGTCAATGCCGTTGATGCCCTTGATGGGCTCCGGCTCTGGAATGAACGGCCCAGTAGGGCTGTCGGCTATGGCTACGCCGACGGCGAAACCTCTCATGCCTCCTGCAGGAGTCGATGGGAAGTAGAAATAGTACTTTCCGTTGCGCTCAATGCAGTCAGGTGCCCACATGGAGTAGGAGTCGGGTCTCACCCAGGGCACCTTGTTCTGGGTAACGATCACCCCGTGGTCTGTCCAGTCGGTCAGGTTTTCCGAAGAAAACACGTGGTAGTCCTCCATGCAGAACCAGTCCTGCCGCTGGCCCTCGGGCGGCATGATGTCGTGCGAGGGATACAGGTACACTTTGTCGTTGAAAACACGTGCAGTCGGGTCAGCCGAAAACAGATGACGGATAACCGGATTCTGGGCCGCTACTGTGAGTGGCAGACCCAATAGTAACATTGAAAAAAGTTTCTTCATTGGCCTATGATTGGTTGGTTGTTAAAAATATGATGCAAAAATACAACAAAGAATCGAAACAACCGTTTCCAAATGTCACCAAACTGATACACTTTGTTACAGAGTTATAATAATGTTACATTTCGGAAAACAAATGAAACAAACAAGACGGTTCCTTCTGCGCTGTCCGTACAGTCCATATCCTCGGCGAACTCCCATCCTCTGAGCGCTCAATCACATGATGTCTTAGCCTGAAATACGTTGACTCCTCTGAAGCCTCTTAAAAGTTAAAAAGAGTTATGAGAAGAGGTCAACATTTTGCACGCGC
>ONKY01000118.1 GCA_900318585.1 uncultured Prevotellaceae bacterium
CATGCAGTTGAACGCTCAGTATCTGGAGCACATCTATGATTACATAGAGAACACCTCTGTCTTTGAGGAGAATCAGGAGGAGGGCCACGCCTACTATTTAGCCAATGACCATCTATCGCTAAATGGACAGTGGCGTTTCTTCTTTGCCAACACACCAGAAGAAGTGCCGCAGCAGTTCTTTGCAACGAACTTCAAGGACAGCAAATGGCGCACCATCAACGTACCCAGCAACTGGGAGATGATGGGTTACGGCGATGCGCTGTTCCGCAATGTGGCTGCACCGTTCAAGGCCAATCCCCCTTTTGTACCCAGAGAGTATAACCCTACGGGAGCCTATCGCAAGACATTCACCTTGCCCGCCAAATGGAAGGGGCAACAGGTTTTCCTAAGACTGGAGAAGGTCCAAAGTGCCTCGTTCGTATGGATGAACGGACAACAGGTGGGATACAACGAGGGCGGACAGGAACCGGCAGAATACGATGTCACTCCCTACGTACGACCAGGCAAGAACACGTTGGCAGTATGCGTGGTGAAATACAGCGACGGCTACTATCTGGAGGGGCAGGACTACTGGCGACTGGCTGGTATATTCGACGACGTGACGCTCTACGCCACGCCCAAGACGCGACTGCTGGACTGGTTTGTCACCACCGATCTTGACGACCAATACCGCGACGCCACGATGAAGGTGAAGGTTGATGTGAAGAAATACGAGGACACCAATGCCTCCTACGCGGTGCGTGCCACGTTGACAGACGCGAAGGGAAGTAAGGTAAAAGAAATGCTATCCGACCGCTTTGCCTTGAATGGTAAGGGAAAGAAGTCGGTGGAACTCTCGTCGCTGATCTCCAATCCCGACAAGTGGACTTGCGAGACCCCTGTGCTCTACCAGTTGAAACTGGAACTGCTGAATGAAGCAGGTTCGGTGATGCAGGAGATAACAAGCAAGATGGGATTCAAGGAGACGGAGATCCGCCATCAGACGTTCTACCTGAACGGCCAGCCCATCAAGATAAATGCCACCAATACCCACATGCAGCACCCTGAACTGGGGCATGCCATGAACGAGGAGACTATCCGCAAGGATATGGAGATACTGAAACAGCATAACTTCAACGCCGTACGTACTTCGCATTATCCGCCTGTCAACAAGTACCTGGAACTGGCTGATGAATACGGCCTCTACATCATCGACGAAGCCGGCACCGAGGCCCATGCTACGGAATTTGTCTCGAGCGACCAGCGGTTCCGGGAGATGTACTTGGAACGTGTCCAGAAGATGGTACTGCGCGACCGCAATCATGCCTGCGTGCTCTTCTGGAGTGCGGGCAACGAGAGCGGTGAGGGGCCATTGATTACCGAAGTGGTGAAAGAGGGTAAACGGCTCGACCCCACACGTTATTTCATGTACGGCGGCAATGCCTACGCTCATCCTGGCGAGGAAATCATCGGACCGCGCTATCCCACACCCTACGAACTGGAGATGAACACGGCGTTGGTGCCTGAGGAGGAAGACCCGCGTCCGTCGTTCATGGACGAATATCTGTCGGTGGCAGGTAATGCCGGTGGTGGATTGGATGAATACTGGAACGTCATCCGCCGTCATCCGCGACTGATGGGTGGCGCTATCTGGGATTTTGTCAACCCTGGCATCACAGAGCATATCCGCCCGTTGACTGACAGTTCGCCCTATAACACCCCCGTCCACCTAATGGGCAATGCCAAAGTGGAGAAGGGTGTGCTGCATCTCAACGGCCATGACGAGTGGGTGGAAGTCTATCGCAGTCAGAACGTCGAACTATCTGGTAAGGAACTGACCATCAGTTTCGATGTCAAGCCCGGCAAGTTGAGCGGCATATATGAGGGTGCGCCCTACATCACAAAGGGGAACACGCAATTCGGCGTCGTACAGAAAGGCGATACTAAACTGCAGTTCTATCTGCACTCAGGCGTGAAGCACACACTCGATGTCGACCTGCCTGAGAACTGGACAGGCAACTGGCATCATGTGATGGCTTCGTGGAACGGTCAGGAGATGAAACTCTTCATCGACGGACAACTGAAGGGCACGGCATCGACCGCAGCCCCAGAGCCTGCCGAAAACCGTCGCTTCAACAGAGGAGGGGGCGAACGCGGTGTGCTGAGCAACTTCCCCTATCCCATCAACATCGGCCGCTTTGCCGGCAATCATGCCCAAGACCCACAGACCATCTACACCGCTGATGCCGAGATGGACAATGTGGCTATCTACAATAAATGTCTCGCTGACGGTGAAGGCGATGCCAAGGATGCCGTACTTTACCTTACATTTGACCAAGACGGTAATGGCGACGAAGGCACCTTCTACACCATCGGCGGCAACATGCGAACCTACGGCAGCATCTGGCCAGACCGCACCGTGCAACCAGAGATGAAACAAATGAAGTGGACCACCCAACCTGTCAGCATCCGACTGCTCAATGCTGATACAGGCGAGGCAGAGGTCACTAACCGCCTGTTCTTCACCGACCTCTCGCAGTACGCCTCACACTGGACCTTGATGGCTGACGGTGAGGTATTGGAAGAGGGCGACATCCAGTTCTCCACAGCGCCGCAGCAGACGCAGGTAGTCACCATCCCATATCATAAGCCTGCCATCGTGGCCGGAAAGGAATACCGCTTGACCATCACCTCTGCTTTGAAGCACGATGAAGTATGGGCAAAAGCCGGACATGAGGTAGCGTGGGATCAACTGGAACTCACGTCGTGGAACTTGCCCGCCCGTGAACCACTGCTCACATCTGAAGACATCAAGACACAAGAAGACGAACAGCAAATCATTATCAGCGGCAAAGACTTCAGCTATGCCATCAGCAAGGAAACAGGCAATCTCGAACAGATTGAGGTAGAAGGTCGACAAGTGCTCAAGTCACCACTCAGTTTTAACCTGTGGCGCGCACCGCTGGCCAACGAGTTCGATTCATGGGATGCCTTCCGAGTGAACGGCGGCTATGCCGAAGGTTATGGCAACATGGTTTCCACCCTGTGGTACTCCAAGGGCGTGAACCAGTTGCGCATCCGTCCCGCTGAAGTGCGTCTGACCCACAACAAGCGTGAGACCATTGTTCGTGTCAGTCAGCTAGTACAAGTCGGTGCTTCGTCCTATGGAGCCCTCGACCTTTATATATCTGGTGTGCAGTTGGCAGGATTCACGCTCGACTATACCTATCATTTCTTCGATGACGGTACGGTTAAGATTGAGAATCACCTAAGTCCACATGGACGTCTGCCCGAGATGCTTCCACGCATCGGCTTCACCACCACCATAGCCAATGAGTTCGACCATATCACATGGTACGGACGTGGCCCGGAGGAGAACTATCCCGACCGTAAGACAGGCTATCAGGTGGGTGTCTGGAACAAGACGGTGGCTCAGATGTACGAACCCTATCTATTACCTCAGGATCATGCCCTGCGTACCGATAACCGCTACGTGCGACTATTGGACAAAGACGGCAACGGCGTGCAGATTTCCATGAATGAGCCCTTCAACTTCAATGCCTATCCGTTCACGACCGACAACCTGACGAAGAGTCAGTTCACCTATCAACTGCAGCCGCAGAAAGACCGCTACACCCTCAATCTCGATTACGCCACAACTGGCGTTGGATGCACCTGCGTCTATGTACTCGACGAATACAGGGTGAAGCCTGCCGCCTACGACCGGGTGATTACTATCAAACCGTGTTTATATCGAAAAGAGTAAGTCAGCAAGGTCTGTGACTGACGAAGTGCATGACGAACTGAAATACTAAATCTAAATAAAACACAAAAGAATCCTCTATATCGCAATGATATGGAGGATTTTTCGAATATTTGTCGAAGAATCCGTAAAAATGGTATTTCTTTCCAAAATCTGTATAACATCTATATTATAGAAAAGGGGTAACTTTGCAGCGTGTTTTAAAAGTAAGACTTTATGAAACAGATTATGATATTATTAGCAGCGATGCTGTTCACTTGCTGTTCGTCAGACAGCGAGGTAAAGGCAGAGCCCGTTCCTATCCAAAGTTTGGGAAAGACACTAATGGTGTATTACAGTTATACGGGCAACTGCCGCGAGATTGTGAATTCATTGACGGCACAGATTGAGGCAGACGTGCTTGAAATCCAACCTGCTGAAAAGGGACTGAAATATGAGGCGAACAACTATGCACTGGGTACGCAACTTCTAAACGCTATCAAGGCTAACCCTAACGATGTTAACAGCTATCCTGCCATCGACCCCGTGAATGTCAGTTTGGATGACTATCAGAATATCATCGTCGTGACTCCGCTTTGGTGGAGCCAAATGGCGGCTATCATGCAGACGTACCTCTTCAAAAACAGCGAAAAGCTGGCAGGCAAGACGGTCGCAATGATTGTGTCAAGTCATTCGAGTGGTATCAGTGGCGTGGTAGCCGATGCGCAGCGACTTCTCCCCAACGTGACATGGGCAGGTAATGCCCTGTGGATCAATGCCAGCAACCACTCCAACCGCAATTCGCTGATTGAGAACTGGTTGTCTACTCAAAATTTTCAAACTTCAAACAATATGACTCAGAAACTCTATCTCACCATCGGTGGCGTAACCAAGACGGCGACACTGGTTGATAATTGTGCGACTCAGGAACTGGTGACGAAATTACAGTCGTCTCCTATTATAGTGAGACTCAACTCCAGTGGAGGATTTGAGATTTGGGGAGCATTGGGTTTTTCGCTTCCAACAAGCAATGAACAAATCAATGCTCAACCAGGCGATATTGTCCTTTACAACGGCAGCAATATCTGCATGTTCTACGGCACGAATTCATGGAGCTACACCCGTTTGGGAAAGATTGACGAATTGTCGGAGAGTGAGCTGCGCACATTTCTGAAAGCGGGCGAGAGTAATATCAGCGTGACGCTTTCGCTTAGCAATACTACAGGCATCCAAGCAGTTCATGGTTCCGAGTTAAAGGTGGATGGCTCGAAAGCAAATACCCTGCAAGGCACCTTAGCACAGAAAGGACAAAAAGGAATTATCATTAAAAACGGTAAAAAAATAGTAAGATGAAAAAGGTTTTTATAGCAATGCTAGCAGCGGGATTGCTGACGGCATGCACAGAAAAGAAACAAACTACAGATAGTGATATGGTACAAAAATTGGAATTGACGCAGGAGTGGGACAAGGTATTCCCATTGAGTGAAAAGGTGAACCACCGGAAGGTGACGTTTGAAACCCAGTATGGTCTGATGCTGGCGGCAGACCTCTATACGCCTAAAGAGGCAGAGGGAAAACTGGCCGCCATCGCTGTGAGCGGCCCATTCGGAGCAACTAAGGAGCAGTCGAGCGGACTCTATGCCATGCGGATGGCAGAGCGTGGCTTTGTGACGCTGGCCTTCGACCCGTCGTACACCGGCGAGAGCAGCGGTGAGCCGCGTCGCACAGCATCGCCCGACATCAATACCGAGGACTTCATGGCTGCCGTCGATTTCCTCTCGAAGCAGGAAAACGTCGATGCAGAGAAGATTGGTATCATAGGCATCTGCGGATGGGGAGGCATCGCCCTGAATGCTGCCGCTGCTGACACCCGCATAAAAGCTACGGTGGCCAGCACCATGTACGACATGACTCGCGTGAGTGGCAACGGCTATTACGATAGCGAGGACAAAGAAGAGTCGCGCCATGCTGCCCGTGAGACACTTTCGAAGCAGCGCCTATCTGCCCCCAAGGCCATGGCTGGTGGCGTCATCGACCCCCTACCCGACGATGCTCCGCAGTTCGTGAAGGACTACTATGACTACTATAAGACCCCACGCGGCTATCATGCCCGCAGTGGCAACAGCAACGACGGTTGGCGCATCATCGGCACCCAGGCTTACGCCAACTCCCGCTTCCTCTATTACATCAACGAAATCCGTTCAGCCGTGATGGTGATGCATGGTGAGAAGGCCCACTCACGCTACTTTGGCGAGGCAGCTTTCAAGTATATGGTGGAAGGCAAGGCCGAGGGATACAACACTGTCGGAAAGCCTAATCCAGTGCCAGAAAACAAACAGTTGCTCATCATCCCCGGTGCCTCACATTGCGATCTCTACGACGGTGGATATACCGAATTGGTCGGCAAGGGAGAACCAAAGAATATGATTCCTTGGGATAAACTGGAGGAGTTCTTCGCTCAGTATTTACATTAAGCGGTGCTCAGACGAGCAAGCGTGCCTACGAGGTAAGCCAGAAACTGATGCAGAAAAACTGCCGGATTCCATCAAGGAGTCCGGCAGATGACAATAGAGAAAAGGGGCTTTATTTAATATACTTGTGTGAGACAAGCATGTTTTTAGGATCCAGGGCCTCATCGAGTTTATCTTGTGTCATCAGTCCTTTCTCCAGCACGATATCATAGACTGAGCGATTCGTCTCAAGAGCTTCCTTAGCCACCTTCGTAGAGGTCTTATAACCGATATACGGATTCAGTGCTGTGACGATACCGATAGAATTCTTTACCATCTCGTAGCAGCGCTCCTTGTTGACGGTAATGCCCAGTACACATTCCTCTGTGAGGGTCTCGATACCGTTCTTCAGCCAGATCAGACTCTCGAAGAGGGCTTCGGTGATAACAGGCTCCATCACATTGAGCTGCAACTGACCAGCCTCAGCGGCAAAGCTAACGGTGGTGTCGTTGCCAATCACCTTGAAGCATACCTGGTTGACTACCTCAGGGATGACGGGATTCACCTTACCCGGCATGATGGAAGAACCAGGAGCCTTGGGAGGCAGATTAATCTCGTTGAGACCGCAGCGAGGACCAGAAGCCATCAGTCGGAGGTCGTTACAGATCTTAGAAAGTTTCACGGCCAGACGCTTCAAAGCTGAAGAGTAGCTGACGTATGCACCCGTGTCAGGTGTAGCCTCTACGAGGTCGGCAGCTGACACAAAGGCCTCACCAGTGAGTTTAGAAAGGTTGGCAGCGCAGAGCTTGGCGAAGCCGGGAACGGCATTCAGACCAGTACCGATAGCAGTACCACCCATATTGATCTCATGAAGCAGCTTCACGTTGCGCTCCAGATTCAGGATTTCCTCTTCGAGGTTGTTGGCATAGGCATTGAACTCCTGTCCGCTGGTCATGGGCACAGCGTCCTGCAACTGAGTACGTCCCATCTTGATGCAGTCCTTGAACTCGTCGCCCTTGTAACGGAAGGCACTGATCAGGCCTGTGAGGGCAGCGATGAGTGACTTGTTCAAGCGAATCAGGGCCAGACGGATGGTCGTAGGATAAACGTCGTTAGTTGACTGGCCGCAGTTGCAGTGGTCGTTGGGATAGCAATGCTGATAGTCACCCTTTTCGTAACCCATGATTTCGAGGGCACGGTTGGCGATTACCTCGTTGGCATTCATATTGACTGAAGTACCTGCACCACCCTGCATCATGTCGATGGGGAAGTTCTCGTGGTGCTTGCCGTCGATGAGTTCGCGGCATGCCTGTGAGATAGCACCTGAAATCTCGTCGTTGATGACGCCGAGGGTGTGGTTAGTCTCGACAGCTGCCAACTTCACGTATGCGATAGCGATGATGAAGTCAGGATACCAAGACATCTTCTTGCGAGAGATGTGATAGTTGTTGATACCACGCTGTGTCTGTACGCCATAGAGGGCGTCTGCTGGAACTTTGAGTTCGCCTAAGAGGTCGGAC